>CANFZA010000074.1 GCA_947451235.1 Methylophilaceae bacterium | reverse complement strand
TTACTGCTTACGCAGTGAGTGATGATAACGACAAATTCAACCCTGAAGCCATTTCTAAAGCACTGCAAACCTTATTAGCGCACAGTGCCGCACAAGATAAAAAATTAGCTGCACTGACTAAACAACTAAAAGCGCTCACTGCAGATGCTAGCACCGATGCTGAAGTGGCTACTGCCTTTGATATTAAGCAGGAACCCTCTAGCTAAATTAAGCTGTAGAAACCATCGCCAAATAGAATCAAAAAGCGGGGAACTAAACCCGCTTAATAGTTGACTAAAGTTATCAGGTATTATAGAATTTAGATAACTTTTCAGGCTAGCCCAAACTTATGAGACTCACAACCAAAGGCAGATTTGCCGTTACTGCAATGTTAGATCTTGCAATGCATGAAGCGACTACCGTTAACGAAGCCGAGCATGCAGGCGGGGCTGCCGCAATCATCAAACCAGTGACCTTAGCTGGCATTAGTGAACGCCAAAGCATCTCACTGTCATATTTAGAGCAATTATTCAGCAGATTACGTCGCCAAGGTTTAGTGAGCAGCGTTCGCGGTCCAGGCGGCGGCTATAAATTGGCTAAAAATTACGCTGAAATTTCAGTCGCAGAAATTATTAATGCCGTTGACGAGCAAATAGACGCAACGCAATGTGGTGGCCACGAAAACTGTCGTGATGAAGGTCGCTGCATGACGCACGATTTATGGGCAACCTTGAATAGCAAAATATTAGATTACTTGGCTGGTATCAGCTTGGCTGACATGGTCGCCTCACAAACAAGTGGGCAAAAAATATCAATTACGCCACGGGCTTGCGGCACGGTTCTTAACGAATCAGCCAATGGCGGAAAAGCCACAGCCATGCCATTAGAAAAAGCGCTAGCTTAAGCTAGCTAGTAACAATGTCACACGTTTACTTTGATCATAATGCAACCACCGCGCTAGATAACAGCGTGTTAGAGGCTATGTTGCCGTGGTTAAGCGCGCAAAGTGGCAACCCCACTAGCCGCCATACATTTGGTCGATCAGCCCGCGATGCCGTTGAGCATGCTAGAGCGCAGGTAGCTGAAGCTTGCGGTGCTTATAGTTCACAGGTGATTTTTACTTCATGTGGCACCGAGGCTAATAATTTTGCAATTAAAGGCATGGCAAATCATAAGCCAGCTAGCCAAATTTTAACCAGTGCTATTGAACATCCATGCGTCACTCGCCCAGCGCTAGCCATGCAAGCACTAGGTTTTATGAGCCGTCAAATTGCGGTAGATGCAGATGGAAAAGTAATTTTAGAAAATTTAAAACAGCAACTTGCAGCGCCAACTAGTTTGGTTTCTGTGATGTTGGCCAATAACGAAACTGGCGTGATACAAGATATTGCGGCAATTGCCGAGATGGCTCGCGCAACCGGCGCTTTAATGCATACCGATGCGGTTCAAGGCTTAGGTAAAATACCGCTGAATTTTGCAGATTTAAACGTGCATGCGATGACCATTTCTAGCCATAAAATACATGGCCCGCAAGGTGCTGCGGCACTTATTTTAGATAAGCGAGTGGATATTGAGCCACTGTTACTAGGTGGCGGACAAGAAAAAGGTCTGCGTAGTGGCACTGAGAACGTTGCGGCCATTATTGGTTTTGGCGCGGCCTGTGAATTAGCCGTAGCCAAGCAAAAAAATTATGCAAGCCATACGCTAGCACTTAGGCAACAATTTGAACAAGGTTTAACAAGCATCAATAACACGCATAACATAACAGTATTTGGCAACAAAGTAGCGCGTTTAAGCAACACTAGTTTTTTCGGTTTTGATAATATCGAAGGTGAAACTTTAGTGATGGCTTTAGACCGTAAAGGTTATGCCGTAGCCAGCGGCTCGGCCTGCTCTAGCGACAGCTCAGAACCTAGCCATGTACTTTTGTCTATGGGTATTGATGCGGATACCGCTCGCGGTGCTGTTCGCGTAACTTTTGGTACAAATAACACGGCAGAACAAGTTGCCAGCTTTTTAGCAATTTTGAACAATGAATTATTAAGATTAAAACAATTAACCGCTATTGCTGCCTAATCAGGCAATCGCAGTTTAGATTAACGATTTATAAATGGTAAGGATGAATTAAAGAATGTCAGCATCAATTGAAATGCCAGTATTAAAAGATATGTTTGACGAAAATGGTCTTGCAAAAGACACTCATGGCGCAGACGCACAACCGATTTATTTAGATTATTCAGCCACAACGCCGGTTGATCCACGTGTGGCTGCAAAAATGATTCCGTACATTACCGAGCATTTTGGCAACCCGGCTTCACGTAGCCATCCTTATGGTTGGACTGCAGAAAAAGCGGTTGAAAATGCCCGTGAAGAAGTGGCAAAACTAGTAGGCGCAGATCCGCGTGAAATCGTTTGGACTTCAGGCGCAACAGAATCAAACAACTTGGCCATTAAAGGCGCGGCTAACTTTTATTCAGAAAAAGGTAAGCACATTATTACCATTACTACTGAACATAAAGCGGTTATCGACGCTGTGCGTGAACTTGAACGCCAAGGTTTTACGGCAACTTATTTAGACCCAGAACCAAACGGTTTGATTGATTTAGAAAAATTTAAAGCCGCGATACGCCCAGATACTGTTTTAGCTTCTGTGATGTTTGTAAACAATGAAATCGGCGTGATTCAAGACATTACCGCTATTGGTAACATCTGCCGCGAAAACAACATTATTTTTCACGTAGATGCGGCACAAGCAACAGGCAAAGTTGAAATTGACTTAGAAAAATTGCCAGTAGATTTAATGAGCTTTTGCGCACACAAAACCTACGGTCCAAAAGGCATAGGCGCCCTATATGTACGCCGTAAACCACGCATCCGTATTGAAGCACAAATGCATGGCGGCGGTCACGAACGTGGCATGCGCTCAGGCACTTTAGCAACACATCAAATTGTAGGCATGGGCGAAGCGTTTAAACTTGCGCGTGAAGAAATGGTGGTAGAAAATGCGCGCATACTTAAATTACGCAATAAACTTTTACACGGTTTAGAAACCATGGAAGAAGTGTATGTAAACGGCGATTTAGAACACCGTGTGCCACATAACTTAAACATCAGCTTCAATTATGTAGAAGGCGAATCTTTGATTATGGCGGTAAAAGGCATTGCCGTTTCTAGCGGTTCAGCTTGTACTTCTGCCAGCCTTGAGCCTAGCTATGTATTACGCGCATTAGGACGTTCAGATGAATTAGCGCACAGCTCAATTCGCTTCTCAATCGGACGCTTTACCACTGAAGAAGATATTGATTACACGATTAATTTAATGAAAAGTAAAATTGATAAATTAAGAGAATTATCACCACTTTGGGAAATGTTCAAAGATGGCATTGATCTTTCTAAGGTGCAATGGGCGGCACATTAAAATTCGCTACACAGTAGAAGTTATTATTTAACAAAATAAATTTTAATGAATTATAAGGCGAAACAAAATCAAGGCGGCAAGTCGAAGACAGTACAAATTGTACGGCTAGGCTTGCCAACGCAGAGTTTGTGAAGCGTTTTAATTCATATTAGGAGAGCAACATGGCATATTCAGATAAAGTTTTAGACCATTACGAAAATCCACGTAACGTGGGTACTTTAGACAAAAATGATCCTAACGTAGGCACTGGCATGGTCGGCGCACCTGCTTGCGGCGACGTGATGAAATTGATGATTAAAGTCAATGACGCGGGTATTATTGAAGATGCAAAATTTAAAACGTATGGCTGTGGCTCTGCCATTGCTTCTAGCTCTTTAGTCACAGAATGGCTAAAAGGCAAAACCATAGACGAAGCTTATGCAATTAAGAACTCTGCAATTGCTGAAGAATTGGCTTTACCGCCAGTGAAAATTCACTGTTCAGTATTGGCTGAAGATGCAATTAAAGCCGCTGTTGCTGATATTAAAGCTAAACAGTTAGCTAAAGAAACTGCTTAATTAACTGTAGGAGCGATCTTAAGATCGCGAAGCTTTTAGCAATATTGCTTTCGCGATCTAAAGATCGCTCCTAAACAAAAAGTAATCACATATAAAGAATTTAAATATGGCAATCACACTTACTGATACCGCTGCAAAACGGGTTGAAACATTCCTAGCCAATCGTGGTAAAGGCATAGGCTTACGTCTAGGCGTTAAAACTACAGGTTGCTCAGGCATGGCTTACACGCTGGAATTTGTCGATACTTTAAACGACGAAGACACCGCATTTGAAAGCAAGGGCGTTAAGATTATTGTTGATCCTAAAAGCCTTGTTTACATAGACGGCACTGAGTTAGACTTCACCAAAGAAGGTTTAAACGAGGGCTTTAAATTTAGAAACCCTAATGTAAAAGATGAGTGTGGTTGTGGTGAAAGCTTTACAGTTTGAGTGAAAATTTGAGCTTTACACCAGCATTAAATGTTGACTTAAACCTGAATTATTTTGAGTTATTTGGCCTAAGCCCATCATTTAATATTGATCTGGCAACACTAGAAAGTAATTTTCGCAAGATACAATCTGAGTCACACCCTGATCGATTTGTTAGCGCAACGTCTACTGAAAAATTGCAGTCTATGCAACTTGCTACGCTGGCTAACGAAGCTTATCAAAACCTTAAGAACCCAGCGAATCGTGCGAAATACCTTCTAGAATTGCAAGGCATAGAGGCTATTTCAGAAACAAATACCGCCATGCCTTTAGATTTTCTTATGCAGCAAATGGAATGGCGCGAGAGTTTAGAAGATGCAAAGGGCGCCAAAAATATTAATGCACTAGAAAATTTACTGCGTGAAATGCAGCAAGAAGCTAAACTATTACAATCTGAAATTGCCACGTTTATAGATGTGAAGCAAGACTACATCAGCGCCACAGGGGCGACACGTAAATTGATTTTTATCGACAAAGTGGTTGCCGACATTAACAAAGCCATTGAACAACTAGAAGCAGAGCTATAGTTACAGCTCAAGACACAGCTATCAAGAAACACCTATTAAGAATCACTTCAAATTTAGACACTATTTTTAAACACTACTTTTAAAATCTATGGCACTTTTACAAATATCCGAACCTGGCATGAGCGCCGCGCCGCACCAACATAAGTTGGCAGTGGGCATAGATTTAGGCACCACTAATTCACTGGTGGCCACTGTACGCAGTGGGCTGAGCAATGTAATCAACGATGAGCACGGCCATGCTTTGTTACCTTCTGTAGTGCATTACGTTGAAGATGGCAATATTGACGTGGGTTTTAGCGCACAAAAACAACAAAATTTAGATCCACATAACACCATAGTTTCAGTGAAAAGATTCATGGGTCGTGGCCTTAAAGATTTAGATGTTTCACAATTACCTTATCGCTTTACTGAAACTAGCGGCATGGTACAAATTGAAACGCGGGCTGGCATTAAAACGCCGGTTGAAATATCTGCAGAAATTTTAAAAGTACTCAAAACACGCGCTGAAAATACACTGGGCGGCGAATTAGTCGGCGCGGTAATTACCGTACCGGCCTATTTTGATGATGCCCAGCGCCAAGCCACCAAAGATGCCGCCAGATTAGCCGGCATTAATGTGTTGCGTTTATTAAATGAACCCACTGCTGCTGCTGTCGCTTACGGTTTAGATAATGCCAGCGAAGGCATTTACGTCATTTACGACTTAGGCGGCGGTACGTTTGATATATCCATATTAAAACTCAGCAAAGGCGTATTTGAAGTATTGGCCACCAATGGCGATTCTGCACTTGGCGGCGATGATTTTGATCACCGTATTTTTTGCTGGATATTAGAAAGCGCCAAATTAACGCCACGGAATGCGCACGACACACGCTTGCTATTAAGCAAAGCGCGTGAAGCCAAAGAGTGGCTGACAGAACACGCAGAAGCCAATATTAGCTGTTTATTAAGTGATGGTGAATTTGTAAATCTGACATTAACCACAGCAGAATTTATTGCATTTACCGAAAATTTAGTGCAAAAAACCCTGAGCCCAACCCGTAAAGCCATGCGCGATGCCGGTTTAACTGTTGAAGAAATCAACGGTGTAGTGATGGTGGGTGGCGCAACTAGAATGCCACAAGTACGCAAAACCGTTGCGGAATATTTTAAGCAAACATTGCTAACTAATTTAGACCCAGACAAAGTAGTCGCGCTGGGTGCAGCGATTCAAGCCAATATATTAGCCGGCAACAAAAGTGATGAAGATTTATTATTGCTCGATGTAATCCCGCTGTCTTTAGGTTTAGAAACCTACGGCGGCCTGACGGAAAGAGTGATACACCGAAATAGCACCTTGCCAGTGGCGCGCGCGCAGGAATTTACTACATACAAAGACGGCCAAACCGCCATGAGCATTCATGTGGTGCAAGGCGAACGTGAATTGGTCAGCGATTGCCGCTCACTAGCGCGCTTTGAACTACGCGGTATTCCACCTATGGTGGCAGGCGCAGCCAGAATTCGTGTGACATTTACCGTAGATGCGGATGGTTTATTATCGGTTTCAGCACGTGAAACTTCGACCAATGTAGAAGCGCACATTGCTGTTAAGCCTTCATATGGCTTGAGCGAAGATGAAATTACTAATATGCTCAAAGCTTCATTTAATAGCGCTGAGGCTGATAAAAAAGCCCGCATGTTAGCTGAAGCTAGAGTTGCTGCTGGCGCGATTTTAGAAGCGGTGGCTATGGCCTTAAGTACCGATAGTGCTTTAATCAGCGTCGAAGAAAAACAGGCTATTGAAGCAGAAATGCAGCGCCTAGCTTTGCTTAAAGAAACACAAGATGACGATGCGATTCATAAAGCTGTTGAAGCGCTAAACCATGCAACCGAAGCCTTTGCCGCCGCTCGTATGAATGCCAGTGTCAGCCGCGCGTTGGCGGGTAAAAATTTACAAGACATTAATCTGTAGGAGCGATCTTTAGATCGCGATTGTTACCGATGACATTGCAATTCGCGATCTAAAGATCGCTCCTACAGTAAATTTATTATGCGATTAGAAATTTAGGAAACAACATGCCACAAATCATCATATTACCACACGTAGAATTATGCCCAGAAGGCGCTGCACTTGAAGCCAACACTGGCGAGTCAATTTGCGACGTGCTGCTAAACAATCACATTGATATTGACCACGCCTGCGACCAAGCCTGTGCTTGTACAACCTGCCATGTGATTATTCGTGAAGGCTTTAAATCACTCAATGCCTCGAATGACCAAGAAGATGATTTGCTGGATAAAGCTTGGGGCTTAGAGCCAAACTCGCGCTTATCGTGCCAAGCATTGGTCGGCACGCAAGATTTAGTAGTAGAAATTCCAAAATACAGCATTAATATGGCAAAAGAAGGGCATCGCTAGTTAGCGCCCTAAATGTAGGAGCGGCGCCCTCGCCGCGAAAAACTGTTGCAATGAACTCGCTAATTTGAGAATTAACCATCGCTATCGCGGCGAGGCGCCGCTCCTACAGGTGGTTTTAAGAATTGGTAACTGAGAATTGTCAATTGAGCATGCTTTTAAATATTTAGGTTTAAGGAACAAAACCACAAAAAAATGCTAAAGCACTTGAAAAGTCATATGTACCAACGGCACTCCGATTTTCTAAGCACTAAAGCACTTGAAAAGTCGTATGTAGGAGCGGCGCCCTCGCCGCGAAAAACTGTTGCAATGAACTCGCTAATTTGAGAATTAACCATTGCTATCGCGGCGAGGCGCCGCTCCTACAGTTAGATTTAAGCTATCGCGGCGAGGGCGCCGCTCGTACAAAACAGCAAAAACACTAATTAGCCTCGGCCAACTCCAACTCAACTGTGTCTTCTTTAGCATGATGCAATGGTATTTTCTTCAGCAATACCGCAATAGCGAATATGCCAATCGCAGTCAATACCGCCGTTAAAAAACCAGTCAATGGCACCATTAACGCGGTGTAAATCATCAACCAAAAATGAAACTTACTTTTCATTTCCAATACTTCTTGAATCTCTTTCCATTTCACCATGCCAGAAGCCACATATAACAAAATGCCGCCGATACATGCCATAGGCACTTGCTCTAAATACGTTGCCAAATAAGCAGCTAACAGCAATTTAAAACTAAATTTAGCCACGCCAGCCAGTGGAGAAATTGCACCCAATTTAATGTTTACCGCTGTTCTTGCCAACGCGCCTGTATGTGGAAAACCATTCATTAATGGCGTGAAAATATTCACTAAACCTTGTCCCCAAAGCTCTTTATTAGGATTAAATGGTATGCCAGTATTATTCGCCATGCGGTCTGCCATACGGCTACACAACAAACTCTCTATGGCGGCAACAAAGTAAATAGCAATCGCAAAATAGAACAAATCAAATAGCACCGTTCCAGTCGTCATATCTGGCAAAGCTGGCATTGTTACATGCCAAAAATCAGTTGGAATACTGCCGTATTTATCTTTAATTAACACCAAGCCTTTATCTTTCCAAAAGGTTGCCGCTGCCAACCAGCCTAAGCCTAAACCAAACACTGGCGCAGGAATAAAGGTAGAAATTTTAATCAGCGTTTTACAAATAGCAAAAGTGCTTAATGCCACAATAAGCGCATAAACATTCATTTCGCCCATGTAAGCAATGGTTTTTTGGATTTGACCGATAAAGTCGTAACCAATTTTCTGGTGGAAACCGAACACCTCACCCATTTGAGAAAAAGCAATCACCACGGCAATGCCTATGGTAAAACCCACCACAATAGAATGCGGCACTAGTGTAACGATTTTGCCTTTTCTAGCTAAGCCAGTCAGCATTAACATCACGCCGGCCAACATAGAAGCCAGCACTAAAAAACTGTGATTGTAAGTAGCCATTAAGCCAGCAATAATAGGAATATAAGCCGCCGTTGGGCCATAAACCTGATATTTACTGCCGCCAAACAACGCCCCCAGTAAACCTGCTACCGCCCCGCCTACAATGCCTTGTTCAGGACGCAAACCACTGGCCATTGCAAAGCCCATCGCCAATGGAATGGCAACCATTGCCACCACTAAACCAGCAGTTAAATCTTTAATGATGTTTTTAGTAACATTGCCTTTGGCTAAATCTTCATAACGTCCATCATTTGGGTTAAGAAAATATTTAAGGGTAGAAAGTAAAGTGCTGGTATCTTGTTTAGGATGCATGACTGAAACTCACAATAAAGGTGGGACTAAAAGGTGAAATAAAGGGGTGAAATAAAGCATGAAACTAAAGCTACTTAGAAAACGCGATTATACCCCCTAAAGCCCAGCGTTCCGCCTTATATAGCCAGTCCCATCAATAATATCAATTACGTATCTGATTTTTGTAGGAGCGGTCTGTGACCGCGAAAGCGCTGGTTCATAGTCCCTTATATAGCCAGTTGCATCAATAATGTAAGTCACGCCTCTGTTTTTGTAGGAGCGGTTGTGACCGCGAAAGCCAGTGTTCGCGGTCACAGACCGCTCCTACAAAATCCTATCGCTCATCATTATTTGCAGAATTAGCTATAACATCAAAGTATCTGGTAAAAAGCTGACTTCTCCTGTGGCTAAATTATAAACGCCGCCCACCATGCCAATTTGTTTTGCGGCTAACAAATCTTGAATAATGTCGCTGCTATGAATAATTTCATTAATTTGTACACGCACGTTAAGTGCACAAACTTTATCTAGAAATTCTGCATTTGTAGAATCACGATTCTCTACTATGGATTTTTCCAACCGCACGGCTGGGCGAATTAAATTGATAATTTCACCAATATGGCCTTCTCTAAAATTATCACAAGCGGCTTTTACCGCACCACAATCGGTGTGACCCAACACAACAATCAATTTACTGCCTAAATACTTGGAGCTAAACTCAAGGCTCCCTATCACTTTATCTGAAGCAATATTACCCGCCAAACGCACACTGAATACATCACCCAAAGCTTGATCAAACAACATTTCAACAGGTGCACGCGAATCGCTACAACTTAACACCGAAGTAAATGGATGTTGTCTATCTTTAGTCAGCATCACCAGATTAAGCAAATCTTTGCTCACGGATAAGTTATTGGTAAACCTATGATTACCCTCAATTAAAATATCCAAAGCCTCTTGAGGAGACATCTTATCGCGGTTAAGAAGTGGATGTTTATACATAAGTGTAACCCTGTGCTAAGTAAATATGGGTGGATTATACAGCATGGTGGATTGTTGGATTTGGTGATGCTAGCCAAGTTAGCGATTACTAAGCTCGCTTTCTTGTGTATTGGTAAAAGTATATTCTGTTGTAAGTGCGTTAATTACACATATAAAAAAACCCGCCGAAGCGGGTTTTAGATTTACAAGACTAAGAAGTGATTCTTAGAATTTGTAAGTTAGATCTAATTGAACTAAGTCAAAGCTGTTCAAGTTTAAAGCAAGGTCACTTGCAGCACCGGCTGTACCGTAGGTACCATTTTTACGTGTAGCGTGACCGTAAGCAAAGTTAACTGCCACGTTGTCTTGTACATTGTATTGTGCTTTAAAGGTTGTACCTTTCATATTTACACGTGAATCCATAAAGTCTGAATCAACAGCATTGGCATCAACTGACCAAACACCAACATCTTGGTACCAAAGACGTGCAGACCAGTCACCTTTAGCCATTTTATTGCCTTCAAAAGCTTTAAGATCTTTAGCTGAACCAACGGCAAAACCTAGCATCCATGCAGAACCATCACTAGTGCTTGAACCCGTAGTTGTTAGACCAGAGTGGTTTGCACGATCATCAGCTTTAGTATTGTATGCGTAATCACCGAATAAACGGATACCAACGTTACTTGAAACCATCATATTTACTTCTGCTGGAATTTCAATTGTATCTAAATCATTAACACCTGAAGCAGCAATTGAGTAACCAGTTGCTGCTGTTACAGCTTTAACGTAGTTAGCTGATGCGCTACCAACAACACCAGTAACAGCTGCAACACCTGAACCATCTGTAGCTAAACCTGGTTTAAACGGTGTAGTGCTAGTGTTATGACTTAATGTTGTGTAAGTCAAAGCAGCTTTTGCTGAAGCATTTTCAGTAATAGGGAACTTTACACCGCCTTGAAATGCAAACAACTCAGTAGTAATAGTGTCTCCAGTTGTACTGAAGTTCTTACGATCACCTTGATACTGTGCTTGTGCTGCAGTGAAGAATAAATCAGTATTACCAACTTTATAATTAACTTTTTCAGCTAAACCTTCAAAATTCAAGTCAGCATCCCAAACCATTGGTGTTGTATACAATGGATTATTCATACGACCAGCTTCAAAACTTAACCAGTCAGTAGCTTTGTATCCAATTACTGCGCGTTTAATAAACAAAGCTTCTTTATCATTGATATTTGTACCAGCAGATTTACCAAATGTTGCATTGTCTGAGCGACCATTTGCACCCATTGCAATTGCTAGATCTGTATTCCAATCACCTGATGTTGTTTTAACACCTAGTGTCATTTTATAGCGCGCACGTTGTCTTGTTTCATCAACCACTAAAGTTGATGGAGCTGAACCAGCTAGACCACTACCTGAACGATCTTCGTAACGTACACGGATATCACCGTAAACAGTTGCGTTATCAATCGCATCAGAAACTGAAACTTTACCTGCTTTTTTCAAAGCTTTAGCTTGACCAGCAGCTTCGTCTGTACGGCCTTTAGTTAATAAAGCGCCTTCTTCTTCTGTTAATACGCCTTTAGCTACTAGCGCGTTAACGATATCTGTTGTTGAATCAGCCATTGCATTAGCGCCAAAGCC
>CANFZA010000073.1 GCA_947451235.1 Methylophilaceae bacterium | reverse complement strand
TGGTCTGCCCGACAGGAATCGAACCTGTAACCCCCAGCTTAGAAGGCTGGTGCTCTATCCGGTTGAGCTACGGGCAGATATTGGTTACAAAGGTTTTATACTAAGGCACAATATAACAAGACACAGTATAACTAGACATAGTCTAAATTTTTCGGGCTGACTTTAACTTTAGGTCATCGAATATATTCATATTCAATGACCTAAAAATTTGGTCGGCGTGGAGAGATTCGAACTCCCGACATCCTGCTCCCAAAGCAGGCGCGCTACCAGGCTACGCTACACGCCGAAGCGCAGAAATATACTGGAATCTGGGGGGTAGGTCAAATGATATATGATAAAATATCACTTTATTTTGAATAATAAGTAAAATTAAGCAATGACAGCTCAAATAATTGATGGCAAAGCCATTGCAGCAGACCTTTTAACCAATATTAAGACAAAAATCGACAATCGCATTTTGGCTAATAAACGTGCGCCAGGATTAGCCGTAATTTTGGTAGGTGGCGATCCCGCCTCATCCATTTACGTGCGTAATAAGCGTTTAGCTTGTGAAAAAGTAGGTATTGTTTCTACCGCTTACGACTTGCCAGCTACCACTACAGAATCAGAGTTGTTAAATCTTATTGATCAATTGAATGCTGACAACAACATCGACGGCATACTTATACAACTGCCTTTACCTGCACACATTAATGATGAGCATGTAGTTGAGCGTGTTAGCCCCACTAAAGACGTAGATGGCTTTCATCCGTACAACATAGGTAGGCTAGCGGTGCGTCAGCCTACGCTACGCTCCTGTACGCCGTTTGGCGTGATTAAGATGCTCAATGCTATGAATGTTAATTTAATGGGCTTAGACGCGATTGTTGTGGGCGTGTCGAACCATGTAGGCCGCCCTATGGCGCTTGAATTGCTTTTAGCGGGCGCAACCGTCACCAGTTGCCATCGCCACACTAAAGATTTAAGTAAGCTGATTATGGGCGCAGATTTAGTGGTTGCGGCGGCAGGTAAGCCTGGGCTAGTCAAAGGTGACTGGATTAAACCCGGTGCAATTGTGATTGATATTGGTATTAATCGATTAGCGGACGGCACGCTTGCCGGTGACGTTGAATTTAATGTGGCGAAGACTCGCGCGGGCTTTATTACCCCTGTACCGGGTGGCGTTGGGCCGATGACGGTTGCAACCTTGATGGAAAATACGCTACTAGCCTTAGAAATGAGTGGACAATAATTGCTATTTTGGGCTAATAATTCAAGCAATTAGCATAATTAAAGCCTCACTTTGCATCAAACCTTTAATCAGTGTACACTCACGCGCAATTTTACAATCCATGTTATTTTTAGCGATTTTTTTTAGTGCGATTGTTTTAAATAACACTTTTTTCAAGTAATTTTTCAAGTACTTATTTTAAGTACCTTTTAAGTATTGGGCAGACAATATGGCAGCAGTGATTGCAAAACAATTTACCCCTTATCAACCTAAACCTGATGAAGAATACATGAGCAAAGGTCAGCTCAATCATTTTCGTAAGATTTTAAATGACTGGAAATCTGAATTAAGTAACGATCTTGATAAAACTGTGCACACCATGCAAGATGAAGTGACCATGTTTGCTGACCCTAACGATCGCGCTAGTCAAGAGTCTGACATGACTTTAGAGTTGCGTAACCGTGACCGTGAGCGTAAATTGATTAAAAAAATCGATGAAACTTTACGTAATATCGAGGCTAAAGAATATGGCTATTGCGAAGGTTGCGGCATTGAAATTGGCTTGAAACGTCTTGAAGCGCGCCCAACAGCAACATTGTGTATTGATTGCAAAACGCTTGATGAGATGCGCGAAAAACAAGTGGCTAAATAAACTTTGGATTTATAAGTCGCACTTATAAATCTAAACACAAAACCCCAAAACAAAAGCCCGCTTTCGCGGGCTTTTGTTTGACTACTATTTACTTGCTGTTACACGTAAACCTATTCGTCAGCTTCTGTCTCAGCTTTAGCTTCGGTAGCAGGCGCGTCGATTAGGGCTTTCATGCTTAAACGCACGCGGCCTTTTTCGTCAGCTTCTACTACTTTAACTTTAACCACATCGCCTTCTTTTAGGAAGTCACTCACTGCATTCACACGTTGATGTGCAATTTGTGAAATGTGTAATAAGCCATCTTTACCAGGAATTAGTGACACGATCGCACCGAAATCAAGTAATTTAAGCACAGTACCTTCGTAAACATTACCGATTTCAACTTCTGCAGTAATCTCAGCAATTCTACGTTGCGCTTCAGCACCCGCTTCAGAACTAGTACATGCAATTTTCACAGTACCGTCATCTTCAATGTCAATCGTAGTACCAGTTTCTTCAGTGAGCGCACGAATGACCGCGCCGCCTTTACCGATCACATCACGGATTTTTTCTGGATTGATTTTCATGGTGATAATACGTGGTGCAAAAGCTGACATTTCAGTACTTGCAGTCGTCATTGCCGCTTTCATAATGCCTAGAATATGCGCGCGACCTTCTTTAGCTTGCGCTAAGGCCACTTGCATAATTTCTGCAGTAATACCGGTAATTTTAATGTCCATTTGCAAAGCAGTAATACCTTCATCAGTACCTGCTACTTTAAAGTCCATATCACCTAGATGATCTTCGTCGCCTAAAATGTCAGTTAATACTGCAACGCGGTTACCTTCTTTAATTAAACCCATCGCGATACCTGCAACGTGATTTTTTAAAGGTACGCCAGCGTCCATCATGGCTAAGCTACCGCCACACACTGAAGCCATAGAGCTAGAACCGTTAGATTCAGTAATTTCTGACACGATACGTACTGTGTAACCAAATTCATCAGCAGATGGCAATGCAGCCAACAATGCACGTTTAGCTAAACGGCCATGACCGATTTCGCGACGTTTTGGTGTACCCACACGGCCAGTTTCACCAGTAGCATACGGAGGCATGTTGTAATGCAACATAAAGCGGTCTTTAAACTCGCCTTGTAGTGCATCAATCACTTGCTCATCGCGGCCTGTACCTAGCGTTACAACCACCAAAGCTTGTGTTTCACCGCGGGTAAATAGTGCAGAACCATGTGTACGTGGCAATACACCAGTACGCACAGTAATAGGGCGCACAGTGCGTGTGTCACGGCCATCAATACGTGGCTCGCCATTTAAAATTTGGCTACGAACAGTTTTAGCTTCTAAATTAAAGAACTCTGTTTTAATTTTGTTCGCGTCTTCTGTTGAAGTTGCTTCAGTAATAAGCTCAGACATTAAACGATTTTTAATTTCGTCTAACTTAGCTGAACGTGGGCCTTTTGCTTTAATTTGGAATGCCGCATTAACATCTGCAGCAGCAATCGCAGCCACTTTTTCAATTAACGCAGTATCTGGCTCTGGTGCTGACCAATCCCAAGCGTCTTTACCTACTTCTGCCACGATTTCGTTAATCATCGTGATGACAGATTGCATTGCATTGTGACCAAAGACAACCGCGCCTAACATGACTTCTTCTGAAAGCTCTTTCGCTTCAGATTCAACCATCATTACAGCTGTTTCTGTGGCCGCAACCACTAAATCTAACTCGGTTTCTAGCAATTGAGTTTTAGTTGGGTTAATCACATATTCTTCATTGATGTAGCCAACACGCGCTGCGCCTAGCGGACCATAAAATGGAATGCCAGAAATTGCCATGGCTGCTGAAGCACCAATAATGGCTGGAATATCAGAATCAATTTCTGGATCTGAAGACATCACTGTTGCAACAATTTGCACTTCATTCAAAAACGCTTCTGGGAATAATGGGCGTAATGGACGGTCGATTAAACGTGATGTAAGTGTTTCTTTTTCTGAAGGACGGCCTTCGCGCTTGAAAAAACCGCCTGGGATTTTACCAGCCGCATATGTTTTTTCCATGTAATCAACGGTTAACGGGAAAAAGTCTTGACCCGCTTTAACAGCCGTTTTACCAACTACCGTAACTAAAACAACAGTATCGCCATAACTTACCAATACTGCGCCGTCTGCTTGACGGGCAATTTCACCAGTTTCAATGGTGAGCTCATGCGCACCGTACTGAATACTTTTTTTAACTTTATTAAACATTATTTATCCTTTTCACTTTTTAATGTTCGCTATTCACAACCCAATAGCGAACGCACAATATCGATTTATGTCAGCAATTTTTCTGATGAATTCATGTAAGCCGGGCATGCAACCCATTCATGTAATTCACTCACAGCACGAAAATTGCTTAGTTAAATCTTTTACAACAAAAAAGCCGAGGCACTGCTTATGCAGGGCTATCGGCTTTTTATTTCACACACAAAACAAATCTTAAAGCACGAATTGTTTTATGCACATGTGATGGGTAGTCAATTACTTACGTAGACCTAGACGCGCGATCAATGTTTGATAACGCTCAACGCTTTCACGTTTAAGGTAATCTAACAATTTACGACGCTGGCTAACCATTGCCAATAAACCGCGGCGTGAATGGTGGTCTTTTTTGTTGCTTTTGAAATGCTCTGTTAAATAAGTAATACGGCTAGTTAAAAGTGCAACTTGCACTTCAGGACTACCAGTATCATTTTCACCTTGAGCATATTCACTAACGATTTTTGCACGATCTGCTGCAGTAGTTGCCATAACTTAATCCTAATATTTAGATGTTTTGCGTCAATGTAAAAGCAGCGTCATTAATTACATAACCGCCAATACATTCATTTGCATGAACCGCGCATTATAGATACTTAATATTGATTCAGCAATGTTTTATTTACTTAATCAATAAATTAAACAACAAGTTAGCCAAATAAACTAAACTCGCTCCACGATGAGCCTTCTTGGGGTAATTTTTCCATCACTTTGCTGCTCACCTAAGCCTAAAAACATTTTTTGTTCTGTATATAAGCGCAACAAGCCTTTAGGAATCACACCGCTTTGCCAAACCGCTTGACCTTGTTGTAGGTAAAACGCGCTGTCAGCGTCTAATATAATTTCTGGCAGGTATTGAACCGCACTATCAGGCGGCAATAGCGCTAGTGCACGCTCATCTTCTGACATCGCCACAAACTGATCCATCGTCACGGTCTGCGCTATATTGTAATTGGCTGTAGCGGTACGACGTAAGCCGATTAAATGCCCCCCGCAACCAAGCAGATTGCCAATATCTTCCGCTAAGGTACGAATGTAAGTGCCTTTGCTACACTTTACGGTGATAGTCGCTACATCATCTGCGAAGCTATTGAGCGCTATGCTGTGTATGGTAATCACCCGCGCCGCACGCTCAATTTCTACACCGGCTCTGGCGTATTCATACATCGCCTTACCTTCGTGCTTTAAGGCTGAATACATCGGAGGGATTTGGCTGATTTCGCCGATAAATTGTGTGCAGGCTTGCTCAAACTGCGCTTGGCTAACATTCACTGGCTTTGTCGATAACACTTCGCCCTCAGCATCGCCAGTATTCGTGGTGATGCCTAACTTAACGGTTGCTACGTAAACTTTATCGGCATCCGTTAAGAAATGGGCAAACTTGGTGGCTTCGCCGAAGCAAAGTGGTAACAAACCGGTCGCCAGTGGATCTAGCGTACCGGTGTGGCCAGCCTTAGCGGCTTGATAGAGTATCTTGATTTTTTGCAGCGCTTGGTTTGATGAGTAGCCTAAAGGCTTATCTAACAACAGCACGCCACTGATATTTTTTTTGATTCTTTTATACTGCAAAGTTTGGACTTTATTACGTGATATTTAAATAAATGACTTACGACTTTACTTACGGCTTTTCAGGTTTTGAAGCCAGCGCTGCATCAATCAACTTTGACATCATCATACCGTTATCGATTGAAGCATCATAGACAAAATGCAACATAGGCACAGTGCGTAACAACATGCGTTTAGCCAGTTGCGTACGTAAATAGCCGGCTGACTTTTCTAAACCTTGCTGCGTGCTATCACTGGCTTTTGCCGCGCTGTAAAAAATCTTGGCGTGCGCCATGTCGCCAGTCACTTCAACAGCAGTGATCGTTACCATGCCTACGCGTGGATCTTTTACTTCAAACTGCAGCAAATCAGCGAGTTCACGCTGCATTTGCTCAGCAACACGGTGACTACGAGAGAATTCTTTAGCCATTCTTGATTGAACTCCTAAAGTGTACGTGCGACTTCGATGATTTCGTAGACTTCTAACAAATCGCCGATTTCAATATCATTAAAGTTTTTCAGTGATAAACCACATTCAAAGTTGTTTTTAACTTCTTTAACATCATCTTTAAAGCGTTTTAGAGAATCTAATTCACCTGTATGAATAATCACGTTATTACGTAATACGCGTACTTTTGAGTTACGTTTAATCATACCGTCTTGTACATAACAACCAGCAATTGCACCCACTTTAGAAATACGGAATACTTCACGAATCTCCACGGTACCGATCATGCTTTCTCTATGTTCTGGCGGCAACATACCACCTAGAGCCGCTTTAATTTCGTCTACCGCTTCGTAAATAATATTGTAGTAACGGGTATCAACACCTAACGTTTCAATCAACTTACGCGCGCCAGAATCAGCACGTACGTTAAAGCCGATCAACACGCCTTTAGAGGCTGCAGCCAAGTTCACATCTGACTCGCTAATTGCTCCTACGCCAGTATGGATAATGTTAACTTTAACTTCTGAAGTCGATAGTTTTTGTAGGCTTGTAGCCAACGCTTCGTATGAACCTTGAACGTCCGATTTAATGATTAGACCTAGTGTTTGCACTACGCCTTCACCCATTTGCTCAAACATGTTTTCAAGTTTAGATGCTTGTTGTTTCGCTAATTTAACTTCGCGGAATTTACCTTGGCGGAAGTTTGCAATTTCACGAGCTTTACGTTCATCGTTCAAGACTATCATGTCTTCGCCAGCGCTAGGCACGTCAGACAAACCTTGAATTTCGACCGGCATAGATGGGCCAGCTTCTTTAATGTCATTGCCTGATTCGTCCATCATTGCACGGACTTTACCAAATGTAGAGCCGGCTAAAATCATATCGCCACGTTTTAAAGTACCAGATTGCACTAAAATTGTAGCAACAGGACCACGGCCTTTATCTAAACGACCTTCAATCACAATACCTTTTGCAGGTGTATTTTTAGGCGCAGTTAACTCTAGCAATTCAGCTTGTAAAAGTACCGCTTCTAACAACTCATCAATACCCTGACCAGTTTTAGCAGAAACTTCTCTAAACATCACTTCGCCACCGAACTCTTCTGGCACCACTTCTTGTGACACTAATTCAAGTTTAACGCGCTCAGGCTCTGCACCTGGCTTATCAATTTTATTGATAGCAACCACTAATGGCACACCAGCCGCTTTAGCATGGTGAATCGCTTCTATCGTTTGTGGCATAACGCCATCGTCCGCAGAAACCACCAAAATCACCACGTCAGTCGCTTTTGCACCACGCGCACGCATGGCGGTAAACGCCTCATGGCCTGGCGTATCTAAGAAAGTCACCATACCGCGCGGCGTTTCAACGTGATAAGCGCCAATATGCTGTGTAATACCACCGGCCTCACCTGAAGCCACACGGCTACGACGAATGTAATCTAACAATGACGTTTTACCGTGATCGACGTGACCCATCACTGTAACCACCGGAGGACGCGCTTCAATAATCGCTGCTGCGTGTTCCGCTTCTTCAATAAAGGTATCTGGATCATTAGGCGCGGCCGCTGAGGCTTTATGGCCCATTTCTTCGACGATAATAATCGCAGTTTCTTGGTCTAGCACTTGGTTAATCGTAACCATCATGCCCATGCCCATTAAGGCTTTAATCACTTCGCCAGATTTAACTGACATTTTGTGCGCTAACTCAGCCACAGTAATGGTTTCTGGCACCAATACTTCATACACAATCGCCTCAGTAGGCGCATTGAATGAATGCTGTGAATCATCATCTGATTGATTTCTGTGTTTGCCTTTAGGTGCGCGCCAGCCTGGTTTCCCAGCATTGGTATCGCCGCGTGTTTTTAAGCCACGTTTTTTATTTTCAGCATCCGTCCACTCTTTGTTATTGCCTTTGCCTTTTTTGGCTTCTTTAGCCACTGCTGGCTTGGCAACGCCTTCTTTAACGACAGGCTTATGCAGGGTACCTTCAGTTAGCTTAACCGCTTTTACTTTTGCCGCTTCTGCATCCGCTACTTTTTTAGCCTCGTCATCAATACGACGTTGCACTAATTCTTGTTTCTTACGTAAATCATCGGCCTGCATAGCTGCTAACGTAGCATGGCGTTTAGCTTCATGTTCACGTAAGGCAATTTCATCTGCACCTAATAAATCTTTACGGCTAATGGTTTTTAAAACGGCTGGCTCAACTTTAGCTGGCTCAGCTTTTACCGCTTCAACTTCAGCAACTGGTTCAATTTTAGCAACTTCAAGCACTGCAGGCGCTTCAACCACAACCGGCGCAACCACTACTACTGCTGGAGCCACTTCCACAACCGCAACTACTTCAGCGACAACAGGCACTTCTATCGCCTCAACAACATTGACTTCAACTGCCTGCGGCACTTCAACAACCGCTTCCACATGCTCAACTGGCGTAGCTAAATCTTCTGTAGCAAATGCATGTTCAGTAGCATCTTGCTCTCCAGAATAAGCATCAGCACCCTCATCAGAACCCTGCTCAATCACACGTTTTTTACGCACTTCAACCTGGATGGTGCGCGCCTTGCCGGTGTTATCGGTTTTTTTAATTTCGGTGCTAGATTTGCGCGTTAACGTAATTTTATTTTTAGGCGCTAAGGTGCCGTGCTCTTTACGCAAATGGTCAAGCAATGCAGTTTTGTCATTTTCGCTCAATTGGTCGTCAGCGTTTGACTTATGTACGCCTGCGCTCTTTAGCTGCTCTAATAACAATGCCGTTGGCAGTCTTAATTCGCCAGCAAATTGTTCTACGGTTGTTTGTGCCATCTTGTTGCTCCAGTGTTCTTTTCCTAAGCTTTATTGCCTAGCGGTACTTCTTTATTACTTATAATACATTGATTAAGTAAGCTAATTTATTGGTTCAGCTCACATCTAACTTACCATTTGCCTACTTAAAAGACGAGGCCACTTTCGACTTATCTAAAGCGGCCTGCATCTTAAACAGCGTACTATTTAAACCAAGGCGCGCGTGCTGTCATAATCAATGCTTTAGCACGCTCGGCATCCATGCCGGTAAGCTCTACTAACTCATCAACTGCTAGTTCAGCAAGTTCGTCCATTGTTGGCACGCCTTTAGACGCTAATAAATGGGCAGTACCATCATCCATACCTTCCATGCTTAGCAAGTCATCAGCCGCTTCTTCAACTTTTTCTTCTTTAGCGATTGCTTCAGTTAATAAAGCTGCACGCGCACGTTTTCGCAATTCTTCGATCGTGTCTACGTCAAACGCTTCAATTTCGTTCATTTCAGCAAGCGGTACGTAAGCAATTTCTTCTAGCGTACTAAAGCCTTCTTGCACCAAGATCTCCGCCACTTCAGCATCAACATCAAGCTTATCCATAAACAGCTGACTAACACCAGCAAACTCTTCTTGGTTTTTCTGAGCTGCTTGATCAACAGTAAGAATATTTAGGGTCCAACCGGTAAGCTCAGAAGCTAAGCGCACGTTTTGGCCATTACGCCCAATCGCCAATGCCAATTGCTCTTCATCGACTACAACATCCATACTGTGCGCATCTTCATCCACCACAATACTAGCTACTTCTGCTGGCGACATTGCGTTAATAACGAATTGTGCTGGCTCCATGCTCCAAAGCACGATGTCTACACGCTCACCGGCTAACTCACTAGTAACGGCTTGAACACGTGAACCACGCATACCAACACAAGTACCTACTGGATCTATGCGCTGATCGTTACTTTTAACGGCAATTTTGGAGCGCAAACCAGGATCACGCGCAGCCGCACGAATCTCTAGCAAACCTTCTTCAATTTCAGGTACTTCCAACTCAAATAAGCGTACCAAAAAGTCAGGCGTAATTCTTGATAGAATCAATTGTGGGCCACGACCACCACGTTCAATGCGAGATAAGAATGCACGAACACGATCACCAACACGTAAGTTTTCTTTTGGAATCATTTGATCGCGTGGCAATAAAGACTCAATACGACCCACTTCAATAATCGCACTACCTTTTTCCATACGCTTAATCACGCCTGTGACCATTTTTTCATCACGCGCTAAAAAGTCTTCTAATATTTGCTCACGCTCAGCTTCACGCACTTTTTGTAGAATAACTTGCTTAGCAGCTTGTGCGCCAATACGACCAAATGCAATGCTTTCTAATGGCTCTTCGTAATATTCTCCAATAGTTAGCCCTGCAGCGTGCTCACTTTCTTCATCAATTTGATAGGCTGAGTTTTCTAGTAAATCATACTCAACATACTGCCAACGTCTAAAAGTTTCATATTCGCCAGTTTCACGATCAATCGCAACACGCACGTCGGCATCATCATGATGTTTTTTCTTAGTGGCTGAAGCCAATGCTAGCTCTAACGCGGTAAAGATTACCTCTTTAGTAACGTTTTTCTCATGCGCCAAGGCATCTACTAACAATAAAATTTCACGACTCATCATCTATCTCCGACTAAAGTTTGCAGTTAAACTGCCTTAATTCATTCAATATTTTTATTATAAAATTGCTTATTAATACTTTTATATATCACTATTTAACATGGCTATACCTAGCGTAAGTTAATTAAAATACTGGGTTTAAGCGCGCCTTTTCTATGTTCGTTAGCGCAATTTTATACATTACACCTTCGCAATCAAGAGACAATTCTGCATTTTCTAAACCACGTATAAATCCTACAAAATTCTTTTTAGTAAGCGTCTCTTCCTTACCAACTGACTTAGCATTAACGACCAATTCGATGATAGGCACACGAATTTTAACCGTAGCGCGCTCACCAATAAACCTAACGAAATCAGCTTCTTTTCTTAATACCCTATCCATGCCCGGAGATGAAACCTCTAAACGGTCATAGTCAATATCGTTTTCAATAGCTAATAAATTACCAAGTTGATTGCTCACCAAAGAACAATCATCAATATTTACACTATCTTTAACATCAACAGGGTTTTGCTTATCAATAAACACGCGTAAAACTTTTCCGCGATTCGAAATCTCAAGATCAACCAGATCAAAACCCAATTGATTCACCGATGTTTCTATCATTGTATGCAAATCTAGCATGCTAGCTAACCCCTAAATATCACTGTAAGCATGTGAAATATTTTCGTTAAATAAAATTATTACACAAGTTGCAGAAACAAAAAATGGGCACAAAGCCCATCGAAAAATCCACGTCGTATTATATATACAAATTGCAACTTTAGCTAGCAATGTCCTATAAAAGCTAAATTATGTCATTGGTTATTAACGATTAAAATGTATGTAAGCATAAATATTTTACCTGCGTTCGTAGTTAAGCTTCTCAGAGCGTACTTAACAGCAATATGCATCAAAGCCATCTATTAATACTACTTATATAAGTGAATATATCGCCCAAACAAAAACCCCCACTATTCACATAGAGGGGGTTTTGAGGTGTGGGTTATCTTTACAGATAAGCCACAATATAAATAGCTTGGCAGTGACCTACTTTCGCATGCAAAAAGCATACTATCATCGGCGCTGGTTCGTTTCACGGCCCTGTTCGAGATGGGAAGGGGTGGGTCCAAACCGCTATGGCCGCCAAGCATAACTGGTAACGCTTGTGCGCT
>CANFZA010000072.1 GCA_947451235.1 Methylophilaceae bacterium | reverse complement strand
GCCTTGATGGCTTCGATACTGCCTTCCGATTTAGCGCTATCTTCCGGCTTAACCACAACCCCCGCTTTCACGCCCTCACGCTCCAAACTTGCCACAATGCGGTCACCTTGTTTCAGGCCACTCAGCACTTCGGTGAATTCCCAATTGGTAATGCCCACCTCAATAACGCGCTCCTCCAGTTTTTTGCTATCGGCGTTATAAATCAACACCTTATTACCTTCAAGCAAAGTAGAAGTGGGCACTCGCAACACCTTATCGTGGCTCTCCAGCACAATTTCCACGTCTGCGCTGTAGCCTACTAATAAGCGTTTATTCTCACTAATATTGTCGATTGAAACTTCCACATCCACCGTTCTTGCCTGTTTTTCTACCGCCACCACATAAGGCGCAACCCGCTTCACATGACCAGCCAGCGACTTGCCCGGTAGTGCATCTAAAGAAACCCGCGCAAGCTGGCCAACATGAATCTTGGGCGCGTCCACTTCATCCATAGGCGCTTTGATATAAAGGCAAGAATCGTCAATTAAATCAATGGCTGGCGGCATAGCCACACCCGGCGGTGACGGCGTTGTATATTCACCAAGCTCACCAACAATATCCGCCACAATGCCATCAAACGGCGCAACTAGCACCGTTCTATCCTGCTCAACTTTGGTAATTTTCACGCGCGCCTGCGCCTGCATCACATCCGCACGCGCGCCGTCGCAAGCCGCACGTCTAGATTGCGCTTCATAACGCGATTTTTCTTCACCACCTTCGGAAATAAAACCGCGAGCACGTAACTTAGTCATACGCGCCGCATCACGTTCAGCGTTATCGGCAATGGCGCAAGCTTCAATAATGCGTTTTTGGCTACTGGCCACCTGCGTTTGTGCGAAATTACTTTGTGCTTGCTGATCATCGTTCCATAAACGCAATAACACTTGGCCTTTTTTAACGTGATCACCCTTTTTAATGCCCAAAAAAGCAATGCGCCCGCCACTAATCGGCGAAAGTCGCGTGCGCTGGCAAGCCTCAACGCTACCGGCGCGGGTATTTGCCACGCTAGCTTCAACCTTACCAAGACCAACCTCAACCAAAGCCACGTCAACAGGCTGCAGACGGTTAAACCACCAAAAAGTGGCGCTAATTAAGACGATGCTGGCAAGAATAATGAGAATGCGGCGCATAGGGTTTAGTTTGAGTAATTAGTTTTTTAAGACTATCACTTTTAAGGGTGGTGCGATTTGATATATATCTATTTTGATGTCAATTAGCTAAAGCCGCTGGATTTCGACTTTTCGCGTGTGAATAATGTGCTTCAGCGCATATATTCCACGGTGAAGACCTTTACGGTCTCATCGGAACCAAAGTATAGCGGCGCGTAATTCTTAATAAAAGTTGGTTAAAAAATTAGGCTCAAGTAAATACGAGTTAGTCGGCGTTTTTAGATCGTGCCTGATTATTTACTTCTGCCAAGCATCCCGCAAAGTCACCGTTCTATTAAACACTGGTTTACCCGCCAAGCTATCTTTTCTATCTGCCACAAAATAGCCATGACGCTCAAACTGAAATCTATCTTCTGGGTTTACGTCTTTTAAGCTAGGTTCTAATTGTGCGGTAATCAAGGTGACAGAATTAGGATTAATGTCATTCAAATAATCGCTATCACCCGCACCTGGGTGGGCTTCTTTGAACAATCGGTCATACAAGCGCACTTCGGTTTCATAAGCATGCGCGACGGAAACCCAGTGAATATTGCCTTTTACTTTGATGCTATCTGAGCCTGGCGTGCCGGATTTTGTATCGGGTAAATATTCACAATGCACGGTGGTGACATTGCCAGCGGCATCTTTTTCAAAGCCTGTGCATTTCACCACGTAGCCATAACGCAAGCGTACCAAGCCATCTGGCACTAATCTAAAGTAGCCTTTGCTTGGCGTTTCCATAAAGTCTTCGCGTTCTATCCATAGCTCACGGCTTAATGGCACTACGCGTTTGCCTAGCTCTGGTTTTAGCGGATGGTTAGGCGCAAAGCAGTCTTCGGTCTGTGATTTTCCGTCGGCATCCACTGCATAATTATCAATCACCAATTTAATGGGGTCCAACACGGCAATGCGGCGCTCGGATGATTCATTCAAAACTTCGCGCATGCAGTCTTCTAATATCGTATATTCAATCCAAGAGTCAGCTTTTGATACGCCGATACGGTCGGTGAATAATTTAAAGCCTTCCGCCACATAACCACGGCGGCGCGCGCCTGCTAGCGTTGGCAAACGTGGGTCGTCCCAACCACTGACGTGGTTATCTTCAACTAAATCAATCAACTTACGTTTTGATAACACCACGTAAGTGAGATTTAAGCGTGCAAACTCATATTGTTTTGGTAGTGGATGCGCCAACATGCCGGCTTCAGCCAAACGGCCTAATAACCAATCGTAAAACGGGCGTTGATCTTCAAACTCTAGCGTACAAATTGAATGGGTAATTTGCTCCAGCGCGTCTTCAATAGGGTGAGCAAACGTGTACATTGGGTAAATGCACCATTTATCGCCAGTATTATGGTGATGCGCACGTTTAATGCGGTAAATTGCCGGGTCACGTAGATTGATATTTGGTGATGCCATGTCGATTTTACTACGTAAAATCAAGCTTCCATCAGCATGTTTGCCATCGCGCATTTCACGGAATAAGCTTAAATTTTCTGCCACTGTGCGATCACGCCAAGGTGAATTCTTACCGGCTTCGGTCAAAGTGCCGCGCATGATACGCATTTCTTCAGCGCTTTGGCTATCAACATAAGCGTGACCATTTTCGATTAAGCTTTCAGCCGCACGGTACATCAAATCAAAATAATTGCTGGCAAAATACATGCTGTTTTGATTGTGTTCTGGGCCCACATTTTCCCAACTAAATCCTAGCCATTTAACCGCATCGCTGATGCTATCTACGTATTCTTGGCTTTCTTTTTCTGGATTAGTGTCATCAAACCTAAAATGGCAAACGCCACCATAATCGCGCGCCAGGCCGAAATTCAAGAAAATACTTTTGGCATGACCGATATGCAGATAACCATTTGGTTCTGGCGGAAAACGTGTGCGAATTTTGGCAGGATCAGGCTGACCAGCGGCATGATGCGCGGCATCGCCTGGTGTTCCTGCCCATTTACGCGTGCTATACACGCCTTGCTCAATATCTTTTTCAACAATGGCACGGATAAAATTAGAACCGAGTGGAATAGGTGTTTTTTCTGCTGACATAATTTGTGTGGGTATAACTTAATTAATGTTAATAATAGCGCTCATTTTACACGCTTGCGGCCAAACACTTCTACACAACTATGATGATGAGACCTTTGCATAAGCACATTTAAACCCTAAAATCCATCATCAACGTCATTCCAGCGTAGGCGGGAATCCAGTTAACTTGTTGATTCGCCTAGATTCCCGCCTCCGCGGGAATGACGATAATTGGGGATTGTAAATTAAATTTCAGTCAATTTAGCATCGCGCATAGATCTCATGATAGCTATGGATAAGGCGCTGATTTGATTGCCTGTGAGAAGATTTAGCGCCCTGTGCTAAAATTCTCACCGTGATGAACCTATATACTTTCCCAATTTTAAGACTACTCGCCGATGGTAAGTTCCATTCTGGTCAAAAGATAGCCATGCAATTAAACGTCAGTCGCGCCACGGTTTGGAATGCCATCAAACAAGCAGAAACTTTAGGCGTTGATATTTTCTCTGTGCGTGGACGCGGTTATAAGCTGGCGCAGGCGGTTACCTTATTAGACGAACAAGCAGTTTTGCAGGCTATGTGCAATATGGCTAACGTGGGTAACGAAGCCATTTTGCCAAACTTAGAGATTCACGACCATTTAGAATCGACCAATACCTATCTGATGAAAAAAGTAAGTGGTGGTTTAGCGCATGCCACTTGTGTGGCGGCTAACTTGCAAACCAATGGTCGCGGCAGGCGCGGACGTAGCTGGCAGGCAGGCTTAGGGGCTAGTTTAACGCTCTCTTTATTATGGCGATTTCAATGCGGCGCTGCGGCATTATCGGGCTTAAGTTTGGCTGTGGGCGTGGCTTTGGTACGTGCGTTACATTCTTTGGGCATCACGCAAGCGCAACTAAAATGGCCGAACGACGTGCTGATAGGCCGCGAAAAATTAGCTGGCATTTTGATTGAGTTACAAGGCGATATGGAAGGCCCTAGCGCCGCTGTCATCGGTATTGGTATTAACTTAAACTTGCCAGAAAGCATCAAACAACAAATAGACCAACCGGCGACGGATTTAGCCAGCGTTTCAACACTAGCGATTAATCCCAATGAATTGCTAGGCGTTTTGCTTAAAAATTTAGTAGCAGTGTTGCGTGACTTTGAGCAATATGGCTTTGCACAATTGCGTGATGAATGGACTCAACACCACGCTTATCATCTGCAAGCGGTAAAAATGCTGCATCCGGATGGCCGTGAAACGGTAGGCACGGTGATAGACGTGGCGGAAGACGGAATTCTATTGGTTAGAACAGCGCAAGGCGATCAGCGCTTTTTATCGGGTGAGATTAGTTTGCGTAGTGTTTAAAGCACGGTTCTGTGAGCCAATAAAGACAGGCTTCGCAGGGCAGCCATAAAAAACGTCATACTAAGCCAAGACCATTGATTGGTAGGAGCGACGCCCTCGTAGCGAAACAATAGCGCGATCGCGACGAGGGCGTCGCTCCTACCAAAAATCTTACGTGACGGACTTGGGGCAGAGGCTAGCCAGCGATGAGACTAGCCAGCAATTACGCTTAAAATTTAAACGTAACACTGGTATTGATTGATCGT
This sequence comes from Methylophilaceae bacterium, assembly GCA_947451235.1. Taxonomy (GTDB): domain Bacteria; phylum Pseudomonadota; class Gammaproteobacteria; order Burkholderiales; family Methylophilaceae; genus Methylotenera. Next base: position 7,009 of record CANFZA010000072.1, on the reverse strand, counting down.
CCCATGGCAGGCACTAGCGTGCCGTATTGTGGAGGTGTAATGCCCATCATGCTGTTGGACATCATCGTAGCGCCCTGACCAAGATATGCGCCACCTAGCGGATGAATATAATATTTGTTGAGCATATTTTCTACGCCTATATCCAAGCGCGCTTGCTTCCACTCATAGCTGCTGTAAAAGTTAAGCAGACCGTAACCAGCCGTTGGTAATTCTTGACGCACGGCTTGCACGTTGGCTTTGGCGCTAACAAATTTAGCTTCAATGGTATTGCGCCATTGGCCTAGACGCTGCTCAAGAGCCACTTTTAAGTTTAATGGCATGATGTTGTACAAATCGTCATGCGTAGTTAAGTTTTTGCCATTCACATAATTCAGCAAAGATTTGGCATCAAAACTGCCGTAAGCACTGCTACTTAGCAAAACCATATTTGCCGAAATATCCGCCCCGTAAAGTCGTGCAGTTTGGTTGGCTAAGCTCAAGTTCACAAAGCCATCGGTTCTGGTATTTACGCAAGTAGGGCAAGCTGCGGCATCTATGTAATTTTCTACACGGCTAACATAAGGCGTCACTTTTAAGCGCCACTTTTGTTGGGCGGCATCGTGCCAATTGCCAGTCATGCTCAAGGTATGGGCTACTTCTGGTTTTAAATTAATATCGCCAACGTAGCCATTGCCATCACCGACCCAATTATTCATGTTCATCACCATAGCGCTTTTACTAGACCATGTATAACGCTCATATAAATTAGGTGAACGGGTTTTAATGGCATAGCCAGCTTCGTAAGACTGTTGGTTATCAGGGGTAAATTTGGCGAGTGCGGTTAAATCCCAATTGTGATCTGTTTTGCTGCGGTTTGTGGCGTTAAATTTGGCCGCCTGAGCTTCGTAAACAGCGTCATTGCTTTTGTAGCCGTGCACATTCCCGGCATCCATAGCAACCGTGCTACTGCGCAAACCTAGCTGCGACAGCCATTGTTGGTTCCACTTGGCTTCCCATTCGGCAAACATATCATAACGGTCGCGCTGACCATTATTGATATTCACAAATGGCAAAGGTGACATGCCGCCCGTGCCAGAAACGCCCCACCAGTCATCTAGGCGATAGCGCTGGTATTCGGCGCCTACGCGCAAGGTATCACGCGTGTTTAGTGGAACATTTACTTTTAACAGCGCACCAGTATTTTTGCCGCTGGTGTCCATCGGCATGCCGTATGCCTTATTTGGATAAGCGAATAATTTATCCTCGCCAAAGTCCATGCTGTGGCGGGTATTTTCGTGATAAATGCGCGATTCTAAAACGCCCCAGTCATATTGCCCGATATAGCTAAAATTAATGTGCTAGCTTTTGTTCAAGGTCATGTCCATGCGCTGATTTGGAAAACCCTGATAGGGGATATTTTGTACACCAAACTTTAAATCGAACAAATGATTTTCATGACGCAAATCAAAGGCCAGCGCATGGTTATCCGCGCGATAAGCAGAAGAACCCACTTCATCGCCAGCTAGCCAGCCTCGACCTGTTGCGGCTAATCCAGCAGGCTTAAAGCTATCTGCCGCCCGAGTGTTATTAGCGCTGACCGTTGCGCCTGTGTAGCGCACAGATAAAGATTCACTGGCAACGGTTGCAGATAAATTAACGCCACGGGCAGCATTATTGCTACGGTAAAAAGTGGTGGCTTGGCCTGTGAGCAAAACTCCTAGTCCAGCTTGGGCAAAAGTGGGTGCGGCGGAATTAACAATAATGGTGCCGCCTATGCTGTCACCACCCAAACTCACAGGCGTAATGCCCGCCAATACTTTGATGCTGCTGACGTTGGCCGGATCTATGTATGAAAGTGCTGGGTTCATGTGATTAGCGCAGGCGGAAATTAAATCCATGCCATCCACTTTGATGCGAATTCTGTCATCGGCCATGCCATGAATGGCTGGCAAACTGGAGACACCACCTGCCCCATATACACTGAGGCCGGGCTCATCTTCTAGCAGTTTGGCGGTATCGCTGGTGCTGAGAGATTGCAGATTATTTTCATACGGGCGTGTTGCGCGTACTTCTACGCGAGGTAACTCTATATTTTCAGCTGAAAAACTAATCTGCACTACAGCAAGCAAACATGGCGCTAAAATAGTTGATGCTAAAATGCGTGGTGCTAAAATGTATGAACTTACGATGCCAGACGCTAAAAGACTAAAATGCACAGAACGTTTTTTAAGTTTAAAATGATGCATCATCGCTACCCGCTTGGTTAATTTCAGCCGGCATTGTAGAACTTAATATCAACCATGAGAATGTGACAAGATGTCGCACACAATACAATAGAATCAATATGCTACTCACCATAGATGCCGGTAACACCAGAACGAAATGGGCTGTATTTAATCAAGCCGGCAACATTGTAAATAATGGCGCCTGTGATAACAACGCCTTATCCAGCACTGATTTTTCAGCGTTAAAGTTTGAGCGTGTCACTGTTTCTAACGTCGCGGGCGAGCAACATGCAGCCCTTCTGGCAGAGAAACTAGCGCCATACACTGCAACGGTTTGCTGGATAAAGGCTACTTCAGAGGTTTGTGGTGTTAGCAACCAATATACCTTAGATTTAGGCGCAGACCGCTGGGCTGCACTTATTGCGGCATGGCATCTTAAGCATGTGCCTTGTGTGGTAGTGAACGCTGGCACAGCGGTGACGATAGATGCTTTAAGCATTGAGCAAAATAGCGTTAATCACCAAGCGGTATTTATTGGCGGATTAATTTTGCCGGGCTTGAATTTAATGCAACAAAGCCTAGGCCTTGCAACCGCACAACTACCTAAATTTAATGCAGTAACAGATTCTGCCGAATATTTAACGGCTGATATTTTTGCAAAAAACACCGCCGATGCAATTTATTCAGGCGCCTTACATGCCATTACAGGTGCCATTGCGTTAATGGCGCATGAACTACATTGCCAGTGTAAGCAACTGCCGTTTATTTTACTGAGTGGCGGCAATGCACCTGTGATTTATCAGCAATTAATCGAGCAAAATTTAGTGGTGCAAATGGCTCAGCAAGTCATCATCGTGGATAATTTGGTGTTACAAGGTTTATTCCTACTTGATAATTTTAAGCTAGGCGATTCAAATCTAAATCATTCAAATTTAGGTAATTCAAATCTAGATCATTCAAATCTAGATCATTTAAATCTAGATCATTTAAATCAAAGTGATATGCAATGAAAAAGTTAATGTGGTTATTAGTAATTGTTAACGTAGCTTTACTTGCGTATTTCAATTTAGACTACATTTTACCCAATACACCCGTGGTTAAATGGACAGAGTTAAATCCTGAAAAAATCAGCCTTTTATCGCAGCAACAAATAGAGGCGCTGCCAAAAAAAGCGGTGATTGCGGCTGAACCAGTAGTCGCAGTGGCGAGTACTTCGTGTTATGAATGGGGCATATTTTCCGCAACCAGTATTGCTGACGCACAAACTGCGGCCTCTAAACTTTCACTGCAACCTACAACGAAAGAACAAACATCCCAAGATGCTAAACGTTTCTGGGTTTACAAACCGCCACTAAAATCTGCGCAAGAGGCACAAGCCAAAGCCGCGCAATTAAAAGTATTAGGCGTACAAGATTTGTTTGTAGTTCAAGAACCTAAATGGCGGAATGCCATTTCATTTGGCGTATTTGAAGATGAAAAACTCGCCATTAAATTAATGAATGAATTAAAGGCTAAGGGCGTGAAAGATGTAGTTAAAGCCCTGCGCAACCAAGGTAAAGGCCATTTTAGCCTGCTATTTAGCCATTTAGCAGAACCTCAAGCCGCTGAAATCAAACTATTAAAAGCAGATTTCCCTGAAGCAGATTTGAAAGAAGTGACTTGTAATTAAGCCGGTTAGTCAGCTTAACAGGCTTAATTACTAAACTTTTATATAGCAGGAAACAACTTACCTGGGTTCAAGATGTTGTTTTGGTCAAAAGTAAGCTTTAGCGCACGCATTAAATTCATGGTAGTTTCATCAATCTCGCGTGAGATAAACGGCCGTTTTGCCATACCAACGCCATGTTCACCAGAGAGCGTGCCTTGCAGTGACAACACCAAGCTAAACACTTCATCTAAACACGCATAAGCGCGCGTCATTTCGTCGGCATTTTCCGGGTTAACCAATAAATTCACATGAATATTGCCATTGCCAGCATGACCAAAATTCACGTTAGATATTTGGTATTGCGCGGCTAATTTTTCTAAACCCGTCAGCAATTCTGGCAAGTGAGAAACCGGCACAGCAATATCTTCGTTGATTTTTTTAGGCGCAATATCTTTCAGTAACGGCGATAATGCTTTGCGCGCTGCCCATAAAGCTTTGGTATCTTCGGCTGGTTTGGCTTCAATTAAACCCTTGACTTGGCAGGCTAATAATATCGCCTCGGTCGCTTCAGCAATTTCTTGCAGTGCGCCATCCACTTCTATCATCAAATAAGCTTTGGCATTTTCTGGCAATAGATTTTTATGGCGACCACGAATCAAATTAAGCGCACCATTATCTAAAAACTCTAAAGCGCTAGGTGTGTATGGTTGCGCCATAATGGCCGCAATGGCCTTTGCGCAACTGTAAGTATCTACAAATTCTGCGGTAATGCCGCCGGTGTTTTTCGGCAGTGGTGTGAGTTTAAGCGTGGCTTCTACTATCACCGCCAGCGTGCCTTCTGAGCCAACTAATAAGCGTGTTAAATCGTAACCAACCACGCCTTTGCTGGTGTAACAGCCGGTTTTAATAATATCGCCATTGCCGGTAACCGCTTTTAAACCCAACACATGATCGCGCGCCACGCCGTATTTCACCGCATGCGGACCAGCGGCACAAGTCGCAAGATTACCGCCTATGCTGCAATACGCCGCGCTAGAGGGATCTGGCGGCCAAAAAAAACCTACGCCTTTAATGGCATCTTGCAATTCTTGATTCAGCACACCGGGTTGCACAATCGCCATGCGATTATCAGGATCAACGCTGATAATGTTGTTCATGCGTTCCAACGAAAGCGCCACGCCGCCCGCTTCTGGCACGCTGCCACCAGCGGTGCCAGTACCACGTCCACGCGGCACTACCGGCACTTTATGCAGATTACATAGCATAATCACCGCTTGCACTTCTTCAACATTCAGTGGAAAAGCCACCGCAATTGGCGCATGAAAAATACGCGAATTATCGTAAGCGTATGCGTAGCAATCTACTGGGTCGGTGAACAATCTATCGCTGGGTAAAAGTTGCGCTAACGCTAGAATAAAGTCAGGGTTGATCATTACGGGTTTCATTATTAAACAAGACTATCTTTTTTTGATATAAAGATCGGTAATCGTACCCTCTTTCATCTCAGCCGCGAAGCAAACAGTTTCAGACAAGGTTGGATGGGCGTGAATAGTTAAACCTAAATCATGCGCATCAGCACCCATTTCAATCGCTAATACCGTTTCAGCCAATAATTCACCGGCATTTACGCCAACAATTCCGGCGCCGATTAATCTGTGTGTAGTTTTGTCGAAGATTAATTTAGTTGAACCTTCAGTGCGTGCAACTGAGATTGCGCGACCACTAGCCGCCCAAGGGAATGAAGCTTTTTCGTATTCGATACCTTTGGCTTTAGCTTCGATTTCAGTGACGCCAGCCCATGCGATTTCAGGGTCTGTGTAAGCCACTGATGGAATTGCCAACGCTTGAAACTCAACTTTATGGCCGGCGATCACTTCTGCGGCAATTTTGCCTTCATGCGTAGCTTTATGCGCCAACATTGGTTGACCAACAATATCGCCAATGGCGAAAATGTGCGGCACATTGGTGCGCATTTGTTTATCTACATTAATAAAGCCCCACTCGTTTACTGCTACGCCGGCATTTTCTGCGGCAATATTTTTACCATTTGGACGGCGGCCGATAGAAACCAGTACGCGGTCGTAAACTTGCGCTTCTTTAGGAGCCGCTTCACCCTCAAAGCTCACATGAATACCATCGGCTTTGGCTTCCATTTTCGCCACTTTGGTAGACAACATGATGCTTTCAAAACGTTTTTCCATACGTTTTTGTAAAGGACGCACTAAGTCGCGGTCGCAACCTTGAATCAGGCCGTCAGTAAATTCAACCACGCTAACTTTGGTGCCTAGCGCATCGTAAACGGTACCCATTTCTAAACCGATAATGCCGCCGCCAATGACTAACATGCGCTTAGGAATATCCGCCAACGCCAATGCACCAGTAGAATCCATAATGCGGTCATCGTCAGGCGCGCCGGGGAATTTAGTCGCTTGCGAACCTGCTGCGATAATGGCGTTATCGAATGAAACTGTGGTAATTTTGCCATCGGCAACGGTCACGGCAATTTGATTAGAGCCGGTAAATTTACCCAAACCTTGCACCACAGTCACGCCGCGTTGCTTGGCCATTGCAGATAATCCACCAGTGAGCTTAGCCACTACGTCATTGGCTTTCCAATTGCGTAATTGCTCTAAATCAATATTCGGCGCGCTAAAACTCACACCGTGGTGGGCAGTTTCTTCAGCCTCGGTAATGACTTTGGCTGTGTGTAATAAGGCTTTAGAAGGAATACAGCCAACGTTAAGACAAACACCGCCTAATGTTGAATAACGCTCGATCAATACCACTTTTTTTCCTAAATCTGCCGCGCGGAAAGCTGCGGTATAGCCGCCTGGGCCTGAACCCAAAACGACCACTTCGGCATGTATGTCTGAGGCAGGAATGGTTTGCGAACTATTAACAACGGAACTAACTGGCGTTGAAACAGATGCCGTTTGAACTGGTGTTAATTGAACTGGTGCAGCTTGAACTGCTGCTGCCTGAGCAACTGGTGCTTGAGCTGGCGCGCTGGCAGTAACCGTAGTAGCCTCAACCATTAACATTAAGCTACCTTTAGCCACTTTATCGCCTACGCTAACCTTCACTTCTTTTACCGTACCGGCAACAGAAGATGGAATATCCATAGAGGCTTTATCGGATTCAACTGTGATGATTGAAT
>CANFZA010000071.1 GCA_947451235.1 Methylophilaceae bacterium | reverse complement strand
TAAATATTGTAGAAACTTAATGTCACTAGGATCTTTACGCTGAATTTTTTCAACATTGGTGGCTAGTGTGATGGGTTTTGCGGAATACTGTTGAAAGCTGCATCCCGAAATCAAAGCCAGCAGGCAAGCGGGTAGCAGCAATAAAGACAATTTTTTAGAAGTAACTTTAACAAGCTTGGCCAAGCGATGGTGTTTGGTCAAATTTGAGCGCATGTTCAAGACAGGTGACTGCTTAATTAAGCTAGATAATATTCAACAGTTAATGAGCGTTATTAACTTTAGCCAACAATTTCAGCATTGACCGCACTTAAAGCATCCTGCAAAGATTCTTCGCTTAAGCTGTTAATGGTGGTGGCTAGTAAATCTGCCGCTTCTATGGTTCTAATTGACAAATCATGACTATCCATTTCAGCAATTAAACCAGCCGCGGCGCCAGTCACACGCAATAAAGAGTCACGTTCGCGCATTAAAAGCTCTAACTCGGTTCGTAGCATGTTGATTTCATTTTGATTAATAGTGTTTTGCATTTTGTTACGCTTTATATTGATAGTGATTAATCAACATTCTCGCACAATCACAGCCTTTAACGCTATAAATTCAATTGTAAAAAAGGTCGAAAAAATATTTGTTAAAACAAATGTAATAAATGTGTAGTTACTTTTATTAATTATTTGGTCTGATTTATATAATTGCATCATATTGGTTTCAATAGGATTTAATGTAAGCCGCGCTGGGATTAAAGCTAGCATTCAATTTTGTTTAACGAGTGTCGTTGTTTATTTAACGCCACTTGTTAAAAAATATTAACTTTTTTGTCATTTTGTCTTTTCTAAAATGCTTTAGTTAGGCTACAATAGCGGCTTGCTAGAAACGGCAGTAATGAATATGTCGTTAAACTACCTGCGAGAGTGGCGGAATTGGTAGACGCACTGGATTTAGGTTCCAGCGCCTTAGGGTGTAAGAGTTCGAGTCTCTTCTTTCGCACCAGTATTAGAAAACAATTAAGCCCATTAACATGAGAATGTTGATGGGCTTATTTGTTTGTACTTTATGGTTTATACAAAAATTTAGTTTTACTGAATAGTTGAATTTAAACTACCTCAAACTAATTTCATATTAGGTTAATTGCTTATTCAGCAATTAACCCATTCTTAATTCTTACCTTTACTTACTGCCGTTCTTGGCAGCACGCTTAACACCAAAGCTTTCGGTAATTCTGTCTAACATAATCGCTAGCAATACTACGCCCAAGCCACTTTCAAAGCCTAAGCCAATATCTAAGCGAGAGATGCTAGAAAGTACGTCGTTGCCTAGGCCGCCGGCGCCTACCATAGAGGCGATAATCACCATAGAAAGTGCCATCATAATCGTTTGATTGATGCCAGCAAATAGCGCTGCCATGGCGCTGGGAATTTGCACTTTCATGAGTAACTGCGTAGGCGTGCAGCCAAACGCGATACCGGCTTCTACTTGCTCTTTATTGACTTGGCGGATGCCCAGCGAGGTGAGCCTGACCACTGGCGGCATGGCGAAAATAACGGTTGCAATAACGCCTGGCACTCTGCCCAAGCCAAAGAACATGGCGGCTGGAATTAAATACACAAACGCTGGCATAGTTTGCATAAAGTCTAGTGCTGGCCTGATGACGGCTTCGGCTTTATCGCTTCTGCCAGCCCATATGCCTAATGGAATACCTACCGTTAGGCTGATTAAGGTGGCTGAAATAATAAGCGCAAGGGTGACTAAAGTTTGATCGGTGAAGCCCATATTGTTAATCAGCCATAATGAGGCCGCACAAAATAAGGCTAGTTTCCATCCTCTACGCCAATAACCTATGGCGATGAAGATGCCGGCGAATAACCAAAAGGGCATGGCTAATAAGCCATTTTCAATCGCTGCTGTTGAGGTGTCTATGATGGCGCCCATGCTGTTAAATAAGCCATGATCATTGACTTCTAACCATGCCACTGCGCTAGCGACCCATTCGCCTAGAGGAAGTTTGTAACTCATGCTTTTTTCTCCTTATACAACTTGCGCAATAATACAGTTTTAGTGATGGCGCCAATATATTCGCCATTTTCATTCACAATGGGTAGGGGGCATGGATACTCCACCACTTTTTGTAAAACTTCATTCAGTGGCGTATTACCTGCAATGGCAACTTTTCCTGGTAATAATGCGTCTCGTAAGGTTTTGCCTTGTTGATTCATGCATTGCGTGAGTGATTCGGCTGACACTACGCCCACCACTTTTTGCTGTTCATCCAACACAAAAGCATACACGCGGTTATAAAGTTGCATACGCGCCAATGCCGCGCTAAAACCAGCCACAGAGTCATCTGCACGGTCGAAAATAGTGACCTCGTCTTTTAAGGCAACGTCTTTGGCAGTAAGATATTTATTGGTATCCACTCCCGTGAAAAAGGCTTTTACGTATTCATCGGCAGGGCGCTGTAAAATATCTTCAGAAGTACCTACTTGCACCACGCGGCCGCCTTCCATAATGCAAATACGGTTGCCGATTCTTAGCGCTTCATCTAAATCGTGTGAGACAAATACGATGGTGCGTTTTTGCTCTTGTTGCAGTTTAATCAGCACATCTTGCATTTCTGTACGGCGTAAAGGATCTAGCGCAGAAAACGCTTCGTCCATTAGCATAAGCGAAGGGTTAACTGTGAGGGCACGCGCAAGGCCAACGCGCTGTTGCATGCCACCAGAAAGTTGAGCTGGCAAGTGTTTAGCAAAAGTATGTAGGCCCACTTGCTCTAATACGGCCATTGCGCGACGTTCACGCTCAGCCACATTGACGCCAGCAATTTCAAGGCCAAAGGCAGCGTTTTCAATCACGGTACGGTGCGGTAGCAAGGCGAAAGATTGAAACACCATGCTCATGTCGTTACGACGTAAGTTGAGTAATTTATCTTTACTCATGGCTGCCACATCTTCGCCATCTACAATAATATTGCCGGCGGTTGGTTCTATTAATCTGTTAAGTAGCCGAATAAGTGTGGATTTTCCTGAGCCGGACAAACCCATAATGACGAAAATTTCACCTTTATTGATTTGAAATGAGGCATCTTGCACGCCGACCACTTGGCCGGTACGCTTGAGAATTTCGTCTTTATGTAGCCCGTCTTTTAACATCTGCATGGCTAGCTCTGGCTTGTTGCCAAATACTTTATGCAGATTTCGGACAATTACTTTTGCTTCAGGTGCTTCTGTGGCTGTTGAGTTTGCCGGTTGTACTACATGCATCTTAATATCCCCTTAACTTCTAGGTATTTACCTAAAGTAATATACTTAAAGTCATTCACTTGAAACCCTATATTTAAAGACCTTGTACTTAAAGCTTTGTACATCAAACACTGTATTTAAATACACAGCACCTAAATAAATGCCACTTAATAACTAAGCTACTCTCCTCTCCTAAGCACACATCATCATGGTTGATGCTCTTGATGGCACCGGTAGTTTTACTGTTTAACTTATGATGTTGTGAGATATTGCTATCGTTTTATCACTTGCGTTTTATCGCTTGTGTTCTATCACTAGCGTTCTATCACTAAATCACTTAATGGTTTGGCGCAACAAGGTAAAAACAGACCTTGATCTATTTCACGCTGACGTATGCCGCCACCGTGTTTCATTTCAACTTGACCAGACACTAGCTTGCTTTTACAGGTGCCGCATAGGCCTTTGCTACAAGAGGATGGCAAACGTAAACCTGCTGCTCTTGCTGCATCCAGCACAAACTGATCTGGCGCACATTGAACGGTTACGCCGCTCTTAGTAAGCTCAATTAAAAATGTGCTGCTGACTTCGTTTGCAGTTACAGTGCCAATTGCTACATTATTTTCTTCAGCACTAACTTCCGCAGCACTAGCTCCCGCCTGCATTTCAGGGGGCAATTCGTCAAAGCTAAAGCTTTCTTCGTGATAATGCTGCATATTAAAGCCAGCTTGTTTTAACATGTTTTTCACGGCCGCCATATAAGGCGCAGGGCCGCAGGTAAAAACCTCACGCGTCAAAAAGTCTGGCGCGCTTAATGCTAAGTTTTCTAGGCTTATAAAACCCTCAGTAATATATTTAGGCTGCAAACGCCAGTTTGGCGTTTTATCCACTTTTGCGCACAGGTATGACGGCTGAAAAAGTGGCTGATTAGACGCCATTAAATCTAACTCTTGCTTGAAAATAATATCAGCCGGTGTTCTGGCGCTGTGCACAAAAGCAATATCGGTAGCTTCGGCCAGTTGGTAAAAAGACCGTGCCATAGACATCAGCGGCGTAATGCCTGAGCCACCGGATAGGAATAGATATTTGCTTGCAGGGCGATTGAAGCTATGGTTCACGCTATGGTTCACACAAGTGAAATCACCCATTGGGCCTAACACGGAAACTGCCATGCCAACTTGTAAATTATCATGTAACCAGTTTGAGGCTATGCCATCTGGCTTACGTTTAACGGTAATTGAAATGACATGTGGCTGGCTAGGCGCTGAAGAAATGGTGTAACTACGGTTAATTATTTCGCCCGCTATTGTTAGTTCTAGCGTAATAAATTGTCCGGGTAAAAAAGCAAAAATACTGGGCTTGCGTGGCTGAAAGAAAAAGCTTTTAACGTCAGCGGTTTCTTGCCTTATTTGACAACAAAGCAATCTACTGTCGTTATTGTTAGCGTCGTCATTGTCGCTCTGCCATAAAGGCAGAGCAGATGCCCAAAACTCAGGGATATTGCGTGATTCCATTAGCGACAAACCTTGATTGGGAAGGCGTTAGACATGGCTTTTGCTTGTTTGGCAATAAATTCAGGTTTTTGCAAGGTAGCTTCTAGGCGCTGAATATACCAATTAGTGAATTTTTCGACTAAATCTTCAGTGTAAGGTGAGTAAGGGCCAGGTTCATACCATTCGCTATTGGTGCCGCGCTGGGTGCGTTCTACCAAGGTTGAATCTTGCCGATTGGTGGCCTGCCAAACCTCTGTAATACGCTTAATATCGTAGTCTATGCCTTCAACGGCATCTTTATTCACTAGCCATTTAGTACGCAACATAGTGTGGGTTGCATCAACAGGCATCGCGCTAATAGTGACAATATGGTCACTCATAAAGTGATGCCAAGAGTTAGGTTGCGTCCAAAATGAAAGTCCACCAAGGTTAGCTTCTGTGAATTCGCCCAGCAGTTTTTTACAGGCGACTTTACTATCCATGGTTTGCGACTCGCCAGCACCCACTAAAGGCAAGCGCTGTGTTCTGTAGCCGGTTGCACATGAATCAAGCAGGTCTATTTCCGCTGATGGGAGACCGCAAGATTCCCAGCGACTACCTTCAGTTTTGATGAGTTCAAAAAATTCATTCACTTTCTCCGCATTGGCTGCAGATGGTTGATAACCAAATCCGTATTCAAAAATTGAAGAGGTAAGCTCTGGGTGGTTGGCAACGCAGTGATAACACTCGCGATTATTTTCCATGGTCAATTTCCAGTTACCATTTTCAATAATGTCTTCTTGCCAAATAATCTTGCAATCCGCCACGTGGTGCGGTGCAATATAGGGCTCCATCGCTGCGCGCATCGCTTCAAAATCTTCTGGCGGTTCATCCGCTAAACAAATGAAAATTAACCCAGCAACATTGCCTACATGCACAGATTTTAGATCATGGTCATTGGGATTAAATGCGTCACCCATGTGTTCAGTATGGATAAGTTTACCAGTCAGGTCATAAGTCCATTGGTGATAAGGGCATACCAAATTACCAACGCTACCTTTTTCGTCATCACACAATTGTGAGCCACGATGGCGACATACATTGTGAAATGCTTTTATGTTCATATCATCGTCGCGCACGATAATCACAGAATTTTTGCCAACATCTACGGTAATGTAGTCACCTGGCTCGGCAATATCTGGCTCTACGGCAACGTAGATCCAATGTTGATTGAAAATGGCGGCAACATCTAAATCAAAAATCTCAGGGCTAGAATAAAAAGGTGCCGCTAGCGTGTAGCCTTGGCGACGATTCGCAATTAATTTTTGGATTTCAGTTGAAATAGTCATGCTGTTTCCTTGCGTAAATTTGGTTCAAAAACATTAAAAGTTGATAAGACGATGTTCACGCAAATAGCCTAGAATAACTTGTGCTTTTTCGACAGAGTTTCCTTCTATTACGACAGCGCCGCCTTTGTTTTCACTGACGGTGGCCGATAGCATGCGGGCATGACCAGATTTGTTCTCGCGTGCTTTTAGTTTAATTGGCTTACGTAATATGGTTTCTGTTTGCCATTTCAAGGTTTTTTCTTGTGGAGTCGCGTGCGTTAATGGCGACGCTTGTTGGTTTATTGTGCCTGTCACTTGTCGCGCATAAGCATGGCGCAATTCAACGGGCGCAAGTGGATGTACAACAATCACTGCTGGTAATTGCACCGTGACGCTACGACGCTTACCTTTGGGTAAAAATTGTAATACTTCTAGGCCGCCAGTTAAGCCGTCAGTCGTCTGCTGAATAGCGAGTGCATTTGCCACTAAAGAAAAGCCTAACTTTTCGGCTAATTGATAAGGTAGCATCCCGCTATCTAGGCCATTTTCAGCGCGACTGCCGGTTAAAATCAAATCCGTATTGGTCAGGTTTGCGGCAAGGGCATCAATAATAAGACTCTCAGCGGCTACATCAATCATATCAATATGACTTGCACCCAGCGCTAAATAATCTTTTAGCGCTGTATTGTTGGCATTGCCGGCGTGTAGCACTTTAAAACTAACCGTATTAGTTTCTGTTGCGTTGAGATGACTAGTAAGCGCCAAGCCTAACGTCATCGCGAGGCTGTCGTTACGACAATGACGCGCTTCGCCGCTAACCGGATGTCGGCCGACTGATACCAGTGCGGCTATATTTTTAATGCTCATGCAGCCTCCTGTGTGGCTAATTTAACATCAGTGATGGCAGTAATTTTAGCTTCAGCGATGGCTGAAATAAGCGCTTGCATAATTTCTTCTGCATCTCCGATTAACGATAAATTAGCGCGTTTTACAATGGCGGCACTATGGTCACGATTAATCGCAATCACATGGCGACAATCTTTGATGCCTTGCAAATGTTGCAAAGCACCAGAGATGCCAATCGCAAAATATGTGCTGGCACTGACGGTTTTTCCGGTGGCGCCAATTTGCTTATCGCGCGAGAATTTCCCGTCGTCCACTGCCACGCGGCTGGCTCCTACGGCAGCATCCAGCGCTGCGGCCAAGGTTTGTAAAGTTTGCACATTGCTCACGCCATTGCCAGCAGACACAATAAAATCGGCTTCTTCTAAGGCGATTTTAGCGGCATCTATGGTTTGCATGCCAAGGCTGGCGTAAGAGGGCGTTTGTGCATGGCGCATTTGCTGGTTTGCAGTCAACGGGTCAATTGCTAATGCTGAGGCGCTAAACGGCAAGCTGGTATCGGCAGCATCAGGCGCAAGTAAAACGATATAAGGAAAACTAGCCAAGGCGATAGCGTTACCGCCAAGTTGATAGTTTGCAATATGCGCGTTATTAATTTCTATCACATGCGTAGCGGCCAATTTCTCTGGCTGGCTAGCGATTAGTCTACGGCCTAAATCGCCATCGCCAATCAAGTTATCTGGCATGAAAATACGGCTGGGTTGCAGGCTAGTTATGATATTTTTGACAAAAGCTAATTCTATATCCGGCTGAAAAGTTTGATAATCTAAAGTATCCATTACCAGTACTTCATCTACGCCAGCATTGCTTAAATCTTCTTGTAGTTCACCCAAAACAAGTGCGACAACGGCGGTCTCAGCATCGGCCAAAATGGCAGCAGCGGCAAGGCATTGTTTGGCGTGGTCATCCAAGGTGCCACGCTCACTATGGGCAATCACCAATACGCGTTTTTCTGCTTTTTTAGGGCTGCGTAGTGGCTTGTTTGAGGTTTGATGTAAAGAAACTTCATGTGCAACATAATCGCTATTTAAACCTAAAGTAATGCGCTTAACGCCATTAGTCATTATTTCATAAGCACGGCGCGGGTTGATGCGCTTAATGTTGTGATGCTCAGTCATGGGCTACGCTCGCTTTTATTTCTAGGCCTTTTAATTCTAGGCCTTTTAATTCTAAGCCTTCTACTTCTAAATCGGCTACCAAAGCCGCAGCTAAAAGTTCAGCAATATCTAATACCTCTGGGCGGTTACCAACCACGCCTTCTAACATTGAGGTGCATTGCGGGCAAGCCACGGCGACTAATTCGGCGCCTATGCTGCGAGCATCTTGAATGCGAATATCCGGAATACGTTGTTTGCCGGGAATATCAGTCAGCGGTGCACCACCGCCACCTCCGCAGCAACGGCCACGTAAGCCCGAACGTTCCATTTCATTAATTTCAAAGCCTATACTTTTTAGCAAAGCGCGCGGCGCTTCAGTTTCACCGTTATAGCGGCCTAAATAACAAGGGTCATGATAAGTAAGCTTGCGCGTCTCAGCCGACTTGCCTAATTTTAATTGGCCGCTACTGACTAATTCTGCCAATAAAGTGCTGTGATGAAATACTTGGTAATGACCACCAAAGGATGGGTATTCATTTTTAAGGCTGTGCATCACATGCGGGTCAGCTGTGACGATGCGCTTAAATGTTAGGCCATTAAAAGTTTCAATATTCTGTTTGGCTAACATTTGAAAAGTAGCTTCATCACCAAGGCGTCTAGCGGTGTCGCCGGTGTCGCGTTCTAATGCGCCCATGATAGCAAAATCTAAATTAGCGGCTTTCAGTAGCCTTACCAAGGCACGTAAACTGCGTTGGTAACGCATATCAAAAGCGCCTTCGCCAGCCACCAATAAAATATCTACCGCCTGATTTTTTTGTATAGTTTTTACGTCTAAATCCACAGACCAGTGATAACGTGCCTTGCGGTCGTAACCGCCAACTGTCGCTGTTTGGCGCAAGTTTTCTAATGTTTGTGGCGCTTTTCCCGGCGCTGAACCTTGCGTTAAAGTTAGGTTGCGGCGCATATCTACAATGGCATCAACATGTTCAATGAGCATCGGGCATTCTTGCACGCAAGCTCTACAAGTAGTGCAAGACCAAATGGTTTCGTGCGGTATTAACAACGGCACTATAGGCGAGTGCATGCTACCTGAATGTTCACCAAGCGCTATGCCGGGGTAAGGGCTGCCAGTAAAGTTAGCGTCGGTGGTTCCAGATTTTTCATCGTTAGAAAGGCCGACGACTAAATCTTGTATGAGTTTTTTCGGGTTAAGCGGTTGGCCTGCGGCAAACGCTGGGCAAGCCGCTTCACACTTACCACATTGTACGCAGGCGTCAAAACCTAATAGTTGATTCCATTTAAAATCTGAGGGTTTGTTTACACCATATTGTTCGTTTTCAATGGTGATTCCGTCTAGCGCTATTTCGTCGAGCAATAAAGGTTTTAGCGCAGTCGATAACTGGCCGTTAAAACGTGTTTGACGTGGATGAAAAGCCAAATGCAGCAAGCCGGCAATGGCGTGTTTCATTGGTCCGCCCAAACCTATGCCTAACGCTAATTCTGCTGAACCTGCCAGTAAAAGTAATAAAGCCAACACCGCAACGCTGCCTGAAATGACAGGCACAGGTAAGCTGATAATGATTAAGCCTAGCGCAAATGCCGCCAGTGTGTAGGGCAGGCGGCTCCATGCGCCACGCGATAATCTAGCTGGTGCATTGCGGCGACGTAACCACATAAAGAAAACACCGATTAGCATCAAGGCGGTAGCGCCTAATATTGCCCAATTAAGTGGTGCTGAATAAAGCATCAAGCCATAATTGACTGCTACTAAGGCCAAAGCTGCCACTGCGCCGCCTGCCGTGGCTACGTGAGTGCGGGCAATATATGGTTCGCGAGCAACCACATGATGCAGATCGACAAAGTAGCGTTTTGGAATCGCCAGCAGATTCAACCATGAAAATTCAGCAGCTTGGCCTGTACGCCATAACTGCGTGCGTTTATATAAGCCAACAAATAAAGTTGCAGTGGCTAGCCAAAAAAGGGCGCTGATAAAGTAATTCAAGCCCATGTAATTCAAGCTCATGTAATTAAAAGCTAGCATGATTTAAAAATCTTTACACAAGCGTAGTGCATCGTAAATGGCACCGTGAATATTGTGCATAGAAATACAATCGCCTACACGATATAACAAAAATTCACCGGCTTTTAAGGGCATCGCTAAAGCGGGTTGTGGCTGCGAGGCAAACAAAGTATCAATATCGGTTTGGCCATGATTCGCTGATTGCTCTTTCAGCGCCCAATACAAGGTATCGTTTGGAGTCGTGCCGTTTTCAATCACCACTTGATCGACGACGCGTTCTTCAATTTCATCGGTATATTCGTTACGAATCACGGCGATTTTTTTATCGCCTTCGGCATACACGCGATCTAGCCAGTAATTAGGCGTAGGAATAATGCCTAGCGCATATAAACGGCGATAAAAAATAGGGAAAGTTGTGCCACCTACATCGTCAGCTACTTTTACATCTGGCGTGACTAATTCCACATTATTACCACGGCTGGCGATAAAGTCCGCCGTGCCAAATCCAGCATGCGTACTCATAGAATCGTAAATCAATACGTTTTTGCCGGGGGCAACTTTCTCTGACAAAATATCCCAAGCGCTCACGGCTAAACCTTCAGCCACGCCCCAAGCTGGGACTTGGTGAATATGGCTACTGCCGCCTGTGGCCAATACTACTATGTCTGGTTTTTCAGCCAATATCATTGCGGCATCAGCCTCTACACCAAATCTGCGGTCTATGCCTAAACGTTTGGTTTCCATATCAAACCAGCGAATAATGCCGGCCATTTGTTCACGTTGCGGTACTTTTGAAGCTAAATTGACTTGGCCGCCTACGCTGTTATTGCGCTCAAATAGCACCACATCATGTCCGCGTTCAGCGGACACTCTAGCCGCTTCTAACCCTGCAGGACCGGCACCTATCACCACCACTTTTCGTTTAGCGCCTGTGCTTTTACTAATAATATGCGGTATGGTGGCTTCACGTGAGGTCGCCGCGTTTTGTATGCACAACACATCTTGCCCCAGATATTGGCGGTCTATGCAGTAATTAGCGCCTACGCATTGTTTGATTTCATCTTCGCGACCATCACGTATTTTTGTGACGATGTGCGGATCAGCCAAATGTGAGCGCGTCATGCCGACTAAATCGACCCAGCCATTTTCTAAAATACGCTCGGCTTGGGTTGCATCACGTATGCTTTGTGCGTGCATTAGTGGGATTTTTATTACAGATTTAATCCCAGCAGCCAAATGCACAAACGGCTCTGGTGGCAAAGCCATAGGCGGCATACAGTTGGCAATGGTGTTATGCGTATCTGCGCCTGAACCCACTACGCTAAGAAAATCAATCAAGCCAGTTTCTGACATATATTGCGCGATTTCTTTCAGCGTTTCATGATCTAAACCGTCTTCATGAAACTCATCGCCGCACATGCGCATGCCTACGCAAAAATCTGCGCCCACCGCTTCACGCACAGCAGTCAGCACTTCAACACCAAAGCGCATGCGGTTAATTAAACTACCACCAAAATCATCGGTGCGAAAATTACTACGCGGACTCCAAAATTGGTCAATTAAATGCTGATGTGCGGCGGATATTTCTATACCATCCATGCCTGCGTCTTGCACGCGTTTTGCAGCTAGGGCAAAGTCTTTAATAATGCGGCGAATTTCTTCATACTCGATGATTTTTGCATTGCCGCGATGCACTGGTTCGCGCACGCCGCTAGGGGTGACTAAATGCGGCCAATGTTCGCCGTAATAAGCCGAACGTCGCCCCATGTGCGTGGCTTGTATCATAATTTTGGCGCCGTGCTTATGCATGGCTGCCGCTAAATTTGATAGCGGTTCTATGACTTTGTCGGTCGATAAGTTAACCGATTTCCACCAGCCTTGCGGGCTATCAATTGATACTGGGCTTGAGCCACCACAAATAGCCAACGCTAAGCCACCTTTGGCTTTTTCTTCATAGTAACGAATATAGCGTTCCCCGGGTAAGCCTCCAGGTTCTGCATATACTTCAGCGT
>CANFZA010000070.1 GCA_947451235.1 Methylophilaceae bacterium | reverse complement strand
TAAAGGCGCAATTGACCCAAAAACTACGACTTTCCGTGAGTTTCCAGAATACGTAGCCGAGCATTTTGACAAAACCAAGCATAAAAAAGTCGCGATGTTTTGCACTGGCGGCATTCGCTGCGAAAAAGCCTCTTCTTATATGATGGATCAAGGCTTTGAAGAAGTCTTTCATCTGCAAGGCGGCATTTTAAAATACCTAGAAACCGTACCAGAAGCAGAAAGCATGTGGGAAGGCGAATGTTTTGTCTTTGACCAGCGTGTAGCCGTTAAACACAATTTAGAAGTGGGCGAATTTGACCAATGCTATGCCTGCCGCCATCCGTTATCGCCAATAGAAATGCAAAGTACACAATATACGCCAGGTATTTCCTGCCCTTATTGCTACGATAAAATTTCTGAAGAAAAGCGTGCCAGCCTCACAGAACGTCAAAGGCAAGTTATATTAGCCAAAAAACGCGGTGAAATGCATATTGGTGAAAAGCAGAAAAAATAACCATCGCATGCAAATATCTAGAGAAAAAGAAGCCATTAGCGCTTACTTAAAACTATTACAAAGCAAGGGCGCCGCCAGTGGCATGCTGTATAAACGGTCACTATTTTTAGATCGCCTAAGTGAAAATCTTGCAGACAAATCTCTTGATGGCGCTGGCTATGGTCGTGCATTAGATGTCGTCATAAAAACAATACCTGCTGAAGATTGGCACATTAACCTGAATGCGGCACGTGAATTTTACCCATTTTGGGTGAAAGACATAAAAGCTATTGCAGCTTTCAACTTGCATTATGGTTTTGATATTGGCGCTATTCAGTGGAAACCGTTGCCAGCAACACTAAAGTCATTAACTGACAGCTTAGCGTTAGAAAAATTTGATACCGCGGAAAATTGGCCTTTAAAAGCCTATGTTCAAGCATTACACGATGAAGGTGCAGAAAAAATCGTGGTGGAAACGCGGGTGAAATTTGCAAAGATAATATTAATCCGCCTGAGAGATGCACCAGTAAAAAATCATAAATCTTATCGCACCGCGGTCGATGTGACATTGCCGCTATTTAATAATAAAGAAATTAAAACACTTTTTTTATCAGTAGTGCGTGAGTTCTATCATTTTTGGACAGGTAATCCAGACTCTGCACACAATATGTTTAGAGACGGTTCTGAGGAAGGCTTTCAGTAAATATACAGGCTAAAATTCAATCCTATAAAATTCAATCGTAAACTGTACTTTTTTCGCACTAGCATTAAATCTCACCCCTGATTTAGCACCAATCCGGATTCGGCAAACTGCTGAATACAGACTTCAAACCATCTGCCCAACCTTGCCTGATTTGTAAATAATATGCATCATTTTCGGTAATCCGCTGATAACTATCGGCATGCAAAGTATCAACTTTGTAGCGCAATAAATCGATAGGCGCGGCTACCGAAACATTGCTTCTAATGGTGGAATCAAATGAAATTAACAGACATTTTACCGCGTCCATCATGTCGGTATCATACTTCACTACGCGGTCGATAATCGGCTTACCATACTTGGTTTCACCTATTTGAAAATACGGTGTTTCGGCGCAGGTTTCTATAAAATTTCCGGCAGCATACACGTTAAATAAGCGCGGCCTCTCACCTTTGATTTGCCCGCCTAGCAAAATGCTCGCACTAAAATCAATATTGTGATTTTTTAGATATTCGGCATCTCGCTCAAATACCGCACGCAATTCCGCACCCACTAAACTTGCCGCTTCAAATAAACTATTTACGTTATTCAAGTGCTTTGTTTCAGCGACATTACTTTCTATCGCAGCTTTTAAATGTGCAATAACCGCCTGCGTAATCGCTAAATTACCTGCAGTCATCAGCACAATCACGCGATCATCTTTAACTTCAAATACGTGCATTTTTGGCGAAATGGCCACTTGATCTACACCCGCATTAGTCCGCGTGTCTGAGGCAAATACCAAGCCTTGTTTTAACAATAGTCCTACACAATAAGTCATAACTTACTCTAAATAATGTTGAAAATATGGGTTGAAATAAATTAATTTAGGCTTAAAGACCTTTGCAAAAGTGTATTTTAACTTCAAGTAAGGGTCTTGATTTATTGAATATTCAACTAAATCTTATCGATTAAATTTTGCCTATGGCGTGTTATCACTTCTTGTGACGCTAAAATAATTTCTCTCAGGAAACACAGCAAACCGAAAATCAAGGAGAACATTGCCGTAATAAAGGTCATTAAAACAAAGGCAGATAAATGAATATTAATGGCAACACCAATAAAAATCGAGGCAATCGCCAGCGACACACACAAACCGGCGAATATAAATAATCCGACCGACCATCGCATCCAAGATGTGCGCACAGCAATTAGGTCTAATTCTTCTAAAAAGCTTTTGCGCTGATCGCTATTTAGCGCATTTAAATTTCTGGCACGGTCAATAGCTCGGCTTAATCTATTAACCAGCACGCCCAAAAATGAGCCTATGCCAGTTAATAAAAACACCGGTGCCACTGCATCATGAATGGCGATAGAAACTTCACGGATATCAGTTGGGGAATTAATGATCATAAAAGTTTTTAAGTTGATAGTGTTAGGTTCGTTCGGCCTGAAGCGAGTCAAAAAGTAATACCATCGCTATTGTTGAAGCTGCTGCGCTTGCCTCATTAACTCAGCATTGTTGACCAAGGCCATATTATCAATACGACGTTGTTGCACCAAAGGCACGCCGGCTTGATTCACAATGACACTACTTGCCATACCTTCCACTCCACCGCCAGAGCGCATGCCGCTTACAGGGCTAGCGCTGCGGTAATCTAAACCCGTAGCTAAGCGAACATGGGTATCACCAGCACGACAGCCATTAGAAACATCGAAACTTTGCCAACCACCATTAATTAAATACACATCAGCCCAAGCGTGGGTTTGCATCAAACTACCATCAGCCGTAAATAAATAACCGCTAACATACCGTGCCGGCAAGCCTATGCTACGACAACACGCAATGAAAATATGCGCATGATCTTGGCATACACCCTGCCCTAGCGTAAATGCCTCACCTGCCGAAGTGGTGACTTGCGTTGCACCTGTCAGGTAATTAACCCGTTCTAGTAGCGTGTGCATCATTGTTTCTAAAGCAGCAGACTGACCATACTTATCGGTCTTAAACTGTGCTGCAAAGCTACGAATAGCCTCGTTACTTTGCGTTAAGGGCGTATCGCGCAAATAAATCGACATCGGCAAATGTTGATGTTGCGAGATCACTTCTAAACCGGTCTCAATTTCGCCTACCGCCACAATTAAAATTTCTTGATGTGGGGTATCAATCACTAGCGCATGCGTGCTGTTGCCGTAGGTATCTTCTGTTGGATGTAATGCGCCGGCAACTTTAATATCCCAGCGTTTTACATGTTGGCCAAAACCATTTTGTGGCGTTAGGCGTAATTGCTGAATGGTGTAATTGACCGCTTCCGTGTAAACATAGCGCGTGTGATGTTCAATGCTGAGTAACATATTAGCTGGTCGCAATACTGAAAAAAGATTTATGAATTTCTGCACCGAGTTGATTGTTGGCTTTCACAAAGTCATCTAAAAACTCATGCAGGCCATCTTGAAAAATTCCACGCATTTTTCCAAAGCGTAATTTTGCGTGTAATTCTCCGGCTAAACGTTTACATTCAGTTTGCCGATTGCCAGAAAGCTGCTCTAAAATCAGCGTTATTTCATCAAAGCAGGCATGTAGTGAGCGTGGCATATCGCGCCTTAACACCAATAATTCCGCCACCCGCCAAGGCTCAATGGTGTCGCTATAAATTTTTTGATACGCCTGAAAAGCTGATACTGAACGTAGCACTGCGCTCCATTCGTAATAATCGACTGCACCACCAATTTCTTCTTGTTCGGGCAATAATAAATGGTATTTAACATCTAATAAGCGGGCAGTATTGTCGGCTCGCTCAAGAAACGTGCCTAGGCGTACAAAACTAAAGGCATCATCGCGCAACATGGTGCCAAAACACACGCCTCTAAATAAATGCGAGCGCGCTTTTACCCAGTCACAAAATTCACGCAAGCCATGCTTGGCTAAATCTTGGTCTATAAACTGGTTGAATTCCAACCACAACACATTGATATTTTCCCAAGTTTCCGAGGTCATCGCCACGCGAACGGCATGCGCATTTTCACGCGCACTGCGCAAAGAGTTATAAATACTAGACGGGTTATTCATATCCATCGCTAAATAATGAATCACACCGGCAGCTGTATATTCATCCTCTTCTTGCTTAAAATAATCCCGTTGATAGGCGTCTACACTGCCACAAATTTCTAGGGCCGTTACCCATAATGCGGCTTCGCTTTCTGCGGCATTAGGCACTAAAGACATGTTGTAAGTCACGTCTAGCACGCGCGCCATATTTTCTGCTCGCTCTATGTAACGCGCCATCCAATAAAGGTGATCTGCTGTTCTACTTAACATACTGCCACCTCTTCAATATTAGGTTCTACGATAGCGCTAGGTTCACGGGTTTCTGCAAGACTTTCTTGCAACACCCAAGTGTCTTTGGTGCCACCGCCTTGCGATGAATTGACCACTAACGAACCTTCTTTCATTGCCACACGGCACAAGGCGCCAGGTACTAGCGTGACCGTTTCGCCAGATAACACAAATGGCCGTAAATCTACATGACGCGGCGCAATGCCTTGTTCTACCAAGGTTGGGCAGGTAGAAAGGGCTAAGGTAGGTTGGGCAATATAATTAGCCGGATTGGCAATAATCCGTAGTTTAAAATCAGCTAATTCTTGTTTGCTGGCAGCTGGCCCTACCAACATGCCGTAACCACCAGAACCTTGCACCTCTTTTACCACCAATTCCGCTAAGTGCGCCAAGGTGTAGGCTAAATCATCAGCTTTACTGAGTTCATAAGTCGGTACATTTTCTAACAATGGTGTTTCGTCTAAATAAAACTTAATCATCGCCGGCACGTGAATATACGTCGCTTTATCATCCGCTACGCCAGTGCCCACCGCATTAGCGAGCGTTACGCCACCGTTTCTATAGACCGACAGCAAGCCCGGCACGCCGAGCATAGAATCTGCATTAAATACCAGCGGGTCTAAATAATCATCATCCACGCGGCGATAAATAACATCTACTTTTTGCGGGCCTTGTGTAGTGCGCATATACACCGCATTATTACGCACAAATAAATCTGGGCCTTCTACCAGCTCAACGCCCATTTGTTGCGCCAAAAATGCATGTTCAAAATATGCACTGTTATAAGCGCCAGGGGTCAGCACCACCACGGTCGGCTCAGCCACGCCAGTTTGGGCGACGGCACGTAAGTTTTTCAATAATACTTGCGGATAATGGTCCACCGGCGCAATGGAATATCGGCGGAATAATTCAGGAAACAAGCGCATCATCATTTTTCGGTCTTCTAACATATAAGACACGCCAGACGGTGTGCGTAAATTGTCTTCTAATACATAAAATTGCGATTCACTGGTGCGCACTAAATCGATTCCGGCAATATGCGCGTAAATTTGATTGGGCACATCCACGCCAAACATTTCAGGCCGATATTGTGAATTAGCTAAAATACTGGCTGGCACAATGCCGGCCTGTATGATTTCTTGCGAATGATAAATGTCGTGCAAAAACATATTAAGTGCGCGCACGCGCTGAATAGCGCCAGCCGATAACAGCGACCATTCTTTAGCCGCCAAGATACGCGGCACAACATCAAATGGGATTAAACGCTCGGCGCCATCGTTATCGCCATACACGTTAAAGGTAATGCCTACGCGGCGAAACAATAACTCAGCTTCTTGGCGTTTGCTGTCTAACTGATGATGCGGCACACCTTTAAGCCAAACATTGTAGGCGGCATAGATTTCACGAACACTGGCTTTATTTTCGCCGCCCGCTAAATTCAACTGCATTTCATCAAAGAACGATAATGTAGAGTTTTTCATAGGTTTAATCTTTTTCGTAGATATATATGCTTATATAAATACTTAGCAAAACCTATGCCAATCAATTTTTATATACAAATCAGATACTTACAAACCGTATAAAATTAAAGGTTAATTAATGCACAGAATATGTGCGTTAAGCGCTTAACAACTAGAATATATGCAATATTTAAGTGCGACATTACAACCAAATAGATAGTTGATTTTGACTTGAATACATTAGCAATTTTGTAACAGCACTATTTTCAATAAAAAAACGCCAAAAAAATGGGGCATATAGCCCCATTTTTTTAACTTAATCAGTAAATTATCTAAATATCAGATCTTTCTCTGAAATCTTATTGCCTATTTTTTAAATTAGCCGCAATACGTAATCTCAAGGCATTTAGCTTAATAAAGCCGCCTGCATCTTTTTGATCATAAGCGCCTTTGTCATCTTCAAAAGTGGCGATGGTTGAATCAAACAGCGAATTAGTTTTACTATCGCGGCCAGTCACAATCACGTTGCCTTTGTAAAGTTTAACGCGCACCCAACCGTTAACCACGGTTTGCGTATGATCGATAAGCGTTTGAATCGCCACGCGCTCTGGGCTCCACCAATAGCCGTTATAAATCATGCTGGCATAGCGTGGCATTAAATCATCTTTCAAATGCGCTACTTCACGGTCTAGCGTGATTGATTCAATCGCACGGTGCGCTTTAAGCATAATGGTGCCGCCCGGTGTTTCGTAACAACCGCGTGACTTCATACCCACATAGCGATTTTCAACTAAATCTAAACGGCCAATCCCGTGTTTGCCACCAATTTTGTTCAGGTGCGCCAATAACTCGTGCGGCTTCATCGTTTCGCCATTCAAGCTTACTGGGTCACCGTTCACATATTCAATGTCTAAATATTCAGCCGCGTCTGGTGCTTTTTCTGGGCTAACACTCCAGCGCCACATCGATTCTTCAGCTTCTGCCGCGGGGTTTTCTAGGTGACGGCCTTCGTAAGAAATATGTAGCAAGTTAGCGTCCATGCTATATGGGCTGCCACCTTGTTTATGTTTCATTTCAACTGGAATGCCATGTGTTTCAGCATAAGCCATCAGTTTTTCACGGCTTAATAAATCCCACTCGCGCCATGGAGCAATAATTTGAATGTTTGGATTTAACGCATAAGCGCCCAACTCAAAACGCACTTGGTCGTTACCTTTACCAGTCGCACCGTGTGAAATAGCATCGGCATTGGTTTCAGCAGCAATTTCAATTAAACGTTTGGCAATTAACGGACGTGCAATAGACGTGCCTAATAAATATTCGCCTTCATACACGGTATTGGCGCGAAACATTGGGAACACAAAATCACGCACGAATTCTTCACGCACATCATCAATGTAAATATCACTTTCTTTAACGCCAGCCGCTCGCGCTTTTGCACGCGCTGGCTCTAATTCTTCGCCTTGACCTAAGTCAGCGGTAAATGTCACCACTTCACATTTATATTCATCTTGTAGCCACTTCAAAATCACTGAAGTATCTAGGCCACCAGAATAGGCTAGGACTACTTTTTTCACTTCTTTTTTTGCAATTGTATTTTCTGTACTCATTACTCAATATTCCTAATTTACTTAATTCATCACATTTTAAAATTATACAAAGCCGGCTAGTAACTGGCGCAAGCTATCGTGTTTAAGGCTATTTATTTAACTCGGCCTAGTAGCAAATACTCCATTAAGGCTTTTTGCACATGCAAGCGATTTTCAGCTTCATCCCACACTACAGATTGTGCGCCGTCTATGACTTCGGCAGCTACTTCTTCGCCACGGTGTGCAGGTAGGCAATGCATAAATAAGGCATCTTTGGCGGCTACTTTCATCATGTCGCCATCCACTTGCCAATCAGCAAAATCTACCATGCGCTCTTCATTTTCAGCTTCAAAACCCATGCTAGTCCATACATCTGTGGTCACTAAATGGGCATTTCTAGCTGCTTCCATTGGGTCAGCAAACTCTTCATAATGATCATTACCATACAAATTAGCGCGCTCGGCTTCAACTTCATAACCCGGTGGCGTAGAAACATGTACGTTAAAATCCAACACTTCAGCCGCTTGCAACCAAGTGTTGCACACGTTATTGCTGTCACCGATCCAAGCTACTGTTTTGCCTTGAATCGGGCCTCTATGCTCTATAAAGGTAAAAATATCGGCCAAAATTTGGCACGGGTGATATTCGTTGGTCAATCCATTAACCACAGGCACACGAGAATTAGCCGCAAAGCGCTCGATGATTTCTTGCTCATAAGTGCGAATCATCACGATATCGCTCATGCGTGAAATCACTTGCGCAGCGTCTTCTACCGGTTCGCCACGACCTAATTGTGAATCGCGAGTATTTAAATAAATCGCTGAGCCGCCCAATTGCTGCATACCTGCTTCAAAAGACAAGCGTGTACGCGTACTGGCTTTTTCAAAAATCATTACCAGTGTGCGGTCTTGTAGCGGCCAATATTGCTGATAAGCTTTGAACTGGCTTTTAATCCAGCGCGCACGTTCAAACACGTACTCAAGCTCTTCCCGATTTAAGTCATTGAACTGTAAAAAATGTTTTATTGCCATAATGTTTACCGCATTAGTTTCTGTTTTTTTGAATTTTTAACAACTAGTCCTGCGACTAGTATAAATGTTTTTGATTGATTAACAACTTTAGTCAGATATCTACATAAATATTCACATGAATATCTAGGTAAATATCTATAGGTAAATATCTAGGCGAATATCTGTCGCCATTTACTTAGCTAAAAACGCTTTAATCACTGCAGATAAACGCTGCACCAATTCAAGAGCTTCGGCTTCGTTCATGACTAATGGCGGCAATAAACGCACCACATTATCTGCCGTCACGTTAATCAATAAGTGTTCGGCTAAAGCCATTTTCACCAAATCGGCACAAGGGCGATCTAACTCTACACCTATCATCAGGCCAGCATTTCGTATCGCCGTAATACCTTTGGTATTTTTAAATTCAGCAACAAACCCTTGGTTAATGAAGGCGCCGATTTTCTCTGAGTTTTCACGCAAGCCTTCTTCATCGATGGCTTTAAGTGTGGCTAAACCTGCTGCACAAGCTAAAGGATTACCGCCGAAAGTTGAACCATGTTTACCATAAGTAAATACTTCGGCCGCTTTGCCGCGCGCAACGCAAGCACCAATTGGCACGCCTGAACCCAAACCTTTAGCTAAACTCATCACATCAGGCTTAATTGCCGTATGTTGAAAAGCAAACCAAGTACCAGTACGGCCTATGCCAGTTTGCACTTCGTCTAGCATTAACAAACAATCATGCTCATCACAAATTTTGCGTAATGCTTCTAAATAAGCGCTAGCATCTTTAGGAATATTAATGCCGCCTTCACCCTGCACAGGCTCAACCAAAATAGCCACTACGCTAGAATTGTTAGCCAGCACCTGCTTAACCGCGGCAATATCATCGTATGGCACATGTACAAAACCACTCACTAGTGGCTGAAACCCAGTTTGCACTTTGACATTACCCGTGGCTGAAAGCGTAGCCATAGTGCGGCCATGAAACGATTGATTCATGACGATAATAGTCGGATTTTGTATGCCTTTGCCGTAACCGTATAAGCGCGCTAATTTAATGCTGGCTTCATTGGCTTCACAACCTGAGTTGCAGAAAAACACTTTATCCATGCCTGAAATTTCGCAAATCTTGTCGGCTAAAGCTTCTTGCTCAGCAATATTGTAAATATTAGACACATGAATAAGCCTAGCCGCTTGCTCGCTAATCGCTTGCACTAATTTTGGATGCGCGTGGCCTAAACCATTAACCGCAACGCCGGCTAGCGCATCTAAATACTTCTCGCCTTTATCATCCCACAGCCAAACGCCCTCACCCTTTACAAAGGTAACGGGTTGGCGCATGTAAGTATTCATTAAATGGTTTGTCATTGATGGCTTTATTTAATCTAATTTTTTAATAGGCTGGTGCAAAATGGTGTTGCGTGTAAAACAAACGGCGACTTATGCCGCCGTGGAATATTTGTTTAATTTCATGTATTTTCAATCAAAAAGTGACTAAATTACATTATATTTCTTCATGTGTGAGATTATCTGAAAGCCCCTTCGTTGGCAAGCCTGCGTATACTACCAACCTCATTAATACCACGCATTTTCAAATGAAATTCATGCTAAAAAATCTTCAACTTAGCCTTAAAAAACCAGCTTTACCTAAGCTCGGTAGCTTATGGATGCTGGTAGCCGCGCTTGGATTCGCAATTATGGGAGCCTTAGTTAAAGTAGGTGCGCAAAAATTCAGTAGCGGCGAATTGGTGTTTTATCGTTCGATATTCGGTTTAATAGCCATTTGGTTATACATTTACACAAAAAGACTACCGCTAGCCACGCCCGTCATATTTAAGCAAATGTCACGCGCCTTGGTCGGTTTTGCTTCTCTGGTGCTTTTTTTTTACGCAATCGCACACTTGCCATTAGCCACGGCAATTACGCTAAATTACACTTCACCATTATTTTTGGCAGCTATTACAACTTTTATGTTGCATGAAAAACCTAAAAAATCGTTATTCGCTTGCCTGATTATTGGTTTTATTGGCGTTAGCCTGTTGCTTAAACCAAGCCTAACTAGCGCAGATTGGTTGGCAGCTAGTATGGGCTTACTTTCTGGCATAGGTGCGGCATTTGCATATATGCATGTAAAACAATTAGGCCAAGCCAATGAGCCGGATTGGCGCACTGTATTTTATTTCACACTGATTTCTAGCGTAGGCGCTGGTCTGTGGATGGTTTTTGATACTTTCCATGCCATTGCATGGTCAGATTTACCTGTATTACTCGGCTTAGGTATTTCGGCAACTATTGCTCAATTAGCCATGACACGTGCGTATAGAACTGGCGATACGCTGGTGGTGGCAAGCTTGGCCTACTTAACGGTGGTGCTAGCCACTTTATTTGGTGTGTTATGGTGGCATGAGCATTTAAGCCTAGACGCTTATTTTGCCATAAGTTTGATTATTTTAAGCGGCGTGATTAGCATTCGAACCGTGCGCTAAATTCATTTAAGCTGAACCAAAAAAACAACTTCATAGTAGTAAGTCAATTTCATTGCTTTGGTAGGAGCGGCGCCCTCGCCGCGATAGCGATGGTTAATTTTCAAATCAGCGTGTTCATTGTCACAGTTTTTCGCGGCGAGGGCGCCGCTCCTACCAAAAACATTTAGTGAGTGAAATTCTTGGTAGATTTAACTATTGCAAACTAGTTGAATAAAAAATTAATTAAGTGCAATCACAACGATGGCGCAACGCTTACATAAGAGACATATAAAAAATCACCATTCTTAGATCGCAAAGACGTGTAGTCAATACGCATCAATTACTAGCATCATTAAACTGTAGGAGCGGCGCCCTCGCCGCGATAGCGATGGTTAATTTTCAAATCAGCGTGTTCATTGCCACAGTTTTCGCGGCGAGGGCGCTGCTCCTACCAAAAACATTTAGTGAGTGAAATTCTTGGTAGATTTAGCTATTGCCAAAATTAATGAAAAAAGTTAATCAAGGATCAATTAAGGATCAATCAACCCACTACGCATTGCAATCAGCGCGATTTCTGCTGAATTATTCGCATTTAGTTTTTGCTTAATATTGTAAAGATGCGTGCCCACAGTGCGTGGACTTAAAAATAAGGTTTCGGCAATTTCATTGGTGGTTTTGCCTTTTGCCAACGCCATAAACACTTCAAATTCTCGTGGTGACAACACATCTACCGGGTTTTGGTCACCGGATAATTGCTGAATAGCCATTTGCTGCGCCACGCTAGCTTCTAAATATTTTTTACCGCCTGCAACGGTGCGTATGGCCTTAATCATCTCTTCGGCTGCACTGCGCTTAGTTAAATACCCCATCGCGCCTGCATTCAACACGCGTTTAGGATGCACTGAATCTTCATGTGCAGATAATACTAAAATTTTAGCTGAGCTATCTTTGGCTAAAATCCGCTCAATCGCTTCCAAACCTCCTATGCCGGGCATCGTAATATCCATCACCACCACGGTTGGTTTGAATTCCATATAGCGCTGAATACTTTGCTCGCCGCTTTCTGCCT
>CANFZA010000069.1 GCA_947451235.1 Methylophilaceae bacterium | reverse complement strand
AATGACAGACCTATCGGCAAAATGATATGTTTCCATTCAGCCGACATAAAACCAAATGAGGATAGCGTTTCCACAAAAATATTGGCATATTTAAACCAAATTAAAGTGGATAAATTAAAGCCAATAAATAGGGCTAAGGTCCAGCCCCTAGCTTTATCGGTGTTAGTACGGTCTATCGCTAAACCGCCTATCCAGCGAAATAAAGCTAGCAACATGAATAATATTAAAAACTCTGGGCTCCACCAACCGTAAAATATCCAACTACAAATGAGTAAAGTTGCATTACGATAAGCGGGGCCTACTAGCGCATAAATTAATAAGAATAATGGTAAAAATATAATTAAAAATTCGATTGAAGCAAATACCATAATATTATTTCGCTAAGTTAACAGGCAGTTATTGAGCGATATTGTCGCTAGTAAAGAAAAGACGTGAAGTTTGCTTTGAGGGCAGCACAAAAATACTATAACGTTGCCCTGCTTGCAGCAGCCCCAAATCTAATGGGGCTGAAGTTTTTTGTGCATTACACAATAATTGCACCGATATTTTTACTGGGTTTAGCGCCCGACGTTGCAAATTACCAGCAGCCACCTTTTCAAACAAATTGACCGACCGCCCTACAACATTTAGACCGGCATTTGTGCAGTTCGTATCGGTGTTGTACAAAGCAATTGAGGCTTTAAGCGCGTTAAAGTCATCGGGTTGCTCCCTAAGCACAAGTTGCTTTAAACCAGAGGCGCTAGTTAAAGCAATGCTAGTGGCAAATTCACCAGGCTTAACGCTGATCGCAATATTGGATGAAGTACTATTAGCAGAAAAGTTACCTTTAATCATGCTGTTAGCGGCTATTGGATAAAAACTTGTCGCAGGTTGATTGATAGACATCGCCATTTTCTTAGCACCAGTAGAACTAAGCGTAATTGATTGCTCTGTACCGTTAACAAAACGTAAAAATGATGAATCTTGACTTGGGCCTGTGGGGTACAGCGCCATTTCTTCGGCATTACTATGCATACTGATAACCAGTATCGTCAATAGACTAAGTCCTATTACGTTGACTTTAAAATTCATTATTTTTTCCTAGATGCGATTACTGGTGCATTAACAATCGACTCAGTAATGCCGTGGCTCCAAGCTTTATATCCAGAAGGGGCAAAATGTTCACCGTCCAGTGTTTTCCACTCGCCCGGTTTAGAGAAACTAAGTGAATCTACATAAGTACACGGCGCTACGTTATTCTTCAAAAAAGTAGACATATACTTAACACGATCATCCGACTTTAAATACTTACCACCTGCATTACCCCAAGGCGGTCCAACCCAAATACATGCTGTATTAGTAGCGGCAATTTCCTTAGTAAGGTTAGTCACACTTTGCCATGCCCAAGTTTGTGGAAAAGGCTTACCGTAAGAAGCCATGGTATCGCCAATAATCAGCACTACCACATCCGGCTTATCGCTTGCAATGAGTTGTTTAATTGGCGTGGTTGTGGCGTCACGACCTTTAAATAAGGCTTTTTGCGCGCCCTTTCTATCTCCACCGCAAGGCACTTGTATTGATTTCAACCAATCAGCCGCACTAGCACCACAAGCGCCTACGGAATGTACAACTGCACCCTGTTTTGTCAGTTCATCATGCAGTGGATTAATAAGATAATCATTAGCTGACATATGGCTTTCACCTATTACGAGCAGACTTAGACCTAATAATGCAGAACCAGCCATTTTCTTTCCTTAAATAAAATAATAATATGGGTAAGTAGATTTTTTATGGCAAAAATTATTGCCCGTAAGTAGCACTTATTGGTTTTAGTAGCAGATCCATTTCCTTGCGCATCGCCTCAAATTTATAAGTGAGACGTACGCCAGCACCCACCTGACGGTAACCACCGCTGGCAGTACTTTCTAAGTTTAGATTTGCATCGAACAACACATGAGGGCTGAGTTTATATTCCATCAGTGCGGCTAGGTTATAGCCTAAACCAGTATTCGATTGTGCTGGATTAAGTGGATTGGTAGTACTCGTGGGTAGATTAGGGAAGTCGTTAACCGCATCTTGCTTAATTTTGTTATAACTTAAGCCTGCGCTAACCATGTAAGCCATATCTTGCTTACGCTCAGACCATGTAACAGGCAATGATATTGAATAAAATTCCTGTGGGCTAAAATAGCCACCATGACCTATGGTGAAATAACTTGAGTTATTTTTATAAGCGCTACTTTTGGCTGAAATGCCAGTGATCAATCTGTAGTTAGGTTGGTTTAATAATTCCCAATAGTTGCCGACTTCGAGTTCAGTACGGTTATTACTCTTCACATTATGGCCATTTAAGCTGTGATACGACACAGCCCCATAAACACCATATCCGCCTAAGTCTTTAGCCAATTGTAAACGTGCACCATTTGCCATTACGCCGCCCCAGCTTTTACCCCAGTGATCAGTTGCCCCAGCGAAAGAGAGTAGACTATCGGTAACAGGCCGACTAGATACATTCAACATGTAATTGATTGGGTTTGCTTCCAGCAGTTTGCCCTCTAGCTTTAAGCCGCCAGTAAAATTATTGTAAGTAAAGCCTAGCGGAGTTACGCCAACATCGGCTTTAAATCCATTGAGTTTGTAACTCATAGATAAGCCCAAGCCACTGCTTTCTTGCTTTGGTGTATTGTCTGCACTCCCTTGGCCGAATTTACTTAATGGAGCAACAGAACCTGCATTCAGTGAAACAGGCGTCATAACGACATTTGCTGTAGCATCGCCTATTGGAAAACGCACTTCAATTGGCGCTTCAATATCAGTCAGCTTGCTAGTGCCAGATTCTCCTTTACGATTACGAATATTCACCGTTTGAGAAACCTCAACGCCTAGATCTTGCTTGATATTTGTGATATCTGCCGCAATGCTTAACTGTGTTTTTTGTGCTTCCGAAGATTGAAATGGCCCATCTGCAACAATCTGGTTATTAAGCGCTATTGTGGTTGACGCAGGCAATGGAATACTTGAACCAAGCATTGTTGGAACCCCGTTGCTGGCTACTGTATGATTCAACTGCGCAGTATTATTCCGGCTAAATGTTTCCTTCGGTGCTGAATTTAATGCCAAAACCTGCTCAAAATACGCTTTGGCTTTAACTTTTTTACCTTGTGTTAGATATAAACGTGCAGCTGAAGTTAATATTTCAACATCATTAGGCAATAATGAGATCGCCGATTGCATGCAAGCATCCGCGTAATCATAATTATTAAGTGTAGTGGCGACATTGGCTGCAGCCATTAGCAAGCTAGTATTGTTTGGATCTTTGGCAATTAAACGCTTAAACAAATCTAAAGCGCTTTTATGGTCACCCATAGCCACATACACCTGCGCCATGGATGTATTCACAAGAACATCGTTAGGGCGCAGCAAAAGTAAGGCATTTAACCTTTGCTCAGCCTCTTTTGTTTTGCCTTTGTCACTTAATATATCAGCTTGACGCACTGAGTAAACGACCAATAAATCTTCAAAACTTTGTTGATCAATCGCGTTTAACGATTTACTTTCTATCGTAACTAATACACCGGCCAGCTCTACATCTTCTTTGGCTTTAAGTAATAAGTTGGCATAGAGTATTAAAGACACTGCGCTAGGATTTTCAGTTTTAGCGAGCGCCTGTCTTAATATGCTTAAGCCACGCTCTGGTTGGTTTGCATCTATGTAACTATTAGCCACTAAACTTAACATATCTATGCTGTCATCTATTAATGGCTCAATTTTGCTTAATACTAAAATTGCTTCAGATGGGCGACCTTGCTGAATAAAATTATTTGAGAGTTCAAGTTGCTCACGAATAAGTGCTGATCTTGCCAGTGACTTGACTTCCAAACTCTGCTGCTTGGCTGGCACTTGATTCAACACTTTGATTGCTTGCTTCCAATCTTGCATTTCGTAAGAAAATAAACCGCGAACATAAAAATTATCCAGGGTTTTAGGTTCCGTTTTTTCAAGTGCATTGACTAAGTTTTGTGCAACTGCGGTTTGCCCAGTACGTAAATACAATCTGGCCAACTTAAAAGTCACCCAAGGGGAATTAGGTTCAAATGTTAAAGATTGCTCTAAGGCAATTTTAGCCGCGAGCACATCATTAGTTTTCAATAAAGCATCGGCCTTAGTTAAATATAACTGCGCACCTAAGCCACGCACTGCAGGATTGCTAGCATTATTCACCAGCAGTGGCGTAAATGCTTGTTCAGCCGCCACTAATTGTTTATTCTCAAATAACATTTGAGCGTTTAATAGTCTGAAATTAAAATTAATATCATCGTAATGCTGTGTTTCTATGCCGCTTAATTTTTTAGCCTCAAGTAAACCCATCAGCTTAGCTAATTCAACATTTTGTTTGGCTACAAGTAATATATCTGCATAACTTAATAAAATTTCAACGCTAGCATTTGCATTTATTACAATAGCTTTCTGAAAAATCTCTAGGCCTTTAGCCGTTTGACCATCACCAATTAAAGTGTTTGATACCATTAGCGTAAGTGTCAAATTTTGATTGATCTCAGGCAGTAAGTTTTCCAACAAAAGGCTAGCTTCAGTCGATTTTTTTTGCTTAAGCAGCGCAATGTAGCCCTCAACTTTTTCACGTAAAAGCAATTGAGTTCTAAAGGCATCAATTGCTTGAGTGCGATCACTTAATGAAATCAGATTAATATCGGTTAAAGCGCGCTTCCAATCTTGTAGCGTGTTTGAAAAAATGGCTCTCGCAAAAAGAATATCTGCCTGATTAGTTTTAATGTAAGGCAAGTCATACATAAGCTCGCGCGCCTGCTTAATTTCATCATTTTGCAGATACAGTTGCGCTAGCTTCAACCTTAACCAAGGATCATTATTTTCATCTTTTAACGAGGCTTCATAAGACGCGATTGCACCATCTACATCACCATTTTTAACTAATTTATCGCCTTGCTGTGTCGCCTTTAATGCCTGTAAACCTTTTGCTGAAAGTTTTGGACTCGCGCTACCATTTTGTTTAGCACTATTTGATATGGATAATTTTTTAGCTTTTTGTATGCCTGAATTTAATTGATCGCGGATTTCTTTGTCATCAGGGTTTAGTTTTAGAAATGCCTCGAATAAATTAAAATATTTAGGATCAGGCACTAAAAACCACTGCAATGCATTTCTCGCATACTCGGCAGCGTAGCCTTTTACTAGAGGATTATCTAAAAGTCGGAAACACAGTTGAATACCCTCAGCACGCGTTGCCTCTGGCCTAATAAGTGTTTTAGCCAAGGCAAGCTGAATCATTGCATCTTTTGGCGAATCTTTAATCAATCGCTCTAAGCCTGCGCGCGATTGTGCAAATCCATCAGCTCTACTCGACATGTGGATAGCAGAGTAATATTCAACGGCTACAGACCCTTGTGGAATATGGTTATCTAAGGCTAGTTCATATTGCTTAATGGCTTCGTCATAATCAGTTTGACTGTTATTTAAATTACCAGATTCAGCTAAAGTTTGTGCCTTAATCATCGCTTTATTTGCAGACGGATTTTGTAGCCTGATATCTTGCTCAAGATTAGAGACAAACCTTCCATTATTATCTAGCTTTTTTAGCTTCGCTAAATATTCATTCACAACCGTAGTCTTTTTATTACTGAGCGCGATTAATGCGAGCCCATAGATGGCATCTAAATTATTAGCATCTGCATATAACAATTTATTCCAAGTAGTTTCTGCACGTTTTACATCTCCTACTGATTGCCAATATTGCGCTCTTTCAAGTAATAAATTGAGCGCAACATTTGGCGACCTAATCAGTTCTTTTGGTACTTGAGAATCATTATTCACTGTACTTGGCACATTCAAAGCTACTACAGACTTATTCTGACTTTTAGCATCGGCACTCATCGCTAAAAGTATTTGTGGTGTCAACGAAAGTAAAATTCCACCTGTGATTAAGTATTTGTTTTTATGCATGATTAACCTAATTATTTAACTTGCCGCTAGGCATAAATTGATAACGTTTTTCCATCCAACCCATTCCGAACAAACATAGCACATGGTCGTAATATCCCAGCTCTGGCGCTTCTAATTGCTGCGTTGAAGAAATATCATCTAGCTTTTTATTGACACGCGCTAACTCTTTGTTAAGCGCATAGGTTTGATTGTTGGCCTTAAAATATGGCAGTAAGGCCGCAGAAAAACCAATGGGTGCAATGCCATTAAAAGTACCTTGCTGGATATTAATCACCTCTGGTGGCGCACCATTTTTTAAAGTTGCCTCCGTAATACCGACAAGTGATTTCATCAAAGGCACTGCTAATGGATCTTTTTTAGAGGTCATTCCTGCCCAAAGATAGACCCGAATGGCGTCATAACTACCAAGATCAGATTTGAGTGGATCAACAATAAAACCTGGCGTTGCTAAGGGAGTATTTTCATAACTAAGCCAATCTACTGCAAAACCTTTTGGATTATTGGCGCTTAGCATTAACACAGTATTAGTAGCAATTTCATCCCAAGGTCCTTGCGGTGAAGCAAGCGCTAAACGCCTGAGTACTGGTAAAGGCATATAACTTGGATTGAATTGAGTTAAGTATTTATCCACTTGAATGAAGCCCAATTGCCCTGGTAATAAGAACTTACCCAAACTAGGAATCGTAACGACCTCAACAGCTTCAATTTTGGTGATCATTTTTAATGCATCACTGGTATAAGTGTCATTTTTCCATAATCGACCAGCCTCTAATAAGCTATAGGCAATCCAAATATCAGCATCTGAAGCTGAGTTCTGATCAATAACGCCCCAATGACCATCTTCCGACACGCCCCACAACCATGCAGGCAATGTGTCATTGACATTATTACCCATTAAATTTTCTTTAGTCCAATGCCAAATACTTTCAAAACTAGCCTGATCATCGGCTACTAAAGCAAAAAACATTGCATAAGATTGCCCTTCAGAAAAGCTTTGAAAGTTAGGCGCGCCACTTGCAATAACACGACCATCTGTCTGGACAAACTTAGTTTTAAAGTCACTCCATAAGGGCCAGTTTTTATTAGTCGCGCTGTATGCACAAGCGCTAAGACTTAGGCCTAATAAGGTTAAGGCAATCAAAATAGGTTTAAAAAAATGCCATCTAAAAAAGTTTAAATTGTTCAGCTCTTTTAAATAAGCCGCCAAGTTGTATATGACTCTTAGCTTGTTAACCGTAAGAAATTTTAGTGGCACTATTAACCTAGCCTTTTGTTTTCTTTTGTTTTTAGTACGTAGTAAACAAGCAATGTCATTAAGAGCAAGCTCACAACACTAAACAAAATAAACAAAATAGTGTTTCTAGACATTACCCATTGCAAATACTCATACCATGGTAAATGGCCAGTAAAGTAGGTTTGTGTGCTAATCATTGGTATTACTTGCTTATTTTTGAGTAAAGACAAAGCCCCCAAAACGTTGCCATAATATTTTTCATTGCCTTGTACGGCATTAACAATATTATTGAGTAATTCTGAGTTAGCACCCCACACCAGCACTACGCTGCGCTGGCTACTTAACGGAGACTCAAACCCGGTGACTAATGCATTATTCTTATTAGAGAATAGATACAAAATAGAATTTGATTCTGCCGCATTAGCCTTTGGAAAGAAGCTGGTAAATAAGTCCTGAATGCTTTTAGCTGTAGCATTAATATCGTTAAAATTTAGACTGGAAGCTCTTACTGGGAATGACGGAAGCTTACTACTCCACTCGTTAGGTAAGAAATTGGACTCACCGGAAGCTAGTATAAGCAGGTCTTTATCCTTAACAGTATTAATGTCATGCTGTTGAATCACCGTCACCAATGTGGCTGGATATCCCGAGGACTTACTTAAATATCCCACCATATTTAGCAGTGCCGTATAGTCGCCAGGATCAGGATTATCACTAAGCACCACGGCGGTCTCTGATAAATCAGCGTAGCGCGTAAATGGAAATCCACTTGATTGAAAAGCACCAAGGTTTGGCATTGGTGAAAAATGACTTAGTCCAGAAATATCAATGTACGAGTTAGGATTAATCGTGCCCTGCAAATCATTACCCACATTAACTTCGGGACATTGCCCAGCTTTAACTAATGTTGGATTCGTTAATGCTTTATTGGCAACTTTAAAATTATATTTAAGTTGTAGTCTAGACATACTTTGATTAGCTGTCTTCGAGATAATCGCTGGTTGTGGTAATGCACTCCTGTCTAGCTCACCTTCTGGCGTTAATGGCAAGCTATCCAGCACAATAAAGGTACTTGGTACTTCATAACTAGCTAGTTTTTCCAGTAAAGTTTCGCGCAATAGATTGCTATCTAATTGAGTCGAACCAGTTTTGGGCACTACATAAGCAAATAATCTGGCCTCTTTGCCAAGACCTTGTCCAAGCAAGGTAATATCTTTAATTGAGTCTACAAGATTAGTTAATATTTTCTGTTCAATTTCATCAAAATGTATTCTATGACCATCAATTCGGTAATCATCTCCTTGATGATAGGTATTTTGATCAAAGTTTAAGTCAATATTACTGTTTGGATAAACGATAGGCATTGGAACAAATACAACATCTGCACTACTTAGCAAACCATCAGAGGTCTTAGCTAAGCCAAAAAAACTTGCCAATCTATTGTCGCCAAAAGATAATCTCGACATAGTTTTATTCAGTGATTTTAGTGGCAAACTACGTACAAACTCACCGTTAAAATCTATGGATAGCACTGATTTAGTCGAGGTAAATTGGTTGGTATAGGCATACTTAACTTCAATCGGCAGACCTGATTTATTAAAGCTATACAGGCTAGGTGGAACAGGTAAATCCACTTGAATTAATTGCGGAGTACTACCTTTCACACTAAGCGTGTTTAAGTTTGCAAGGCTACTAAATTTGACCGGCCTATCACTAGGCAACCATTTTGGGGCGTCATAAGCCTTGCGCTTATCGATTTGTGCAAATTGAGTGATTAGAGAAGAGTCCCCCGCTAATTTTTGACTTTGTAGCACCAATGCGCTCGTTGCAACTTTTAGTTCATTGCTATCTTTACCCATAATAAATAGTAATTTACCCAATGGATCATTTGGGTTCTTAACAATTGCAATGGTCGGACCAGTAGGTGCTGCAATAGAAACATTAGCAATGATTGGTTGACCAACAGCCAAAATAACGGCATTGCCTTTCGCCGGAATATTGTTGATATAAACAGGGAAATATGCGCCTCTATTCCCTGCCAAAGATGAAAACCATGAAGATAAAACAGTGGCTGACTCTAGTAGTTTATTACTAGGTGAATTAGGCAAGATAAAAGGTAATACCAATTTATTCGGATCATTAACATCGAAAAAAGGTGCGGGTAATTTCGCTAAATTATTGGGTAAATCTATCGGTAAGGTGGTAAGTTCCAGCGTGCTATCGCTTCTAATTTGTGCCCAAAGTGCTGGATTAAAAGGATCTTCACATTTAAGTGCATAATGACCAACCAACTGTATCGTAATCATATTTTTTTCAGCAATCATATTCGCTGGAATTGGAATGATTGCTTCTAGGTTTTTATTGCCATTCTCTTTAACGATCTCAATGTTTGACAACGTTTGTCCATTAAGAAAAATATTAATACTTGAAAGCTCACCAAGTAGCTCAGGTGAGTATTTATATTTAAGATTAAGATTACCGCTCACAATCACTTCATCAGAGCGCGCACTAAAATCAACACCATTTCGGCCATCAAAGCCTGCCAACTGCATATTGCCAACTAAGCCCAATTGCTTAAAGCTCAATAAGACTGTTTTACTAGCAATGACGGTTGATTCTACTGAAGATTTACCAGCATCATTATTTGTCGTAGAAATTAGATTGGCAGGCACTGCGTTCACAGAAATAATTGAAAAAAATATCGAACTAAATATCAGTACGCATTTTTTTACATGATGAATTTTAGGAACTAATCTGGCTTTAGTGACACCTAATTGTGATGTAATACGAGATGTAATAATAGTCACTATCTCACGTCCTTCGCAATTGAACGTTGGCGCATAAATACATTTTTGAATGCTCTGGAGAAAGTGATACGACTGTAAAAGAAAATTTCACTTAAAGAAGCAAAGGGTGATTTAGGCGTCGATTTACCTGTCTTTTGCAACCACATTTCAGCTCGACTAAAAGTTACAGCCGTAATATCTCTAAGTTGCTGTAAAGTTAGTGCATCAAAATTGATACCAACATTACTACCACCGTTGCAAACGGTACCAGGCACCAGCGCTTCTTTATCTCCGCGAACAATAGATACGCGTACTTGCTCACCCTCATTCAATATGCAGTTAGCTGGTAGCGTTAAACCAACCCCAGCACTTGAGAAGTTTGAAGTATGACAAGCAATTGTTTTACCGTTTGATAGAATCAGCGTGGCTGGTAATCGTGATGAAATCCTTGGTGTATTGCGAATCTGCTTGGCTTCCATTGCAACATTCACGCCAGCCGCAAGAATCATGGAATTGATACTTACCCAAAATAGGTTTAGTAATAATGTGCCGTAAGCGTCAGCACCAAAATACAATTTAACCAGTGCAACAATAATGCCGCTGATATTTAGCACGAGCAGGATTAATATGGGTAAGGCAAATTTCCAGTCAAAATACTCCTCTTCAACCACACCGCCTTTGGTTGTCACATTAAAACTACCGGATTTTGGTCTGATGAGCGCCCATAACACTGGAACAAGTAAAAACCAAGCTAAACAAGATTCGTATACATCGCTCCAAAATGAATGCCTATGATGGCCGGAGGCTACCGTATTGGTCATATTCGATAGGAAAACAGCTGGAAATGCGTAAACTAAAACCATAGTCGCACTGGCGTTATAAATTGCGGCATCAAAAAACAAATACGCAAGTGGAGCAGTTAACAATACAATTCTAGGTAGGCCATAAAAAAAGTGTAGCATTGCATTGAGGTAACATAAGCGCTGCGGCAGGGTTAATCCGCGGCCTAGCATTGGATTGTCAGTTCTGAAGATTTGCGCCATACCTCTTGCCCAGCGAATGCGCTGGCCAATATGTCTAGAAAAGCTTTCAGTCGCTAAACCGGCAGCTAAAGGAATACCAATAAACGCGGTGTTATAGCCTTTTCGGCTCATTTTAAGCGAGGTATGTGCATCTTCAGTCACTGTTTCAACGGCAATACCACCAACTTCCATGAGCGGTGCGCGTCTAATGACTGCACAAGAACCACAAAAGAAGGATGCGTTCCAAAGATCATTGCCCTTTTGCACTACGCCATAAAATAGCTCACCTTCGTTAGGCACTTCGCCATAAGTATTTAGGTTTCTTTCGAATGGATCGGGCGAGTAAAACCAATGCGGAGTTTGTACTAAGGCTAATTTTGGGTCTTTGAGAAAAGGGCCCATAGTGACTTGTAAAAAGGCACGTGTTGGAATATGGTCGCAATCAAAGAACGCAACAAATTCTCCATGCGTTTTGCTTAAAGCTAAATTTAAATTGCCGGCTTTATGATGCTCGTTGTTATCGCGCGACATGTAGTGAACTTGTGCTTCAGTACAAAAATCTCGAAAATCATCACGCTTGCCATCATCTAGTAAGTAGATGTTCAGTTTATTTTTAGGCCAATCTATTGATTGCGCTGCTAATATGGTGATTTTAACGACACTCAGCGGCTCGTTGTAAGTAGGTATAAATAGATCAACAGTTGGCCAGCTATCAATATCAGCAGGTAAGGCTATGATTTCTCTTTTTAAAGGCCAAATGGTTTGAATATAACCAATTAAAACCACCAAAATAATATAAGTTTCTGCTAGAAACAGTCCAGTACCAAAGAAATTATCTAAAGTGCTGTTAAATGTAAGCGTGTTGTTATATCGCCAAACGATATAGCGAATTAGTGCCGTCGTTGAAATCGCAAATAATGCAATTAATCCATAACTTTTCCAACGAGCATTATTGAGTTTAATTGCAACAATTATCGACAATAGCCCAAAAGCAAGTTGTTGATATAAAGTGAGATCTATGCTCACTACAAAATATAAAAATCCTAAACATAGCGTTAAAGCTACAGTACGCATTAATACATTTTGCCAAATTTTCGCATTTATAATGGCATCAAAATTATTTAAAAAAAATTGCTTAAGGCTGTATTTATTCAATTCACTCACCTTTTATCAATCAGTAAAAGTTGTAAAAGGTT
>CANFZA010000068.1 GCA_947451235.1 Methylophilaceae bacterium | reverse complement strand
TTGCCCAGCGCCTTGCGAAGCGGCTTGTACGCTCAATATTAACGATGATGCCGTGGGCATTAAGTCTATTGAACATGCGATTATCGATAAAGCATGGGAAAACGACTGGGTTATTCCGCAAATTTCTGCGCATAAAACAGGCAAAAAAATCGCCATTGTAGGTTCAGGCCCAGCAGGATTAGCCACTGCGCAACAATTAGCGCGTGTTGGCCACAGCGTTGTAGTGTTAGAAAAAAATAGCCGCGTCGGTGGTTTATTACGTTACGGTATTCCAGATTTTAAAATGGAAAAAACGCACATTGATAGACGTATGACGCAGATGGAAGCTGAAGGCGTAGAGTTTCGTGTGAATCAGCACGTGGGCGAAAACGTGAATGCAGATGATTTGCTGGCTGAATTTGATGCCGTGGTATTGGCTGGCGGCGCAGAACATCCGCGTGATTTACCAGTGCAAGGCCGCGAATTAGATGGCGTAATGTATGCGATGGACTTTCTAGCACCGCAAAATAAAGTAGTCGCTGGCGACACTGTGCAAAACCAAGTAATGGCGACCAATAAAAACGTAGTCGTGATTGGCGGCGGCGATACTGGTTCTGATTGCGTGGGCACGTCTAATCGTCATGGTGCGTTATCAATTACGCAGTTTGAATTAATGCCACAACCACCAGAACATGAAAATAAAGAGCTGGTTTGGCCAAACTGGCCGATTAAAATGCGTACTTCTAGCTCACATGAAGAAGGCGCAAATCGTGATTGGTCTATTACGACTAAAGAACTGATTGGCGAAAATGGCAAAGTAGTGGCTTTAAAAGGCACTAAAGTAGAATGGAAAGACGGCAAAATGGTAGAAGTGCCTGGCACTGAGTTTACGATTAAAGCTGATTTAGTATTGTTGGCGATGGGCTTTGTTTCACCTGTGCAAAAATTGCTAGCAGCCTTTGGCGTAGAAAAAGACAATCGTGGCAATGCAAAAGCAACTACAGAAGGCGCTGAAAGCTATAAAACCAGTAAAGCCAAAGTGTTTGCCGCAGGCGATGTACGCCGTGGGCAATCATTAGTGGTTTGGGCAATCCGCGAAGGTCGTCAGGCAGCACGTG
The DNA here is from genome assembly GCA_947451235.1 of Methylophilaceae bacterium. Lineage (GTDB taxonomy): Bacteria > Pseudomonadota > Gammaproteobacteria > Burkholderiales > Methylophilaceae > Methylotenera. The sequence continues at coordinate 11,236 of CANFZA010000068.1, read as the reverse complement.
CGGTAGATGAATTTTTAATGGGTAGCTCAACACTTCCACGTTAAATCTTGTAGATTAAGCATAAGAAATTATTACAAAACAAAGGATGCAAAGTTAAAACTCTTTGTGTCCTTTTTTATTAGGCAATCAACATGAATGCAATACAAAACGATACTTTTTTACGCGCTTTAAACCGTGAAGCGACCGACTACACGCCAGTGTGGATGATGCGCCAAGCTGGTCGCTATTTGCCTGAATACCGTGAAAGCCGTAAAACCGCTGGTAGCTTTTTACAACTATGCAAAAGCCCTAGTTTTGCTACTGAAGTCACCATGCAACCGCTAGATCGTTATCCACTGTTGGATGCGGCTATTTTGTTTTCTGACATTTTAACCGTGCCAGATGCGATGGGTTTAGGGTTATATTTTGAAGAAGGCGAAGGCCCAAAATTTGAGCGTACTTTACGTGAAGAAGCCGATATTCAGAAGTTGGTCGTGCCTGATATGGCTAGTCTGCAATATGTATTTGATGCTGTGGCTGAAATTCGTAAAACCCTTAATGGCCGTGTGCCGCTAATTGGTTTCTCAGGTAGCCCGTGGACGCTAGCGACTTATATGGTGGAAGGTAAAGGCGGTACAGACTTTTTAACTATCAAAAAAATGGCTTATGCGCGCCCAGATTTATTGCATCATATTTTAGAAACTACCGCACAAACAGTGATTCTATATTTAAACGCACAAATTGCCGCAGGCGCACAAGCGGTGATGATATTTGATTCATGGGGCGGTGCGCTTTCACATGATGCTTATATTGAGTTTTCACTCAATTACATGAAAAAAATCGTCGCAGGTTTAACTAAAACGAATGACGGCCGTAAAGTGCCTAGCGTTGTATTCACAAAAGGCGGTGCTCTTTGGTTGGAAGCGCAAGCTGAGATTGGTGCCGATGCATTAGGTTTAGATTGGGCGGTAGATATTGGTAGCGCAAGACTACGCGTGGGCGACAAAGTGGCTTTGCAAGGTAATTTGGATCCTGCTATTTTACTTTCAACGCCAGAAGCAATTGATAGAGAAGTTGCTAATGTGCTTAAAAGCTACGGTCACGGCAATGGCCATGTGTTTAATTTGGGCCACGGTATTACGCAGTGGACACCGCCAGAAAATGCTGCCGCCATGCTGAATGCGGTAAGAGAGCGCAGCCGACAATATCATCAGTAATATTGTTTTGCTTAAATAAAAAGCCTTTCCCGTTTTTTGGGAAAGGCTTTTTAATGCCCGCTCAACTAGTAAGAAGTTACTAGTATGAAGTTACCAGCAGGCGGTTATTTCCAAAGTAAATCTAACAATCTACTACCGTTATTTTTTCTGAAAGACGAATCATCCGCTCTACCGGCGTAACCCAAACAATACCGTCACCCGGTTGGCCGGTATGCCCTACCTCAACTAATAATTGTAAGATACCTTCTAGCAGATCATCGGTCACAACCATTTCAATACGTATTTTCGGGCTGTAATCGGTTAACTCCTCTCTAACGCCTTGCGGTGGTTTTGCCACGTGGTGGCCGCAACCTTCAACTTTGGTCACAGTCATGCCGGGGAAATTTTTAATATTGCGCAAAGCCGACCTAATTTTCGATAAACGATGTGGCTGTACAATAGCTTTAACTTCTTTCATGTAATACCTCCTTAAGCCTCAATGATCGGCTCTTCAAATAGTCTATATAGGGCTGGTAACACCACAAGTGTGAGTAATGTAGAGGTAATCAGCCCGCCAATCACAACAATTGCGAGAGGCTTTTGTACCTCTGAACCCGGGCCAGTTGCAAACAGAAAAGGCACTAAGCCTAACATGGCCACCGTCGCCGTCATCATCACTGGTCTAAAGCGCTGACTACAACCTTGCACAATGGCCTCCATTTGACTTAAGCCTTCTTTACGTAGACCGTGTATATAAGTCACCAGCACCACACCATTTAAAACTGCAATTCCCCACAGTGCAATAAAACCGACTGAGGCTGGTACTGATAAATATTCACCTGTCACAAACAGCGCAATCACACCACCCATAGAGGCAAAAGGCAGCACCATAATCAGCAGCGTTGCGAATCTTAATGATTTAAACAACAAGAAAAGTAAAAAGAAAATGGCCAAAATAGTGATGGGAATAATCGTTTTAAGATGTCCCATTGCTCGTTCCATGTTTTGAAACTGCCCACCGTACTCTAGGTAATAGCCATCTGGCAACTTGAGTTTTTGATCTAATACCGTTTTCAACTCAGACACAAAACCACCTAAATCACGATCTTTAACATTAATACCGACTACGATACGGCGCTTGCCAAGCTCACGACTAATCTGTGCGGGCCCATCACGCACTTCAATGGTAGCTAAATCTCTAAGCGCTACTCTTGAACCGTTAGGTGAGGTCACTACAATATTCGAAATAGCTTCAACCTGATTTCGAAAAGTTTCAGGAAAACGCACCGCAGCACTAAAGCGGCGTTGGCCTTCAAATATCTCAGTGGCTATTTTACCACCCACCGCAGTCTCGATTAAATCCTGCACATCGGCCACATTAATGCCGTGCCGCGCAATGGCCTGACGATCAATGGTGATATTCAGATACTGCTGGCCAGATACTTTTTCTACCTTAAGATCAGTTGCACCTTGTATGCCGGCAGAAAAGCGAGCAATTTCTTCGGCTTTGGCTTTAAGTACGCCCATGTCGTCACCAAATATTTTCACCGCAACATCAGAACGCACGCCAGTTAACAGCTCATCTACACGGTCTGATATTGGCTGCGCCATCACAATCTGCACGCCGGGCAAGCCCGCTGCAAGTACGCTTTGCATACGCGCGGCAATATCATCTTGCGTCCAACCTTTCGGCCATTCGCTACGTGGTTTTAGGCTGACAATTGGGGTAGATTCGTTCTGTCCTTGTGAGTCCGCAGGGCTTTCTCCACGTCCCACACCAGAAACGGCAGAAAGCACACCGGGCACTTTTTCCATGATTAGTTTCATGGCTTCAGATTCCATCTTAATCGATTCTTCTAAAGAGATATTAGGCATACGATTAATGCCCGGCACAATAGAACCTTCTTTCATTTCTGGAATAAAAGACATGCCAAGCAAAGGCACCAATACCAGCGTAGCCACAAACAGGCCGGCGGCCGCTGAAATAGTCTTCTTTTGGTGCTGTAAAGACCAGTGTAGCATTTTCATATACGGCCGCTTAATGGCGGTAATGAATTTGGTGTCCTCACCGCTACCGCCCTTGAGTAAATAAGAACAGAGCACAGGCGATAAAGTAAGTGAAAGCACTAGCGATACAAACAGTGCAATGGCAATAGTGAAGGCTAGCGGTGCAAACATTTTGCCCTCCATGCCTTCTAAGGTCATCAGTGGCAAGAACACCAAAATGATAATTCCCACACCAAATAATACCGGCGTACCGACCTCTGTGGCGGCTTCTAACACTACGCGGATTTTACTTTCGCCTTGTCGATGGCCTAGATGATGGTAAGCATTTTCAACCACAACTACGGAACCATCAACCATCAAACCAATGGCAATGGCGAGGCCGCCTAAAGACATCAGGTTGGCTGAAATGCCAAAATAATTCATCGCAGCAAAGGTGATCAGCGGCGTTAAAATTAAGGTACTCACTACAATCAAGCTAGAGCGAACATCACCCAAAAATAGAAACAAAATCACAATGACTAATAAAACACCTTCTATCAGCACCTTGGTCACGGTATTTAAAGAGGCATCTACCAACTCGCTACGGTCATAATAAGGTTTGATTTGCAGGCCGTCTGGCAACATACCTTTTTCGTTAATTTCCTGCACTCGCGCCTTAACCAAGCTAACCACTTGTTTGGCATTGCCACCACGCATCATCAGCACAATGCCGCCTACCGATTCTGTAACACCATTTTTAACGATGGCACCGACTCGTACTTCATGGCCAAGCTGCACATCAGCAATATCACGCATGCGTACAGGAACTGCACCTTGCTCTTTAAGCACAATGTCGCGAATATCGTCTAAGGTTTGAATTAAGCCAACGCCACGAATTAAATATTGCTCGGCAAATTGAGGTAAAACGCCACCACCGCTATTGGCATTATTATTGGCCAAAGCGTTGTAAATATCTTGCAGCTTAAGCCCGTAATGCGTCATGCGGTCCGGGTTAACCAGCACTTGATATTGCTTAACGTAACCACCTTGCGAATTAATCTCGGCAACGCCAGGAATGCCGCGCAATAATGGCCTAACCACCCAATCTTGCACGGTTCTACGTTCGGTTAATTCTGCTTGCGTCAGCGTGCGATTACCATCGTCCGGTCTATCCAACGTAAATTGGTAAACCTCGCCCAAGCCGGTAGATACTGGCCCTAACACTGGCATAACGCCTTTAGGCATACGTGACACTACTTCCATCAATCGTTCCATTACTAGCTGACGTGCAAAGTAAACATCCACATCATCTTTAAAAACCAGTGTAATTAGCGATAGACTGTTTTTATTCAGCGAGCGCATTTCTACTAAACCCGGCAAACCTGTCATTGCGATTTCTAACGGTACGGTGATGAATCGTTCGACTTCCTCTGGGGATTTTCCGGTGGCCGGTGTGGCAATTTGTACTTGTACATTGGTAACATCAGGAAAGGCGTCGACAGATAGGTTTTGCGCGGCAAACAGCCCAAAAACCAACATGCCCAACGCTACGACAACTACTATGATGCGCTGCCTTAAGGCGGCGCGAATTAAGGCTTCTATCATTATTCTAGTTCCTTAACTTTACGTTGACTGTTAAGGTGAAAAGCGCCTGCCGCCACTATCGTATCAGTCTCAACTAAATCGCTAAGTACCGCACGCATGCCTTTATAAGCTTGGCCAAGTTTCACGGCTCTCAATCGATATTGATTGGCTGCGACCTTCACAAATACATGATCCTGATCATTCTCACGCACCACAGCTTCAGTAGGAATCGCCAAGCGTGTGACTGGATTTGAGCTTACCAGCATAGAGGCAAGCATTTCTGGCTTAATTAGCCTGTCGCTATTGTTTAAATCCATACGCACACTCATTGTTCGAGTTTGAGGATCAACGGTTTCACCAACATAAATCAATTTTCCAGAAATTTGCTGACTGCCATAAGCTGGAATCTCAAGCATGACTTCTTGGCCTTTTTGAATCAGTTCTGCTTGGCGCTCTGGCACTTCTGCAACAGCCCAAACATGCGACAGATCAGCCACAATAAACAATTCATCGGCGGGCTGTACTACCTGACCTAGATTGACTTTTCGACTAATAATGGTCCCGCCAATTTTTGCAGTGACGCTACTTAAAGAGCGAATATTGTTCGTACGCTCAAGCGCAGCAATCGCTTTGTCAGACATGCCCAATACCTGCAATTGGTCACGACTAGCATTGAGTTCAGCCTTTGCACCCGCAAGCTCTACTTCTCTACGCTGCAACTCTGCAGCGCCAATCACATCTGCATTAAGCAATAATTGCGCACGTTCAACCGCCTTAGCTTGCAACTCAATTTGCTGACGCGCCTTGATAAACACCAATTGGTTTTGTGCTAACTCAGTACTATTGAGCGTCGCCAGAACCTCGCCTTTTTGAACAGATTGCCCCAATACCACATTAATATCAGTGATACGCCCAGTGACGGCGGCGCCTATTCGGGCAACACGTTGTTCATCAACGCTAATGCTGCCAGGAATGCGTATGGTTTCACGCATTTCTACATTGGCAACGCGCACCAATGTAAGCCTCTGCTCTAGTTCTGGTGTAGTTTTCACCAAATTAGGATCTGCTAGCACCTTAACTGGCGCATCTTCCGCCGCTTTTTTACTGTCACAAGCAGCCAGTGATACAGCGCCAAACATCATTAAACCAAACATTATTTTAGATAAATTCACAGTTTTTCCTCTAGCAATTCAGTGCCAAGTAAGCGTTCTATTTCAAGTACTGAAATAATCAAATCATATACAGCGGTAAGCTGGTCTTTACGGACAGCGCGATAAGTACGTTGTGCATCTAAGTAATCGAGAATGCCACGCTCACCGTAACGATAGCCGGACTCAGCCACTTTCAGCACAGATTCAGCACGCGCTAATAATCCAGACTCATAAGCGGCAACTTGCTGACGCGCAATTTGATAGCGTTGATAACCTGACTCTAGCTCTCTTTGTAAACTTAAGTCTTCGTTATCTAGCTGAGATTGTGCTTGTAGCATACCGGCGGCCGCTTCAGCAATTTGGCCTTCTCGCTTACTCCAAAGTGGTAATGGAATCGCTAGGCCAATCCTGAAGCTGGTTAAATCTGGATCTTGATTAACGCCAGCTTTTAGCGTTAAGCCCGGGTTACGCAACTGCTGCTCAAGCCTGAATTTGGCCTCTGCACTTTTATTGAGCTGCTCTGCCTGACGGATAAAAGGACTGCTAGCAACTCTAGCCTGCAATGACGCTAAAGATTCCAACTGGCTATTAATGGGCAAGCTTCCCCGCAACTCAAATTGAACGGGAATTGAGCGGCCAATCAAGCCTCTAAGCATGCCTTTACTTTCTTCAATGCGGATTTTAGCGGCCTGATAGTCACGTTCTACGGTCAGCAGCTCAGTTTCAGCCTTGATCAGCTCATAGCGTGGCGACTCTCCAACTTTGACGCGTAGCGCTACTTTTTCTTGAATTTGCCCAAGTAATTTTTTATCACTTTCGACTAACTCTAAAAATGATTGGCGCTGAATCACCTCGTAAAATGCCGCCCTAACTCTATTTTTTAATGCAGTTTGCGTTAGTTCGCTACCTACTTCTGCCGATTGAATGCCAGTCTGCGCAAGCGATTGACGTGCTTCTCGCACGCTACCAAATTCTAATGGTTGAGATAAGGCCACACCCCAATTGCTTTTTGTTTCACCACTACCATCACGATATTTTGTTGGCCCAGCGCCAAATTCAAGTTCAGGATTGGTATAGGCGCGCGCAGCGGTAAGTCCGGCCACGGCCGCCTCTTGTCGCGCTCTAGAAATTAACATGGTGGGATTGTTTTTTAACGCGGCCTCAGTCAATTCACTCAGGGTGAATGTTGGGGTGGCGGCATTGGATAGCGTAGCAAAACAGGTTAGCAGGCCTATTAATGCTACTTTCAGGGTGTTGATTTTCGGTTTTTTGATTTCAAGAGCGCTGTAAGCTAGGCGCCTCGAATAATTGGCACCAAAATAGTGCTCAACTTTCTTAGTATGCTTCATTGTTTTCATCTTTATTAGACATTAGTTGGCAATAAGCTCAGCTGACAGGATCAGCAATGTCCCCTTAAGGCAACAGCGTTGCTATAAAACGGACTTATTGAGTGTTATCGTTACTTTTTAGATTAGCAAAATTCAGGCCAACCTAAAGTTTGACTAACTTAGATGCAAGGAGGTCGCAGATTGGGAAGTAAGAGAGGGTTGGTATAAGCCAAAGCGAGCGCCGGCTTAATATTGCTTAAAAATATGTAATTAAAACCAAATAAAAGCATGACCTTAGGCGAAGCGCTTAATGGATCTTTATCTGATTTATCTTCGTTACCATCGTTCATAGTAACGTTTGTGAGGCTTGGAATTTCGTTAAGCGGTGCTGATGCACGCGACTCTATTACGCTAATTAATAGCGCTACTAGTAATAATAATCTGAATAGTTTTAAAATTCTCACGCTAAAAGCTTAACATGAATTGTATTTCAAAATAATACATTTTGTATCAGCCCTGTAAGTTTCGGCTCTCGACGCTAGTTAGTGACAATAAAAAAACTGCATCTCAATTACTAGACATTGAATGTCTAATAATTGAGATGCAGTTAAATTTATCGAGATTTTATGTTTTTCAAAAGAGTCTACCGATTGAATGCAGCCATCAATCAAAAATGATTAGCGCATAGATAAACGCAATTATTAATGCAATGACATGCGTTTCAAAGTGCCATCTTTATCAATCAATTTATGTTTAAGTGCGCCTGCAATATGTAAGCCAATAATGACCAATAAGAAAATGCCTATGAACTCATGCGCACCTTCAAAAATATCGCGCAGCGGCTTGTTGTCAGCGCCAGAGATAATCTCTAAGCCAAACCATTTAACACCATATTTACCGTATATTGCCATAATCAAACCAGTTAAAGGCACTGCCGTCATTAGCGTGTAAAGTAAGTGGTGCGTACCATGCGCTAGTTTAACTTCCCAAGCTTTGTAAGAAGTTAACACGGCTGGTGGAGTATGCGAAATGCGCCAGAAAATACGGAATGCAATAAGCGCCAATATAGTGATGCCTAACGATTTATGTAGATTGAAATAAAAGTTACGTGGGCTAACGGCCTCAGCGGATTGCCAAGTATAGAGTCCAAAATTAAATAAATCGTGCGCCAGTTCTTTTGGTGCATCTTTTGGTAATTCTGTCATGAACCAACCTAATGCAAACATGCCGAATATGAAAAATGCGATTAGCCAATGTAATATAATCGCTGTTTTGGTGTAACGGGTTGATGTTTGATTCATAGAAATATTCCTGTAGTATTAAATTTCTGTATGTGTGACATGCATCACAGCAAAAAATTGCATAAAGCGCCACTATTCTAAAGTATTCTAACCAATAACAATCACTCCAGGAACAAGCTATGCGATATTTAATGATAACCCTTAGTCTGTTTTGCGTGATGGGTTGCGCGCATGTTCAAGCTAAAGCAGAGAGCTTTGCCATAGTAAATCTAGGTGACGGCATTTATGTGCATCATGGCGTGCATCTGGATATTGATGATGGCTATCACGGTGATATATGTAATGCGAGTTTTGTAGTGGGTAGCAAAGGAGTAGCGGTAATAGACACGGGCGGTAGCCTTAAAGTGGGCACTCAATTACGCGAAGCAATTAGCAAAGTAACGCCCTTGCCAGTACTTTATGTGATTAACACGCATGTGCACCCAGACCATATTTACGGCAATGCCGCTTTTTTACCCAGCAATCCAAAAGAAGCAAAGCCTGAATTTGTGGGGCATGAAAAACTAGCCAACGCGATGGAGTTACGCAAAGAGCAATATGCAAAACTGAATGCAAAATTATTAGGCGATGATGCCAAAGGTAGTGAGTTGGTTAAACCCACAATCAGCGTAAAAATTAAGCAAACGCCTAATGTAACTTTAGATTTAGGCGACAGAACGCTGACCTTATCCGCTCACCCAGTGGCGCATACAAATACTGATTTATCGGTGATAGATTCAAAGACCAGCACTTTATTCACTGGCGATTTGTTGTTTGTTGAGCGTACGCCAGTATTGGAAGGCGACATTAAAGGTTTTATTAACGAGATTGAGCTGCTTAAAGCTAGTCAGCCTAAGCAAGTCGTGCCGGGCCATGGGTTTGTGCCTAAAGACTGGCTGGCCGCTTTGAATAATGAGCAACATTACTTAAATATATTGCTTACAGAAATTCGCGCTAGTATTAAAAAAGGTGAAAGCATGGAGTCCGCCATGAATACCGTCGCCGTGACAGAAAAAGATAAATGGCTGTTGTTTGAAATTGCCAATAGACGTAATGTAAATACGATTTACCCAGCGTTAGAGTGGGAATAAAAAAGCGGGCTAAGATTCAATCTTAGCCCGCTTTTTTAGTATTGGATCTACTTATATAATTAGCTAGATTTCTTTAAATTATCTAAGCTGCAAGCCATTTTGTCATGTAACGCTACCATGATTAAACCACCTGAAATAGCGAGATATTGCAGAGTGAAAATCAAACCGTTTGTTTCTTGTAGCTTCATGTAAAGTGCAATGAAAGCGGCATAAATGGCCAAAGCATATGCACATGTTTTAGTTTTGTAGCCAAGCAATAAACCCAGACCAAAAACCAGTTGAATTAAAATGGTAAGTGGTGCGAAAACGCCAGGTAAGCTGTGTGCAGCTAAGTAATCTATGTAAGCCTGATAGCCTAGTGGATTGCTAGTAATTTGCGAAAGCGTAATAAATACAGCGACTAAAAAAATCTGTGCGAGTAAAACTCTCGCGAATACTTCAACATAGTTCTTCATTAATTTACCTTCATGACGGTTGGATCAAATACGCATTATAAGGGGTTTACATCATGCTAGCCAATATCTACATAGACGAAGTCGCATGGTCGCAAAATAAGCAGCATTTAATACATATTCGTACCAAGGTGTTTATTGAAGAACAAAAGGTGCCTGTTGCGTTGGAATGGGATGATCAAGATGCCGTAGCGCAACATTTATTGGTGCGAAGTAGTTCTGATGAACCAATAGCTTGTGCTCGCCTTTTAAGCAACGGCAGTATAGGTCGCATGGCAGTTTTGAAAGCATGGCGTGGCATGGGCGTGGGTGCGAAATTACTCAACAAAGCCATAGCGCTTCATCGCCAGCAAGGGGTAAGCACCATCACGCTTTCGGCACAAGTGCATGCGATTTTATTTTATCAACAAGCTGGCTTTAATGTGGTGAGTGAACCTTACTTAGAGGCAGGAATTATGCATGTGGATATGCAGTTAATAGCCGACAAAAGCGAGCATAGAATATCAATGACTGATATTTAATGTTGAATACGTCCATAGTAAATTGCTTATCTACGGACGATTCTATAAAATTGCTGGGTTAAACTTTTTTTACTTATATTCAAAACTGCATTTATCACTTTATTCACATTATTCAAGGACAATTCATGTCAAAAATCACTTTAAAAGCGGGCGAAGCCACGATTTACACTGAAGGTAAAGATGCTGGCGCAGCGATGCCAGAAATTTTAATCGGTAGCGTAGATGGCCCAGTTGGCCAAGCATTTGCAAATATGATGGCGCAAAACAAAGGCCACACTTCAATGTTTGCAGTGCGCGACCTTAACCAATTAGTACGCCCAGCGTGCATGATGGTGCCAAAAGTTACTTTAAAAGATAGCGCAAACATCGAGTTATTTGGTGGTTTAGTGCAAGCTGCTACCGCTGACGCAATTTTAGATTGCGTGATCGAAGGCATTATTCCTAAAGATCAAGTTAACGATTTATGTATTATCAGCATGGTTTGGATTGATCCACGTGCAGCAAAAGATGAAAATCTAGATAAAGCTGATATGTATAAAAATAACTACGAAGCGACTAAATTAGCCATTAAACGTGCGCTAAATGACGAGCCAAGTATTGATGAGTTGATTGCAAATCGCCATAAAATCAAACATTGTATGTGGGAAGAATCTTGGGATCAAAAATAA
>CANFZA010000067.1 GCA_947451235.1 Methylophilaceae bacterium | reverse complement strand
TAAACCGCGATGGTGTAGCCATGATCGGCAATGTTTAGGGCTAAATTCTGCCCCATTACAGCTAGGCCTACTAGGCCAATATCAGCATTCTTGTTGGTAGTCATTTATCTTCTCTTTTGGAGTTGTTTAATGGAAAGGGTGGTTTTGTAAATATTCGCTCTTGTTTAGGCATTAGATAAATGCCTAATTAAGCATAGACCGACCATTAATTAACATCATTCTTAACTTATTTTCACGCGCTAGACACTGTTTCTTTTCATCACATGCTGCTTCAAAATTCATTTGCATTTTTATAACTCTGTATCTTTTTAAACTCATCATTTCCGCTAATACAAAACTCTACTGTCTTTATCTAAAAGTGTTTTTGACGCTCTATAAAAACCTTAAGAACATGATTTGCTCTTGGCATGAGTCTGTATTTATCGGAAAGATGATTTTAGGTACCGTAAAAATTGCTGCGATTACCTTGCTACTTTAATGCCAGATGGTGCAGTTTGCATTGTTGCTGTCATTACATCACGAGCACGTTGATGTGGATCGATGTAATTACCGGCCACAACATTAAGTGTAGAATTTTTAATGTTTGATGAACCAGCAATTAAATTACGTGCAGATTGATGTGAATCAACAAAAGTACCCGCTTCGATATTTTGACCGCGTGATGCAATTTGTGCGCCTTGCATTACATTGCGTGCTTGAGCTTGAGCGTCATTTGACTGTTCAGCACATACAAGCTGTGAAGCAGTTACAGTTGAAACCAAAGCGATTAATAATAGTGAACCTTTAGTGCTTAGATTAGTGCGTTTAAACATGATTACATCCTTTTAAATTAGCAGCGATGCTACGCAAAATTGCGCCAGCTTTGGCTGTCGTTACATTTGTATGACCTAGTAACTACAATCAATTTCCGTGCCAACTTTACAATTACTTAAATAGTCATTATTAATCAATTGGTTAAAAACATAATCTGCATTTTATTTCTTTAGCCATAGATTCCGGTGTGTATGAAATTACAGTGACTGTATGTATTCATATTGAACACTGCAGTGATTCTGAACGTCTAGTTGTGATCAATTGTTATTGGAAATTTAGCTTTATAGCTAATACTGTCAATAATGACTTGGAATAAGCTTGTTGTAGGAGCGGTCTGTGACTGTGAAAGAAATGGTTCGCGGTCACAGACCGCTCTTACAAGTACAGATACGTGGCCGTAATTATTGATGGGCTGGCTATGACATTTATCGCCTGTTGCAAATTTTCGTTACTTATAAGCAAGCATATCGCACAAATAAGCACTGCGTATCACTTAAGTGGCGCCCGTAACAGCATTAATCAGGCTAGTCCACTGGACTTAAAACGGGTGTATCTGGGTCAATATCAGACTCACATTGAGGACAAGCATACCAAGTGTCACTATATTGATCGATAGCAAAATTTGATTCGCTACCGGCCTCCATCGGTACCAGATACTTACCCGAACCACCCCAACCACATTTACGGCAACGATACCTTGAGGCGACTACACGGTCTAAATAGCGCTGAAAAGCAACGAAACTCATCTTTTTGATGTTCATGCGTGCTGAGCTCATATGAAACCTAATACCAGCTTCAGCATCATCACAATCCCTATCTATTCTTTTGCTCATAGGTTGAGTCTACTTTCGGATCGATATATAAGGATTGTGGCTAGAGCGGTCTAGAAACAAGCGTTCATTTGACGAGAATAGGTTTAATGAATAGCTAAAGTAAAACCAAACATCACTGTTGTTAACTATTTTCAACACCAGCGTTTAATGGCTTTACCTTGCTTAATTATGCCCTAGGATCTTCACGCGTAGCCGCTGCTAACTCAGGATCGTAACTATCCCAAGCGGAGGTGTCTCGTACATTAGTCACAATCGCTTCGGTAGTAATCATCACGCCAACCACACCAACTGCATTTTTTAATGCCAGTCTAGTCACTTTCACTGGGTCTAGCACACCCTTGTCAAAGGCATCGCCGTAAGTTCTGGTATAGGCATCAAAAACACTCAATGGCGAATTCATTTCCAGTAGCTTATCGATCACAGTCTCTGGGTTCAATCCAGCATTGACTGCAATTTGCTGTATAGGCGCGGCGAGCGCTTCCAACACTACGTCTACACCCATGTTATGGTCTAAGTTCGGGCTTTCTAAGCTTTCTAATACATGACGCGCTCTTAATAAACTAGCGCCTCCGCCGGCAATGACGCCTTCTTCTAGGGCGGCAGAAACAGAACGCCAAGCATTATCAATCCGCGTTAAGCGTTCTTTAATATCAATATCGGTGATGCCGCCCACTCTAATAACACCCATAGCACTGGTGAGATGCGCGATACGCTCTTCAAGATCATCGATCTCATGCATATTGCCACTAGGTGAACCTTCTCCTGGTTTACGCGCTTGTACTAGCTCAAGCTCTAAGCGAAGTCCGGCTAAGCGTTCTGTAATGACTAGCGGATCACCTTTACCTGAAATAATCGTCGTGCTATCGGCATCAACAATCACTTTTACGGCTTGGCCTAAATCAGCCAAATCCACTAACTCAGGATTATCGCCATGCCCAGAAAGTAATACTTTTCCGCCAGTAAGTGCGGCTAAGTCGGCCAAATGTTTTAAGCGGCGGTCACCAAAGGCCGGCGGCTTTACCGCGACGACTTTAATAAGCCCACGGGTTTGGTTGAGTAAGGTTGTGGCGAGTGCTTGGTCTTTTAGATCTTCGGCAATAATTAATAATGTACGTTCTTCTTCGCGCACCATATCGTAGAGCGGAATAAGCTGATCAATACTAGTGAGCTCTTCATCGTAGAAAAATATATAAGGATTATCTAGCTCGACCACTTGGCGATCATGATCGGTGACAAAATAGGGTGATAAATAGCCTTGACCATAACGCGTACCCTCAACCACGTCGAACTCATCTTCCATACTGTGGCCAAGCTCAAGATTTAAGGTACAACCTTTGCCTAGCCGATTGACTACTTTAGCGAGTAAATGACCAATTTCTTCTTCACGTGAGGCAATTGAGGCGACCTGAATAATCGTTTTTTCGTCTGAACCATCAACAGCCATTGTTTTAAGTGCTTCAATGACAGCCAAGCATGCGTGATCCATGCCTTTTTTTATTTGCATGGGATCAGCACCAACGGTGATGAATTTAATCGCAGCCTTTGCCATACTATGCCCAAGTACAATAGAAGTGGTGGTGCCATCGCCAGCTTCACGAGAAACGCCATTGGCGACATCGCGTAAAATGCGTGCGCCTAGATCAGCAATAGGGTCTTCAAGAGAAATAGCATTAGCAACCGTCACGCCATCGCGGCTAACGATAGGTGGCAATCCTGATGTTCGATGCTCAATCATTACCGACGGACCAGATGGCCCTAAGGTCAGCCTCACTGCGCGGGCAAGTAAATCAAGTCCGTGAACCATTTGTCGTCTAGCAACGTTGCTGTAAATTACTTCTATCGCCATGTCATGTCACTTTCGTTATTGTTATAGTGCATTAAAAGTATTAGCGCTAGACCTTGATTGCTTCAGCGTAAATATAAATAAACTAATCTAATTACCTACCATTTACATCCATCTTCATACATAGTCGACCTAGCATAACGCGCTGTTGCCTGGCGTGCTTTAAGCGCATCACAACATAAATCCACTCGTTATCTCGACTATCTAACCATCTCTCCAACTCAGCTGCCTCCTGCTCTTGCGAGTGCTCAACATCTTCTATTAAGTACTCACACAATTCACTTACATGCGCTGCACCCATCAAATTTTCAATCAATAACTGACGAGCTTCTAACATACGAATAGTGGCTTCTAGCTCACGCGCCATATCCTCTGCAAACTGATCATCGTGGCTCATGATTGCTACCAGTCCGGTGAAAACAGTTTGCAGCTACCAACTTCTGCTCGGCTTCTTAATCCCGTACTTAGCTATTTTTTGATAAAGCGTACTACGAGTGATGTTCAACTTCTTCGCCGCCATAGAGACATTCCAACTACTTGTTTGTAGCGCTGTAAGCACCGCTTGCTCTTCCCAGTTAGCTAGAACACCAGTTGTAGGAGCCGTCATCGTAGCAAGCAGCGGCGTTTCAGTAGTCGAAGGCGAATCAGCAAAGCTATAATGCTCTTCATTACTAATGTTCATTTCCGCGATAAAGTCCGGTGGTAAATCTTCTACGGTAATCACTGAATCTGTGCTCAGAAAGGCTACCGTTTTCAATAAATTACGAAGCTGGCGAATATTGCCTGGCCATGGATGCTTAAGGAATATTTCAAGCACCTCATCACTAAGGACTTTTCCACGATTGGTGAACCCACCAAACTCTTGCTCTTGTTCGAAAATATTGCTGATCAGTTGAATTTTATCTGGACGCTCACGCAGTGACGGTATCCATATCTGCGCGCCGTTTAATCGATAATAAAGATCTCTACGAAAAGTCCCACGTTCAACAAGATCACGCAGGCTGGCATTAGTGGCCGCTATCACTTGCACATCGACTTTTATTGGCTTGACGCCACCAACAGGCACGAATTCTGACGACTCAAGTACACGTAGCAAAGTCGCTTGTAGCGCGAAATCCATATCGCCAATTTCATCTAGAAAAATAGTACCGCCAGACGCATGTTGAAACTTACCAATACGGCCCTCTCTAGAGGCGCCAGTAAAACTGCCTGGCACATAGCCAAATAGCTCACTTTCAATTAAATCACGTGGAATAGCCGCACAATTAATCGCAATGAAAGGACCATCACGACGCAAACCTGCGCGGTGAGAATGTTGCACCAAATATTCTTTACCGACACCAGACTCACCAATAATCAAAATCGGTATTTTCTGTTCCTGCAAACTCACCATTTTCTTTAGTAAGGAATCAAGAATAGTATCTTGACCGCCAGTGGCACTTTTACGAGGGGATGGTGGCGGACTAACATCAGCTTTCGCCGCACGCTGACTTGCCCCAACATCCCTAGCAGCCTTGACCGTGGCTGAGATAGAAGCATCGCTCGCGATTATGTCTGCTTCAACAACTAAGCGAGTACCACTGACGGAGACTATTTCTATGGCGCCTTGCGCCTTAGTCTGAGCCGCTAATAGATTACCTAAGCCGATACCGAGTGAATACTCTAAGCGCTCACCCACAATATGCGAATAAGAATCCATGCCGAGTAAATCCATTGCCGACACATTGAGCGCTAACACTCGCTCATCATCACCCATAACCACAAGTCCATCAATCGCACTCTGCTGGGTATGCAGGCTTTCGCGCGCATCTACAGCCCGAAAACGAATAAGCCTGCCTTTAGGCCGATGTCGAGTAAATACATCTGATTCTACGAACATACCCGCCATACGTAAAAAGGCCAACAAAGGCTTAAGTGAATCTCTCTGAGTACTTAACAGGCCAAGAAATGCCAATATTTTGCCGTCTGGGCCTTTGATAGGGTAGCCAGCCGTAGCGCAAGCATGTAGCCTAGAGAAAAAATGTTCTTTGCCTATAAACGCCATAGGCGTACCAAGCAAAATAGCTGATCCTATGCCATTATTACCGATAGCAGACTCCAGCCAACTTGAACCTAGTTGCAGTAATTTGGTTTCAGCCAGAAAATGATTCTGCCCAGTACCCACAACGTGCATGAGCGTACCTTCGCTATCCGTCAGCAAGACCGTCATATCGACGTCCTGCACAAAGGAATGGATGTTGAAAGTTTGAACAAAAAGCGTAGTAAGTAGTTGGCGCGACCAACCGACTGGGGTCAATCGTTCGGTGTTTTCCGGCAAATCCACTAAAGGTGAAAAGTCTAATCTAGGGTGGAGATTATGGTCGTCAAGGCACCGCGCCCACGACTCCGCCACTTCAGGGCGGACCCAATCATAACTTGATGGAGCCTCCCCTGTTTGTTGCATCCAATCCCAAGCTTGACCTGGACGGTCCATACCGGGAGGTAAGAGGCCTTCATTCATATTGCCACTTAACCCGACATTGATTGATGACCGTAAAGATACTAACACTTAATCAGCCTTTAGCTTAAACTTAACGTCAGGTTATTGACAACACCTGCGTTACGGGGCGCAAAATTAATAGTCATCACATGCGCCCCATGCCCAGATAAAGCATTAGGCACACCTGACAATTGCCTGACATTACTCATGTGAAGATCCGCTAGGCAGAAATTTCTCAGTGCAGATATTACCTTTTGGAATGTTGAGATCTACGCACATTCTATAAGTGGCATCGACCATGCCAGATGGGCCACAGAGATAAATATCTGGTTTTGCACCGCTTAACTCCAAATCTTTACGTAAAGTTTCCACTACGTTGCCGTGCTCGCCTGTCCAGCTGATATCTGGATGTGAGATGCTGACTTTTACAGTCAAGTTAGACATTTTTGCTGATAGTGCAATCAACTCATTGACATAAAACACTTCTTCTTGCTTACTTACACCAAAATAAAGACGCGTTTCTTGCGGGTCACCTTGGTCGTACATTTTTCTAACCATAGATAACACTGGTGACAAACCGGTACCGCCGGCTAAAAAGTATCGTGCTTGCAAACCATTATCATGTAGATAAAATGAACCTGAAGAACCTCTTAGGTTTAATACCTGACCGGCTTTAGCGTCATTGCTAAGAAAGTTTGAGAAACGGCCGTCTGGGAGAATACGAATTAAAAATTCTAAAAGACCGTCTTTATTTGGTAAGTTAGAAGGTGAAAACGAGCGCCATAAGTCTGTGCCTGGCAGCTGAACATCAAAAAACTGACCTGGTTCAAATGAAACATTAACGTCACTGCCTGATAGCTCGTCAGGAATTCTACGCATGGTCACTTCAACCGTATTGCTGGCAACCGGTGTAATTTTGACTAACTCGGCGAAGAAATCTCGTTTACTTTCTGTCGCAGACGTTGAAATGCGGTCTGAGGTATATGGCACTTCAACGCGCATATTAGATTTAGGAAAAGCGCGGCAAAGTAACACTTGGCCTTCCTCTTCTTCTTCTGGCGGCAAAGCCTGTACTGTACATTTCACTAAATCGTAATCCCCATCAGTACACAAACCTTTACAAGTTGCGCAGCCACCTTCTCTACATGAAGACATTAAGATGATGTCTTGGCGCAAACCGGCAGTAATAATGTCTTCATTAGAAGCACATTCAATGTAAACGGACTCACCGTCTTGGGTAACAATTTCTATCTCATGTAGTTTCATTTATTTTCGTTTCAATATTTATTTAGTTGGACTTGCAATAAAAGCAATTTCTGAAGGCATTAATCAGGCAGCAAGACCATCGCCGCAAATTGTGTTTTGATCTCTGGCAGAAAAAAAGGCGAGTACATGATTAACAGCTTCGGTAGCGGAAGTGAGGCTAATAGAGCCGCCGTCTTGGACCATAACGTCCTCCTCCATGTATATTTCCCAGCGCCATAAAAACCCTAAATCTATGGCATAAGCGGTATATCGCCCCGCAACTTTAATCAGCAAATGTTCGCTTGATGGCCTGCCATCTAGTTCTACTTCTTCCAACACGCAACTTATATTTTCCATCTCACCCTCACTTTATAAACAGACGCAGACCAGTTGGTTTTCGCAACATTACCTTTGGTTGTTGCATTGCGGAAACCAACTCGGCTGCTTCCCGAGCTACGGTGCGGCATGGCCACCACGCCAATACCTCACCGTAATTTGACTAATTAATGCACATGCTCATTTGCTACGATTACTTTTACACCGCGTTTGATACGTAATTCAGCAAGTGATAAATCGTAATAACCAATATTGCGCAATGACATCAACTGGCTACCTAAAATGCGATCGGTATCCATGAAATAATTTGTTGGCATAATTGGAGATTTATAGTCAATTCTGAAATTGATATGAATCTTTTCTGCTTCCATTTTATCGGTACAAGCGGCCATTTTAGCTAGCACTGCAGCTACAGCGGTTGCTGCGGATTCGCCTGTTGCACATTTGTGTTGTAAATCTTGATTGCACGTAAATTCACGTTCTTTCAAAATAGCAACCTTCTGTTCAATTTGCGCTTCAATCCAGTTGTGATCTAATTGCAGATCAAAACTTTGTCTTAGTACAGTCGTATATTGCTTACGAAAGTGCACTAAAAATGTTGCTGCTTTGTCTAGAGAATCTAGCGCTGCAACTTTTAATGCCCACTCATCACGCGTAGCGTTATCGTGTACTTTATTAATTTTAATATCTGTCATTTCCAATCTCCTTAAGCAGCAACGTCTTGCAATTTGACGTCAAGACCCATCAACTCGCTGGTGATAGTAAATGTGCTTCCAAACGTATAGGCGCGGCCTACAGTTGAAGTTACATCCACTAATAAATCGTAAATTGTGTATGGTTTGCCTAAAATGTCTGAAGCATATTCACAATCAATTTCAATTGAGTTATCCGCTTTTAACCACCAATAACCACCCCGGTCTTGAATCACTAGTGTTGGGTTCTTCTTTTGAAAGATCTTCACTAACATTTCTTCTACGATGTAATCCATTTCGTCAGACTTTTTGAGTACCAACACAACAGTATTACTCTCCTTAACTACCTGGTTTTCTTCTTTGAAGTATTCATCAGCAAAATCTTTGCCGTTCAAAGACATAATGCCAGCGTCGTAGGAATTATCATTTACAGTCGTCATGTGCTACTCCTATTTAAGACCAGCCATGATGGTTGCTACCATCGCGCTTTGATCTACTTTGTAATCAATCTTATTGGCATAATCAACAATCCAATCTTCTACTACGCGGTTAACGCTAGCTGCGATTGATGCATTATCAGTAAAGCCTTCTCTTGCTGGTAAAGTTGCATAAACACTCATGAACTCAGCCATTGCTGCCACTGTTTTAGGCAACCATTTTTCCATCCATACATGCATCCAACGACGATTAAAGCCACCGTGATTTTTATCATTATCTAAACAATGATGATAAATATCAGCCATAGCCGCTTTAGTGGTTTGGAAGTACGTTTGAACACCAGCAATAACAAATGGTGTCAATGAATCACCATACGCTGGTGAAAGACGTTGGAAAAATTCGCGACGTACAAGTTGGCCAAATAATGGGTCATAAATCATATGCACAGCGAACATCACTTCGTTCCAGTCATACGTTTCTTGCCACATTGTTTCAACAGTTTCACGTGCTGATTTGTAGGCTGCGCCTTCAGTCCACTCTTTTTTACCGATAGCTGGAGAATCATCATAGCCAGGCATCATTTTGTGAATAAAGGTACGCACAAGTTGTGTCATTTGTGAGTTATCAACTTTATCGAAAGCAGCAAAGGCAAACGTGCTACGTAATGTATCGCCTGTGCAATCTCGAAGTACTGATGAGTGTGCATTAAATAGGCCATACTCACTGTAACCAAGCGCACCTAAATGCTTAGGTAAAATCTCGTCACGCCAAACTGGATCTATCGTGCGTAATGCGCCTTCAGCTGAAAATGTTTCCATAAAACGCTGAAGCACACGCCAATCTTCACCTTTAGCTTTAACGTACACTGGATGCCAGCGAGCGGCTGGATCACGGTGTAGATGCCAATCGCTAGAAAGTAACTCAGTTGTTTCATTGCCCCATGATGAACGACCACCGTGGAATTTTTGTGTCCAATCACCCCAATCAAGTCCGCCACTAATCCAATCTGGTGTTGGCTGTGTGTAGCAAGTCATGATTTCGTATTCTGTTAGGCGTTTACCACGTGGTTGCACGTAGTAACCCATCTTACGTTGTGTATCCAGAGGTTGATCTGGAATTTCAGCCATAATCTGAGCGGCCATTGCGGGGTCGGTTAGACCACGTCTTCTTTCTTCTAATAAAGACATTTCATTTATCCTTCATTTTTGGTTTATGTGTAAGGGATACACGCTAACTTAGAGGCGGGGCTATAATCCCGCCTGCTTAAATTAAGCTAGTGGATCTTTGAAAACACAGTTAGCACGTTTAATATCGTCTAAAGTCCACAATTTGCCTTCTTTTGTTACATGTGGTTGACCAATTAACGTAACGCCATCACTACGAACACCCCAAAGCTCAGCAATCACTTCTGAAAGCTCACGGCCAGCGTATTGTTCAAATACGTTTTGACACTCATAACGCTCTGGCTCGCTTAACCACATACGCTCGCCCCACTCATCACTGAATGCATGTTTTTTGCCGTTGTATTCATGGATACGTAATGAGCTTGCACCCTTAGTTAATGATGGGCAGAAAGGCACTTGTGATACGCGATCGATGTAGATTTCGTGGTTGTTTTCAACAAACCACTGTAATGGGATAAATCCGCTTGATGGATCTTCGCAACCGCGAGCACGCCATTCTTCGTAGATTTTGCCGTAATGGTCATACCAACCTGGGTAGTTTGCTTCAAACCAATCAGCGTCTTCTTTAGAAGGTAATGCTAAACGGAAGAAACCTGTAGGCCATACTGCGTAAGCTAGTAAGAACAAGTCATGGTGAGCCCAATATGCATCTTTTTTAGCATCTTTCAAACTTGCTGGAGATTGCACACCGTATTTGCCTAAACGACCAATCCAGATGCCGCCCCAATCTTCGTAAACCCAGCGATTCCATGTTTTAACCCATGGCTCAACTTTGAATTTACTACCGTATTCAAACAACATACCTAGCACAGGCGTGAAATACTTTTGCTGTGTCCAGAATGCGTTGTTTAGATCGGTATTTAGGTATTTAGCAGCAGCAGGGTCATGGGCAATTGATACAACGGTTTGGTAACCGTTTGCCATGTGACGCAACTCATCTGTTTCAATAGAAAGGAAAACAGTTGGTGTGACTTCATCGCCATTGGCTGAAGCCCACTCTGTAACCGCAACGATAAGTGGGTTTGTGAAACAAGCTTCACCAACCAGCTGTAAGTTGATAGAACATTCAACCGCATCGCCAGAGATAAAACCATCCGCAAATACGCGTTTCATGCCTTTCCATAATGGACCTAATGTACGTACGCGACGTGCATCAGTGTGGCCAGCTGGATCGTGGAAATATTTAGAGAAGTAGTAATTTACATAACCACATTGGTGTGTATGGCGAATTTCATCCATTACCTGGCCTAAGTAGCCATTTTTTTGCTCTGGAGCAGACGCGCTGTCCCATAACATTGCTGAAGCAGCAATCGCGTTGTACTCGCCCACTTCCAAGAAGTTTGATACCACTTTCATGGTCTCGCCCCACTTAGGCGCTACACGGTTACCTGCATTCATACGTGTTAACGCATCTTGCAAGCTACCGAACTGACGCTCATCTTTAACTGATTCCATACGTGCATATTCTTTAGCGATCAGTTTGAATTGCTCTTTTGTATCGTTCGCCATTAAATACTTGGTTGGATACTTGGTACGATTGTTTTTAAAGTCCCAGTTGAAATCTTGCATCCACTTGTGGACTTCCTGTGCGCCTACGCTAGTTGGTGCTCTATTGAGCGCCAAAGCATCGGTTGCCGCATTGGTAGCTAAGCTAATTGCCATTGTTATGTCTCCTCTAACTAAAATTATAATTACCAGTCAAAAAGTGTCGATATAATTACTTTTCTTTGCCGACTGGCGATACCCCACAGTTACTTGGTGTTACTTTTGGAAATATTAGTGACGCAGAGGACAATATGCATGCTCCGTGCCAACATTGGCAAAAAGCAACTTTTAATATGTTTTAACAATTTTTTTCTATATAAATCAGATGGTTGTGACAGTCACATGACAATGCAATCCGCTTGTACTCACTTTGCTGAATTGTAAATTTATGTGTCTAGTTGTAATGCACTGTTGTATTAATAAACTACACTGTATGAATTAAATACATACAAAGTGTATTTATAAAATCAAATATATGGCTTTACTGAATCTCGTCATTAGCAACTTTCACTCACCTGATCTTATGAAAATCAACCCTTAATACCCAGTTATGTAGCGTTGGCAGCTCAACTAAATTTACTTTATTGAACATAATCATTAAGTTAAGATTAAATCTGACTATTCATATCATTTTAATAATACGAAATTTGTGACAAGAGACTTAAATATCGCATCTTTAAAGCGACGAAAGGCTGTGGTGGTGTAAAAACAATCAATGTATTTCACGACACTGACAGGCTTACTCACTGTAGTGCTAACTAAAAATACTTAAGCTTAGGCATATAAAGGTAGTCAATTTAATTAGTTGGCGATAACCATTACGCTTGCTTGCCTCCCAATATCAGAGTCGCTACAAACGGCTTAGCGCATTGGCACGAACTGTGCTTAATGTCTTTTACATGACTTAGCGCTTAAAGACTGACTTATAAAAGTCCTAGCAGGCAATTACTGAGCATATTAACTATTTAATTTTGGAGAAATCGTATGAAAATTCGTCCTTTACACGACCGCGTCATTGTAAAACGTTCAGAAGAAGAGCGTACTACGGCATCAGGCATTGTGATTCCAGATAGCGCAACAGAAAAACCGGACCAAGGTGTGGTGCAAGCCATTGGTTCAGGCAAACGTGACGACAGCGGTAAAGTGATCGCTTTAGACGTTAAAGTCGGCGACAAAGTATTGTTCGGCAAATATGCCGGCCAAACGGTAAAAGTAGATGGCGAAGAGTTATTAGTCATGCGTGAAGAAGACATCATGGCGATTGTTGAGTAATTAGGCCTTAAGCTTGATACACACTATCCATATCGCAATTTAAGAATTTAGGAGCAATTAACATGGCAGCAAAAGACGTAAGATTTGGTGACGATGTTCGCCAAAAAATGACTAACGGCGTGAACATTTTAGCCAATGCAGTGAAAGTAACTTTGGGCCCTAAAGGCCGTAACGTGGTGTTAGAGCGTTCATTCGGCGCACCGACCATTACTAAAGATGGTGTTTCTGTGGCCAAAGAAATTGAATTAAAAGACAGATTCGAAAACATGGGCGCACAAATGGTGAAAGAAGTCGCTTCAAAAACTTCTGACATTGCTGGTGACGGTACAACAACGGCAACGGTATTAGCCCAAGCGATTATC
>CANFZA010000066.1 GCA_947451235.1 Methylophilaceae bacterium | reverse complement strand
TTGTACAGAAATTCAATGCCGATGGCACCATTACCAACAACACGCCCGTACAACTTGAGGCGATAGGCATAACCAATGGTCCAGATGAAGTACCACAAATCACCGCCATAGGCACTGCAGGTGCGTATTTGGTGACCTGGTCTGGTCTTGATAATGGCGGGGACTACAGCATATTTGTACAGAAATTCAATGCCGATGGCACCATTACCAACAACACGCCCGTACAACTTGAGGCGATAGGCTATACCACTGGCTCCGATCAAGTGCCACAAATCACCGCCATAGGCACAACTGGTGAGTATGCGGTGACTTGGTCTGGTACTGACGGTCCAATTGACACCAGCATATTTGTGCAGCAATTTAACGCCGATGGCACCATCATCAACCCAGTATCTCTTAAAGCTGGCAGTACCCTACCAGTGCAAAGCACCGAGATTGGCACGGCGTATTTGGTGAGCAGCAGCGTAACAGTGACCGATTTAGCCAGCATTACCAACGCGGCAGACAACCAATGGAACTCAACCACCATTGCAACGGCAAATACCAGCACTGCCATGGCGATTACAGGGCTGCTGGAGGGTACTTATAAGGTTTATACGACTGACTTAGCCGGTAATCTATCTGCGGTAGCTGGCAGCGTGGTGACCATAGACTATGTTGCACCCACCGTTACAATCACCGATAACACCGCAGGCACGTCAACGACAGAAGTGCTTTACAGCTTCGAATTTAGTGAAGCGGTAACTGGTTTTAATGCGACGGATGTGGTTATTTCAGCAGGCACCAAAGGCGCATTTACTACGGTGGACAGTAGCCATTACACCTTAGCCGTGACGCAGCCAATAGGTTCAGGTACTTACACGCTAGATGTTGCCGCCAATGCCGCCAATGATAGTGCCGGCAACGGCAGCACGGTTGCCGTGCAGAGCTCGCAGGCTTACATGCCGATGCCGGCAACGTTAAGCCTAGGCACAGTGTCAGGCATTAATCTAAACTTAATCGCAGCGGCCACCATGGCCAATGGCAAGGTCTATTATTATCTGGATGCTTCTGGCGATGGCGTCAGCGGAGGGGGTGACGGCGTTAGCCATACCTCACTAGATACCTTGCTTAACGGCGGTACCGACACAGTGGACAGCCAAACCACAGGCGCGGTTAAAGGCGTTGATGATGCCAGAACAGTGATTGTTGGTGGCTATACTTTAGTATTGCCAACAGTGACTGAGCTAACTGCGCTTTATAACGACCCTCTGGCTAACCCACCTACGGGCTGGCTCACCAGCGGCGCTTACTGGTCCGCTACGCAGGCGAGTACAGATAATCATAACTACGTGACCTTGTCCAATGGCACCCCTGGCACCGCCGGTGACAGCAGCGGCACTAATGTTGCGTTTCAGGTGTTGTAAGTTGGCACACGTAGGGCGGATGAGCAACGCGTTATCCGCCGAATGGCAACCTGCTATGTGAAAAGTCGAGTAGCTTGGGTTAGCGGCCTTAATGCGTAACCCAACATCTTGGTAAATTGCACCCCCGTTTGTTGGGTTACGCCCGTTCGGGCTAACCCAAGCAACAACTTTACAATGGTCAAAGCCTTAAAACACCTGCTCTGCGAGCAAATAGGCACCAGCTTCGCAGAGTCGGCCCTCGAATGAATTTATCGGGGGCCGTGCTTTTGAGTGATGCGTTTCGAAGTAGAGTCGTGAAGTATTCTGCGGTCAATGCTAAGCTCATCCTACATTTATTGAAAAAACCAGTGAAATTCCTTTTTAAATGGTGGGCCTATCTGCCCATTGGTGGGTAAGGTTTGTGCCAGTAGCGGGTAGCTCCAACTGGCATTGTTTTGTGCTAGGTTGCGCTTTGCCGGATATTCGGTTTTTAATAAGGATGCCCCCACTTACTTTTGGCTGGTCAGTAGTTGCAGTTCTTCAATCAGCTCGGCTAACTTTGGCATTTTTTGGCTGGCAATCGTTGCTGCACTTGGTTTTTTGCTAAAGCCAATCGCCAAAGCACCCCATCGGTCGCCATTGCCAGAATGTAGCAGATAGTCTAACTCTTGCGCCTCTACGCTTAAATAGTGTTCTTTTTGCACGAGAAATTTTCCCCATGAATCAGGTGCCATATCGCGCAAAACATCGGTTAGACCGTTGTATCTTGGCGCGGGATAAGGCACTTCGTCTAGCTTGGCCAGATTGATGGGGTAAATCAGCCAAGGATGACCAGCCTGCAAGTAAGAAGGCGCATATTTAAAGGCGACAGATGCAACGCTGTTCTGACCGTCAGCTTGGTTTAGTGTGTATCGGCCTACCGTCACCCATTCGCTAGTATCGGGACGCTGTAAATATAGGTAAACGCTAGAAATAGTCATCGTCGTTCTTAGTTGTTGGCGCACGCACTCGCGCTATAGCACTTTGCATTAAAGAATATTCGGGTGGCGGACACAATCGCTCCATGATGCCCACGGTTATCATGGCCGTTAAATAAGTGCCAACCTGAACGGAATGCTCGCCGCGTTCTAGCCGTTGTAAGGTGTTTAAGCTGGCATTGATGCGATGCGAAAAATCTCGCATGGGTATTTTTTTAACTTGGCGTTGCGCGCGAATAGCCTTACCCCAACGCTGTAATAAATCAACTGCAGGCAATGGAATTGGCACATTTTCTGAAATTCTCTTGGACATTATCGTACTCATTAACTGATTTTTAACTAGTACAATTAATGTTTAATGGGTACGCCATATTTATTTATACGACTGTGTTGGCACACAAAAAACCGTAAGCGTGGGGGTGATTAAGGTTGATGAGCGTAGCGTTATGCGCTGTATGAAAAGCTGCTATATGAAAATATAAGCATGGTTTACGAAGTGTAGCGTGGCGAAGCGAGATGTTGAAACTTACGGCAGATAACGCTACGCACATCCCACTCTATATTTATGGCCTTATTGTTGGTTCGTTAGCAAATAGATTAAATGACACTTCAGCCAAAAAGCCGTACTAACACTTGTAAAATCAGGATAGTTTTAAAGTGCTTAAGGTGCGCATTCTTACCTGTTTGAGTAACTCAGCATCTTCAATCAGTGATAGTCCATAACTAGGCACTATCGCTTTCATTTTATTCTGCCAACTTTCACTTTTTAACTGCGTGGCAAAACAGCGTTCAAGCACGTCTAGCATGGCTTGCACGGCGACTGATGCGCCTGGTGATGCACCTAATAAAGTGGCAATTGTGCCGTCTTGCGAGGCGACAATTTCAGTACCAAATTCTAGCTTACCGCCTTTTTCATCACACTTTTTAATAATTTGTACGCGTTTTCCGGCATTTTCTAAATGCCAGTCGGCTTTGGTAGCTTGTGGGTAAAATTGCTGCAATGTCGCTACGCGCGATTTATGCGTTTGCAGGGCTTCGCCTATTAAATAGCGCGTTAGATCTGAGTTATTACGTCCAACTTTCAGCATGGGTTTAATGTTGCTGGTTTTTACGGATTTGATTAAATCCAGATAAGAACCTGCTTTTAAAAATTTGGTAGTGAAGCCCGCGTAAGGGCCAAATAATAGGGCAGGTTTGCCGTTGATAATGCGTGTGTCCAAATGTGGCACTGACATAGGCGGCGCGCCCAAGGCGGCCTTGCCATAGACTTTGCTGTCATGGTGCTGGGTCACATCAGGATTATTGCAGACTAACCATTGGCCGCTGACAGGAAAACCGCCATAGCCGTGGCTTTCAGGAATACCTGATTTTTGTAATAGCTTTAATGCACCACCGCCTGCGCCTAGAAAGATAAATCCTGCGTCTATGGTGCTTAATTTTTTACTGATTAAATCTTTTATGCGGACTAACCAGCGGCCATTGCTGAGTTGTTTTAAACTTTTAACTTCGGTATTTAGTGATAGATTAAAGTTGTTTTTGGTTTGTAAATGCGTCACAAAATGGCGTGTTAAAGAGCCAAAATCAACATCGCTGCCGTAGCTAATACGTGTTGCGGCTACCGCTTGAGATTCATCTCTATTTTGCATGATGAGCGGCATCCACTTTTTCAATGTGGCAATATCATCGCTAAATTCCATGTCTTTAAACATGTGATGTTGTTTAAGTAAAGTGTGACGTTTTCGTAAAAATGCGACATCTGCTTCGCCCCAAACAAAGCTTAAATGTGGCGTAGCATTAATAAAGTTTTTAGGCGCGGGCAGGGTGTTTTGTTCTACCAAATAAGACCAAAACTGTAGCGACATTTCGAATGATGCATTAATTGCCAAGGCGCGATTAATCTCTATGCTGCCATCGGCATTTTCTGGCGTGTAATTAAGTTCGCAATAGCCGGCATGGCCTGTGCCAGCGTTATTCCAAGCATCGGTACTCTCAGCCGCAACGTTGGGTAAACGCTCTACCATTAACATGTTCAAGCTGCTGTCTAACTCAGACAACAATGAGGCTAGCGTTGCGCTCATCACGCCGCTGCCCACTAATAGCACATCAACTTTCTTATCGATTTTATTTTCTATGGTCATTAATTTTATAATTTCTTGCTGTGGATTTTAGTCGATAAAAAAGCCTGTTAAGGACAGGCTCTTGTTTCATTATTGTTTAGGTAATTAATTTATGTATGTAATGTGACAAACACTTTAAATTTTACAGTAATTAATGTAATTTTGGGGGAATAATAATGGTCTCTACCGAGCTCTATTTTTCGATTATACCAGTGTATTTAAAGCTTCATTTTGAGGCACAAGTTTCTGAGTGCTAATTTTTTTAATTACTTGGCTGCTAGCTCAGTTGCGTAGTTATAACCATCTGTTTTCTATAAGACTATCTGATTTCAATTAGACCAAAACCAAGTTTATATTTAGTGCTTAAGGCTGATTCTAGGTGCCAATTATTATTTAAATACATCAAATAAAACTAGCGTTAGGTGCCTGTTTGATTTGCTGTTGAAAACATTTTTTTAATGTCGGCTTCCAAGTGCATTCTATTACCTATCTGCCCACATACTAATTCACACAATTCATACACGCTTTGATCCGCAATGCTATAAAAAACATTGGTACCACGTGATTCTCTTTTTACTAAACCGTGTTGTGCCAAAAGCGATAAATGCTTAGAAACATTCGCCTGCGTGCCGCCAGATATTTCTGTTAATTGGCTGACATTTTTTTCACCATCCTGTAGCGCATTCAGCACTTTTAAGCGCATAGGCTCAGCTAAGGCTTTGAAATATTGCGCCACATAGTCAAGCGCTCTGTCATCAAGTTTGCTCATTAGTTTTCCGTACGGTTTAATTGTTTAATAATTATACACAATATTTAATTATTGACTATATAACTATATAGTAATATATTGTACGCATAACAATTAAGCAATCATTTAATGATTAAAGGAAGATAGCTTGTTAAAACAACGCAAATGGTTATTCACTGTGCTGATGAGTTTGGCAAATTTCGCCTGTGCTGGCAGTTTGTTAACAGCACCCGTCATGCAATCCAATCAAAATCAGATGTTCACAGCAGAAGGTGTGGTCGAGGCCATTAAAAGTAGCGTTATTGCACCGCAAGTGACTGGTAGCATTACAACCTTAACGGTAAAAGTGGGTGATCGCGTTAAAGCTGGTCAGTTGTTGGCAAAAATAGATACGCGTATGGCCAGCCAGCAAGTGGTGACCAACCAAGCGCAAGTTGCCGCTGCGCAAGCCCAATTATCTACCGCGCGTAGTGAATATGAGCGTAAACGTCGTTTATACGAAAAACAATATATTAGTCAGGCGGCTTTAGAACGCTCTGAGTCAGATTACAAAACGGCTGAGGCGCAAGCCAAAGCGCAGCTTGCACAAACCGGCATGGCTAGCGTGCAAAGCGGTTTGCACACAATATATGCGCCTTATGCCGGCATTATTGCTGATGTGATGGCTGAAGTGGGTGATATGGCGATGCCGGGCAAGCCATTATTAGCGCTTTATGAAGCTAATGGATTTAGGTTAGTGGTGAATGTACCGCAAAGTAAAATTGGCAATTTAAAAAGTAATACCGCGGTTACCGCCATGATTCCAGGCGCTAAAGAAACTGAACGTCACTTAACGATTTCTCAAATTACAGTTTTACCAACAGCAGACCCTGTCAGCAATATGGTGCTGGTTCGCTTAACGCTACCGCAAAATCTATCAAGCATTTCTCCCGGCATGTTTGCGCGAGCAATGTTGCCGCTTGAAGGTGTAAAAGGGCTAGGTCAAATTCAAGGCCAAACTTATGTGCCCGCTAAAGCAGTGATTAAGCGTAGTGAATTAATGGCGGTTTATGTGATTGATAAGCAAGGCCATCCGCAGTTAAGGCAAGTGCGTGTTGGGCGCAAAGTGGGCGAAAATATAGAAGTATTTGCTGGTTTGAAGGCCGGTGAAGTTGTTGCGCTAGACCCGATTGCCGCGGCTAATTTTAAGTAAAGATACTTACAAATGCTTACTAATCAAAAAGAGCCATCAGCCCAGCCAGCTTTAGGCGTTTCTGGGCGTATTGCCCGCTATTTTCAATCTGCACAAATTACGCCTTTAATTGCCTTAGTCGCCTTATTGCTTGGTTTATTTGCCGTGTTAGTCACGCCACGTGAAGAAGAACCGCAGATTAACGTCACCATGGCCAATGTGCTGATTCCTTTTCCTGGTGCCTCGGCAAAAAATGTTGAGCAAATGGTCGCGGTGCCAGCCGAGCAAGTGTTATCGCAGATTGCCGATGTTGAACATGTGACCTCGGTTTCGCGCCCCGGCATGGCAGTAATTACCGTGCAGTTTCAAGTTGGTGTTCCGCGCACCGAGGCCTTGGTTAGACTTTACAACACCATA
Source organism: Methylophilaceae bacterium (assembly GCA_947451235.1). Classification (GTDB taxonomy): domain Bacteria; phylum Pseudomonadota; class Gammaproteobacteria; order Burkholderiales; family Methylophilaceae; genus Methylotenera. The sequence goes on along the minus strand of CANFZA010000066.1, from coordinate 6,331 downwards.
CAATCTAATCAGGATTGGCTACCCAAAAATTTGGGCGTAGGCGAGCCTATCATCAAGCCTAAAGGCATCGATGATGTGCCGATTTTAACCGCCACTTTATATAGCAAAAATAATGAGCATGGCGCGTATGAACTTGAACGCGTGGCACATGCTTTAGAGGCTGAAATTAAGCATGTAAAAGGCACGCGTGAAGTGGTAACCCTAGGCGGGCCGGGTCGTGCGGTTAATATTGATGTTGATCCAGTGCGTATGGCAGCAGCCAATATCACCATTGCCGATATGCGTAGCGCCTTGCAATCGGCAAATTTAGGCGCACCGTTGGGCGAGGTGATTAATGGTAATCAATCGATTGCCGTTGAAGCTGGCAGATATTTTACCGACGCTAAGGATATTGCAGATTTAGTCGTTGGTTTGCATGCTGGCCGTCCGGTATTTTTAAGCGAAGTTGCAGACATTAATGATGGCCCACCGCCAGCAGAACGTTATGTTTGGTATGGCGAAGGCGGGCACAACCTTGCTGGTAATAATGTAGCTAAAGATGGCACGACAGATAGCCGCGAGTATCCAGCGTTAAACATCAGCGTGACCAAAAAGTCTGGGCAAAATGCCGTGGCCGTGGCAGATGCTGTGATTAAGCAAATCGACAGCTTGAAAAACGTGCTTATTCCAGCGAGTATCGAAGTGAAAATCACCAGAAACTATGGTGAAACGGCTAACGATAAAGCCAAAAAACTCATACAAAAATTGATATTTGCCACTTCAGCTGTGGTGCTATTAGTATTTGTGGCGCTAGGTCGTCGTGAAGCCGCCATTGTTGGCACAGCCGTTGTTTTAACATTAATGGCGACTTTATTTGCCTCGTGGGCTTGGGGTTTTACGCTGAATCGCGTTTCTTTGTTCGCCTTGATTTTTTCCATCGGTATTTTGGTAGATGATGCGATTGTGGTGGTTGAAAATATTCATAGACACATGAAGCTGAAACCTACCGCCAGCCTCACAGAGATTATTCCGACGGCGGTTGATGAAGTGGGCGGGCCGACTATTTTAGCCACGCTGGCCGTGATTGCGGCTTTGTTGCCAATGGCGTTTGTGAGCGGTTTAATGGGGCCATATATGAGCCCGATTCCAATTAATGCCAGTATGGGCATGCTGATTTCATTGGCGGTCGCGTTTATTATCACGCCATGGTTGTCGCGTATTTGGTTGTCGCGTATTTGGTTGCGTCATGAGCAGCATGAAGCTTTAAATACTCAAGACCAGCTTACGCAAAACACGCTTAAGCAAAATACCGCGCCTGATTTTATCGCCAAAACATTCACCCGCATTTTTAATCCTTTTTTAAGCGATACACATGGTCAAAAAAATCGCCGTAAATTAGGTTTGGCGATTGTGCTGTTGATTTTGATTTCACTTGCATTACCCGCAGCAAAATTAGTCGTGTTAAAAATGCTGCCGTTTGATAATAAATCTGAGTTTCAAGTGGTGGTGGATATGCCGGCCGGCACGCCGCCAGAAGCAACCGCCAGCGTGTTGCACGCCATGACCGCTTATTTAAGCAGCGTGCCAGAAGTGACTAATTATCAGGCTTATGTTGGCCTAGCCGCGCCTATCAATTTTAATGGTTTGGTGCGTCAATATTACCTGCGTAGCGGCGGTGAAGTGGGCGATATTCAAGTGAATTTAGTCGATAAACACCAGCGCAGTGAAAAAAGCCACGCCATTGCCAGCCGCATTAGGCCGGCATTGCAGAAAATTGCCAGTGAGATGGGCGCAAAAGTAAAAGTGGTTGAAGTCCCGCCCGGACCACCAGTGATTTCGCCATTAGTGGCAGAAATCTACGGCCCAGATGATGCCGAGCGTTTGAAATTAGCCAGACAAGTTAAGCAAGTATTTGATGCTACTGAAGGCATCGTTGATACTGATGACAGCGGCATTGCTGACGCTAGAAAAATTGAGCTGATTGTCGATAAGAAAAAAGCGGCCTTATTAGGTGTTTCGCAAGCGACTATTGTTAGTACTTTGCGTACTGGCTTGGCTGGCGAGGATGTGACTTATTTGCACGATGCCAGTAAATATCCAGCGGGCACACGGTTACGTTTGCCAGTGTCGTCACAAGGCGATATTGAGGATTTGCTGAAATTATCCGTATCTACTACTAGCGGAAAAACAGCAAGCGGAAAGCTAGTACCGATACGTGAATTGGTGACGATAGAAAATACCTTGCGCGAACAACCACTTTTCCACAAAGATTTATTACCGGTGAATTACGTGGTGGGCGATATGGCTGGCAAGCTAGATAGCCCGCTTTACGGCATGTTCAGCATGCGTGCGGCGGTGGGGGGAATTGTAGCGCCGGGCGGTGGCAAGCTAGCTGAGTTTTTCATTCAGCAACCAGAAGATAATCAGCGTGGCTACGCTATTAAATGGGATGGTGAATGGCAAGTGACCTATGAAACTTTCCGCGATATGGGCGCGGCTTATGCGGTCGGCTTGATACTTATCTATTTGCTAGTTGTCGCACAGTTTGGTTCATATTTAACACCGCTAATTATTATGGCGCCTATTCCGCTGACCATTATTGGCGTGATGCCCGGTCATGCGCTACTTGGCGCGCAATATACCGCCACATCTATGATAGGCATGATAGCACTGGCTGGCATTATTGTCAGAAACTCGATACTTTTGGTCGATTTCATCAATCTGGAAGTGGCCTCAGGCAAGCCGTTTAAAGCAGCGGTGATTAATTCAGCCATTACCCGCGCACAACCGATTGTGCTGACTGGTTTATCCGCCATGTTGGGTGCGTTTTTTATATTGGATGATCCGATTTTTAACGGTTTAGCCATTTCGTTGATATTTGGTATTTTTGTATCAACCTTGCTGACATTGATTGTGATTCCGTTGCTTTACTTTGTGGCTTACAAACATAAATTTAATTAAAGAGCTTTGCAGGAGCATATTTTAAGACTATCCCCATAGAATTCGTCGGGATGACGGTATAGCGGATAAAGCACTTAATTAAACCAATTTTTTAAAACTTTAGGAGAAATAAAATGACTTCATGGAAACTTGTACGTGTATTTGCTGGCTTGTTAATCTTATTATCACTGGTACTCGGTGTACCAGAAAGCCCACTATTTATCAGTAAATACTGGTTGTATTTCACCGCGTTTATTGGTCTTAACCTATTTCAAAGTGGCTTAACTAACTGGTGTTTAATGGAAAATATTTTGCGCAAACTTGGTGTTAAAGCCGGGTGCTAAAAGTGAACATTAGTGCTGCTACTGGGTTTATTAATCATGTTTAACTTTGCCATAAAACCTCTTTCTCGCGCTTATCTATTACCGCTAATGTTGGTTATTTCTAGCAACGCGGCAAATGCTGCTGATTTACCGTCAGCATTACCGCTAGATTTGGTTAGCGCTTGGCACGCAGCACAAAGTAAAGATCCAACCTTTAGTGCGGCGCGTGCTGGTGCCATAGCGGGCAAGCAAAAAAACGCGCAAGCTTTAGCGCTGAATAGGCCGCAAGTCAATGCTATGGCTGGTACTGGCTTGGTCAATGCGTACAATAAAATCAGTAACGCGCAATTTTCTGCACCATTATTTGGTTCTGCTGATGGCGCAGCCTTTAAAACACAAACTGACCAAGGCGTGAACTTACGCTGGAATATCATTGCGGAGCAGCCACTTTACAATGCCGAACGTACCAGCATGGCGCAACAGCTAAACAAGCAAGCGCAGTTGGCCGAGGTAAAGCTAAGTAATGAAGAGCAGCAATTGATTCTACGTGTTGCTAAAGCGTATTTTGATGTGTTGTTGGCTGAAGATACTCTGGCTTCAGTTGATAAACAACGTAGCGCAGTTGCGCAAGCCTTGGCTGTTGCTAAAGATAGATTTGCTGAAGGTGATGTAGCGATTATTGATACGCATGAAGCCCAAGCGCGAGACGATGCGCTGGTTTCACTCGCCTTGGAAGCCGATAGTCATTATCAATTGGCCAAAGCGGCGCTGATAGATTTAACTGGTGCTGATACAAATTTGGCGCGACTTCCTGAGCAAGCTAACTTACAGCCCTTGAATGCAGGCGAGCTAAGCGAATGGCTGGCGCTAGCACAAAGTAATAGCCCGTATTTACACATGCAACAGATTCAGCAAGGCATTGCCCATGATGAAATTGATAAGTACAAATCTGCCAGTGCGCCTGTGTTGAATCTAGTAGCACAAGCTGCTGGCGAAGAGTTGCGAGGCTTTGGTAATGGTGCAAATTCTGCATTGAGCAATCATGCTTTAAGCGTAGGCGTGCAATTGACCATTCCCTTATTTACTGGCGGCATGCGTAATGCTAAATATGAAGAAGCTGTGGCTTTAGATATGCAGGCAAAAGATGAAGCAGAAGCGATGCGCCTTAAGGCAGGCCAGCAAGCCCGCGCTGCTTGGTTGGGTGTAACGGTTGGTAAAGCCAAAGTTAAAGCCATGGAGCAAGCTTTACACTCGTCTAAGGTCAAATTGGATGCGACTGAGCTAGGTAAAGAAGTGGGTGATAGAACCATATTGGATGTGCTGAATGCCGAGCAGGAATATCACAACACTAGAACCGAACTTTTTCGGGCGCGCTATCAAATGTTGTTGTCATATTTGAGTTTAGCCGCCACCGCTGGGGCTTTAGATGAAAAACGTTTGATAGAAGTAAATACAGTTTTAGTAGCAAAGTAATGGCTCAAACGTAGTACTTAGTAGGTTATATTAATTAAATAAGTTATTAGAAAACCAATAAGTAAGTTAACTATTTTATAGGATTAAAAATGGCACATATTGTGATAATGGGCGCAGGCATCGGCGGCATGCCTACCGCCTACGAGCTAAAAGCAAAGATAGGCAAGCAGCATCAAATTACCGTGGTTAATGCTGTCGATTACTTTCAATTTGTGCCCTCTAACCCTTGGTTAGCGGTGGGTTGGCGCAAGCGCGCTGCCATTACTTTTCCGATTCGTCCGTATCTGGAAAAAAGAGGCATTAATTTTATTGCGCAAGCGGTGACGAATATCGATGCTGAAAAAAATACCCTGCAATTAGCTAATGGTGACAATCTTAATTATGACTATTTAGTGATTACCACAGGGCCTAAACTTTCATTTGAAGAAGTGCCGGGTTCAGGGCCCAATGGTGGCCATACGCACTCTATTTGTTCAGTTGATCATGCTGAAAAAACTTGGGATGCGTATCAGGAATTTTTAAAAGAACCAGGTCCAGTCATTATCGGTGCTATGCCAGGCGCAAGCTGTTTTGGGCCAGCTTACGAGTTCACTTTTATTATGAACAAAGATCTACGCAAGAAGAAAATTCGCAATAAAGTGCCGATTACTTATGTGACTAGCGAACCGTATATTGGCCATTTGGGTTTGGGCGGAGTAGGTGACTCAAAAGGCATGCTGGAATCTGAATATCGCCATAACGATGTTAAATGGATTACCAACGCTAAAGTCACAAAAGTTGAAGCCGGCAAAATGTTTGTGACTGAGCACGATATGCACGGCAATATTGTGAAAGAACACGAGTTGCCATTTAAGTTTTCTATGATGTTGCCGGCGTTTAAAGGCGTAGATCCAGTGGCGGCGGTTGAAGGTTTATGCAACCCAAGAGGCTTTGTGTTGATTGATGATCATCAGCGTAGCAAGAAATATAAAAACATTTTTGCCGCCGGCGTATGTGTGGCTATTCCACCTGTTGAAGTCACGCCAGTGCCAACTGGTGCGCCTAAAACCGGTTATATGATTGAATCTATGGTGACCGCGATTGCGCATAATATAGCTGCTGATCTAGCTGGCGAAGTGGCTGATGCCAAAGGTACTTGGAACTCGATTTGTTTGGCGGATATGGGTGATACTGGCGCTGCTTTCGTGGCTTTGCCACAGATTCCACCGCGAAATGTCAACTGGATTAAAAAAGGCAAATGGGTGCATTTAGCAAAAATCGCTTTTGAAAAATATTTTATTTATAAAATGAAAAAAGGTACGACAGAGCCTATTTATGAAAAATACGTGTTGAAAGCGATGGGTATTGAAAAGTTGGATTAGGGCTACTTTCTATGGTTTTTTGTAGGGTTCATTTAACAAGCTTTTTTCTAATTTACCTAAGAACAATTCTTAGTAACCACAACGCCATTTGCACCACGAGCACTCCGATTTTCTAAGCGCTAAAGCGCTTGAAAAGTCGTATGTACCAATGGCACTCCGATTTTCTAAGCGCTAAAGCGCTTGAAAAGTCGTATGTAGGAGCGGCGCCCTCGCCGCGAAGCAATGAAACATATTAGAAAGTTCACCATCGCTTCG
>CANFZA010000065.1 GCA_947451235.1 Methylophilaceae bacterium | reverse complement strand
TAACATCACTGAGCTCTACTCTAACTGATGCGAAGCTGGTAAAAGCAATCATTTTACTATAGACCTAATGCGCGCTAAGCATCTGAGGATACCATCTCAGACATCCTTATGAATACAGCCCAATTTTAACGCATCAAAATAAACGTGCTCAATCCCATCGTCGTCAATAGAGGGGGATGTCAATCTAGCTTTTAATCCACTACAGCTTGCATCATCAATGATTAATTCAGTGATGAGTTTTGCTCTTTTACTGGTTTGTAAAGTATGTTCATTTTTCGCGCATCCGCCAATGAACAATATTAAAAAAATCATTATTACTGGTTTCAACATAAGCTTCATGATTAATGACTCACTTTAAAATAAGGGTTATTTCGGTAACTTACATCAATCCTGATGCAATGTTGATGGTTAATGCAACTAATGTAGTATTGAAAAAAAAGGCTAGCACACAATGTATTAAGCCTGTTCTGCGCATAGATCTGCTGGTGAAGCTAACGTCAGCCGTTTGACCAGATGTGCCTATGACGCAGGCGAAATAAAGAAAGTCGCTATAATCAAGCGTGGATGTCCCTGGGAATTCTAGTCCACCTGATTCACCAACCTCCTTAGCAACGTAAAAATCATGCGCATAATGTAGGGCAAACATTACTTGCGTAAACGCCCATGAAGATAAAATAGTCAGCACGGCAAGGGTTACATGTGCATCACGTAGCAAACCGTGCATATCTTTAACAACTGAAAGCTCCGCAACGATTGCTCCGATCGAAACAATCGCAGCAATCACCACCATTCCTAGCACCACATACTTTCCATCATCTTGCATGAGGGCGCGAGTACGCATTTTTTCATGCGATGACCAAAACATCATGCGGGCGGCTAATATCAAATAAAGCCAAGTGCCAACGTTCCAACCAATGATTGCCCGTGTAATTCCGTGTAAGGCTAAATTTTTTGGTAAGAGTAGCGCGACTAAAAAACCAATAAGAATCGAACTAAAAAGTCTGGGTCTCGACAAAATAACGCGTATAAAAATTGAGTGAGATAATGAATGTGCTTTAGTTATAGTAGGTGGCATACGAATTTGTGGCTTATGGATACCTAATAAATTAAAGTAGCTTTGGTCCAGTATACAAGAGGATGTGTTTGACTGCCACTTGAGTACATTTGAACGCCTAACGAAACAATTAGTTAGGCGGAATTAATCACGGTGCTTGAAGGCATGATTGCTTATCAAAAATGCATCGCAATAGATGCGCGCATCATATGTTCTTGAGTAAAGTTGACCTTTGGGTCATATGCAAGTCTCACAAAGAGGCTGCGCCAATCATAAGTGATAGATGCGCCCGCGCCTTTAATAGACTGCCCTTGATCTGCAGGGCCGCTTTTGCTGAAGATGTCCAATGAGATTGACTGATGATTGGGTAAGGGAGACCGCATCAATAGGTGCAAATTCTGTTGACCAGGCACCACTCTGTTATCACGTACTGCAAATAGGGTAATGCTAGAATCGTCTTCTCTTTTATACCCAGCACCGAGTGTGATTGCATCATTGGGGTCGAAGTTAAGGTTAGCATACGGCTTTAGATTTGTTCTGCCATAGCCAATAATGCCGAAAAATGGATCACCAAAAGTTGCGGTAACTGAACCCCCAAAAAATCCGTGGTCCGCAAGCTGTAATGAAGTATCAATGTCTGCCGCAAGTAGCCGATCTGTTCGTTCATAGCCGCCTCGCCACTGCTCAAATTTAGATGAGCTTTCGCGGTAGTAGCCAATCCAACCGCGTTGATTCTCGCTGACTACTCTTAAATTGATGTCATTAGCATGTATGCTTTGTGTGGAATAATCAGAAAGGCTTAACTTATAATCAATTTTATCCTCCTTTTCAGTAGCCGAAGCCGCTGGGGTGGAGTCAGCAAATACCGTCATGCTATTGGTCAGCAATACTAAGCAAAGTAAGTGAATAGTTTTTAACCTAAACGAAACCTGTCTCATCATATGCTTGCGGTTAAATCTGAATTCTGACATGTTAATTACTCCGCTCAATCCTTAGAAGTGGGTGCATATTATTGACGATACATTTTGAGTCAGGATGTTAGCTGTAAAATCATCAATGCAGTCATCTGAGATTAATATTTTCCGCTAATGGTTAGTAGCCCATGAGAGTTACTGGTCAGTCATGATGAGATCCAATTGGCATGAGCTTATGTAATTAAGCTTAACGTAAATTAGGTGTAGAAATTGGCGCTTTCTATTAAAACTTAATAACTTAAGTAAGAAGTCAATAATTTATCACTACCGATAAGTTACAAGTTGATACAAATCAAATTGAGCCACCAAAAGCAGGGTATAAATAACTCCTAAATAATATTGTCGTCCTAGGGGAGTTGGAGCATGCTTAAAATATTGAGGAAACTTTTCTTTCATGCTTTAGTTGCGTTTGCTTTAGCGCCAACCACTAGCTTCGCTGTGCCGTCATTTGCCAGACAAACTGGTATGGACTGCGCTGCTTGCCACACCAGCTTTCCCGAACTAACGCCCTTTGGTCGTGATTTCAAACTTAATGGGTATACGCTAGGTGAGCGTCAGTTGATGCCATTGGCAGCCATGATGCAGTTCTCAATGACAAGTCCTGCCAAAAACCATGACATCAATGGCGTACAGTTAATGGCACGCGCAAATGAACCCCAATTTGATGTGCTGGGCGTTTTTGCTGCGGGCAAGTTGACCGACCATGCTGGAATGTTTGTTCAATGGACTTACTCTAACAATGGTACGCAAAATGCCGATGGAAAGTTTGTGGGTCATAGTGGCTTGGATAATACTGACATTCGCTATGTGTTGAGCCATGATATTTTCGGAAAAAACACAGTCTTCGGTTTAAACCTAAACAACAACCCATCAGTGCAGGATGTATGGAATACCACGCCTGCTTGGGGCTTTCCATTTAATGGCCCTAATTTACCTAACGTTCCTGGGCCGGCCTTCACAAGTTCAATTATTGAGGGCGGTCTTAGTCAGCAGGTCGCAGGTGTAGGTGGTTATTTCTGGTACGACCGTCATCTATATGGTGAGTTGTCACTGTATGGCAATGCTAATAAATTTTTTCGTGTGTTAAGTGCCGGCCAAAACTGGAGCGACGGTTCTATAACTAGGATTGATGGGCGCAATAACCCATATTGGCGTTTAGCTTGGAATGAGGATTGGGGGGCGCATTCTTTGATGGTTGGTACTTATGGTATGCAAACTGACATTTTTCCTGATAGCTTAAATCCCAATGGACCAACGAATAGATTCACCGACACCGCTTTAGATGCGCAATATCAATACCTATCTGATCCACATATTTTCACCCTACAAACTACTTTTATACATGAAAAACAAGACAACAGGGCTAGCTATGATCAAACTTGCGATGCCACACTAGGAGCTTGTTTAAATGCCAAAAATCATCTAAATACATTCAAGGCTAAAGCTAGCTACCTGTTCAACCGGAAGTATGGTGCATCACTTGCGTATTTCAACACTACAGGTAGTAATGATTCAGTAGCATTCGATAATAATGGTATTAACCCCATCACTAAACCTGATACACAAAGCTACGTTGTGCAACTTGACTACAACCCTTGGACATTCGCCAGAGTTTCACTACAGTACACTGGCTATACTAAATTCGATGGATCTAGAAATGTTGACCTTTTAGGACTCAAACCTAGCGATAGAAACACACTATTCCTTAACACTTGGTTCGCCTTTTAATTGATTCGGAGAATAATTATGAGTAATCGCATTTGGCTGTCTCTAGGATTGATTGGGTTAATTGTGACCACTTCGGCCTTTGCTACTGATGTAGGATCAAAGCTTGATCGTCAACTTTGCTCTGTTTGTCACGGTGCAGGCGGCACAACAAGCTCAGAGTTGTTTCCTCAGCTTGCTGGCCAGCCAGCGCCATATTTTATTGCACAGATGAAAGCTTTTAGAGATAAATCACGCTCTGAGGAAAATGCGAAGCGATTCATGTGGGGTATCTCATCGAGACTTACTGATGATGATATTGAGCAACTTGCCGCGTTTTATGAGGTGCAAGCACCCATCCACCTTGGCAAGATTTCAGATCAAGTCAAATATGCGCAAGGTAAGGAAATATTCACTAACGGTCACCCTGAGAAAGGTGTTCCGCCTTGCATGGCCTGTCATGGTGAGAAAGGTGAAGGCAAGGAGGCTACACCTCGTCTTGGTGGACAACATGAAGCTTATTTGAAGCGACAACTCAAGGTTTTCTACGGTAATGAACGCCCTGCAGCGACAACAATGCATGAGGTTGTTAAAGGGCTGTCAGAAAATGACATTGAGGCTATCGCCCAATACTTGCAAGCGCAGTAAGCGTAAATAAATATATGAATCTATATCCTTAGATTAAAAAAAATAAATGTCAGTTTTGTGTCAGCTTTAAGGAATACAGTGGAATTGTAGTAAAAACATTCGATTACAAAACAGAGGATTTATATCATGAAAAAATTATTATCATTAGTGCTAGTACTTGCATTTGGTTTTGCTACTGCATCAGCAATGGCTTGTCCAAAAGGCGAGACATTGACAGGCGGTACAGGCTCTCATCATAAAGGTGGGAAATGCGCGCCAAAAGTAGCGAAAGATACAGCATCAAAAGCTACTAAGGACAAAGCACCTGTAGCTAAAGAAGCCGCACCAGCGGCAAAAGAAGCAGCTAAGAAATAATTAGATTTTATAAAAAATATTTAAAAATGGGCAGTTCAAACTGCCCATTTTTTATTAACTTTAACATTAGAATTTATAACGAACTTCCGCTTTGGGGATGTTTCAGGCATACGTCCTAAATTGACATATAACGCTTTATAACGGCAAATTTTCGTTTGCGATTACAAACTGCTTGCCACAAAGCTGACAATCAAAAATGTAAATTAGTAGATCAACATAAGCTGGGTTTTTCTAATTCAGTTATTTTTGGTCAAATCAATCACAAAATACGGATACCCGTTAAATTAAAGATATTCTAAAAAGCCCTGCAATAAAACTGGTTTTCTAAAAACCAGTTCTCTAAAAACAAGTTCTTTAAAAACCGGTTCTCCAAAAAACAGTCAACAATCTTTGTGCAGCAATTTCTGCATTATTGTCCGGATTCATGCGGTATAAAGCGCTCAAAGATAAGTTGGCAGTTTTAGAAGTGGGTAGGTTGTAGCTCACTTCTACATCATGCTCAACAGCGCTTGGTGCAAGTGAAACGGCTCTATTTTCATATTGCATCACGCCGTCGTCATAATTAAGCCCAACCGGCACCAACAAATTCATATTGCCTGACTTTACCGCTAATGGTTGGCTCACGGCAAAGCCTAATCTATCGTTTTTACTGAAGACATTGTTGCTCAATAAGCCCAAGCTCCACGATTGAGAGCTAATGTTATCGGTTGAGCTTACCAACGAATTTTGTGCGCCATTTTTCAGCGTGTAGCCATTATTCAATGAGGCCGCTATCCAAGTGTCTTGGCTTAGTTTGGTAGTGTTTTTTAGGGATAAAAATACCGTACTTGATTGATTAGTCATGCCAAATAACTCACCGGCAGAACCGCCTAACATGCTGGCTTGTTCCAAGTTTGAACCAACTGCAATGGCCAATTTTCCTTGTTCAGTTTGTTTACTTAGCTCAATAAAACCAGCGTTCAAATTACGCTGATTAGTTTGGTAAGTTTGCATTACAGTGCTAGCTTGCCTAGAAACTGCATCAAAATTGCTCACTGCGCCTGCCGCTAACATCCAGTTATCTTGCAAAGCTGCCGAATAGCCGACAAAGTTTTGGTAGCCATCAAACGTTAAATAAGGGTTATCAAAAGCTTTTTTGCTCATAAAGCCGGCATATTCAAATGGCGTATCAGCAAACCCAAAAAAATGATTGGTATTGGTATTAATACCCAAAGCCATGGCATTATTGTCGGACAAGTGCTTGCTATAAAACATTGAAGTGACTGAGCTTAGCGCGGTGTCTCTATCACCTTCTAAGGCTCTAGGCTGATCAAGAGTATTGGCATTGGTTTGGCCTAGCGTAAGCTTGCTGTCTTTTGTTTTATATTCTCTTAAGCTGGCATTGGTATTCTGCGCGTTGAAGATTTGACTCAACATTAAATCATTCGCGCTACTTGCGTTATAAAGTGAAGAAAAATCATAAACATAATCTCGGCCCATGCTGTCCAAGCCGGCTACTTTAAGATTCGAACTGGCTAGCGCTGATTTGTAGGCGACGGGTGTTGTACTTGCTGAAATGGCCACAGATTTTGTGGTGATAGTCACGCCATATTTAGTGAGTGTAGGGAAGGTCGGTGTGCCTATAGGCGCCATCGCTTTTTCTAGATTAAGTAATCCCCAGCCATAAGTGCTATCTACGCCAGGTGCACCAAGATCGGTAGCCGTGGTAAATAGTATATTGGCGATTTGTTTGGCAGATAAATTCCAGCCCTGTTTTAGCAAGGCGGCAGCTCCTGAAACTACTGGCGTAGCCATAGAAGTGCCGCTCATATAAGCATAAGTGTAAGGCTGATTATAGGTAGATAATATGCTCACGCCAGGCGCCACAAGATAAAAGTTAGCGGTATCGCCAGCTTTATTGCTCCAGGTTGGCATCACATTATTAATATCTACCGCGCCTACCGCAATAATTTGCCCGTTGGCAAATGCCTGTTTTGCATACCGTGCCGGCCAGTCTGGATTGGCTAAGCCACTATTGCCTGCGGCAAGTACCAATAATTGTCCGGCAGATACGCTTCTTTGTAAGGCTGAAGCAACGCTGACATCTCCAGTACCACCAGACCAACCAAGCGACATGCTGACAATATTTGCCCCAGCGCTAACGCTGTAATCAAGACCTCTGACTAAGTTAGTCAGTGTGCCAGAACCATTTTTATCTAATACTTTAATCGGGATTAATGATGCCAACGGTGCCACGCCCACAACATCGTATGAGCCTGCATTATTATTAATATTGGCGGCAATAATGCCGGCTACATGGGTGCCATGTCCGTTGTCATCAGATGAGGTATTCGCGGCAATAGCCTTGTTTGAAACAAAGTCATAACCAGCCAGAATTCGTCCTTTTAATTCACCATGTTGATAAATGCCAGTATCAATTTCACCTATTTTTACATTAAAACCAGAAACGTTATATTTCCACAAATACGGCGCATTTATCTTATTGATTTGCCATGAGTTTTTTAGCTCAATCGGTGTCGCCACATACGTGGCGCTAATATCATCAGCTCGTACATTAGCGCTGATTAAAATAATGCTAGTAAGTGTCAGTTGCACAACTTTTCTGTTAATCATTATTTTCACCTATCGACTAAATTTATCATATACGTATCATTGTGATAAATGTTATTCTCATTACTTACAGGGTGCAAGTGAATTATTTATGAATTTATTTAATAAATTTATTAAATAAATGTGAATGTTAATTCGAAAATTTAACTGTTGTTTAGTCATTTTGCCATTGGGTGAATGCTGAGCATAGCGCCTAGGCTTCATTTTCTAGGTATTATTGTCTTGCAATCAGGAGATGTTGGCTAATGAGAGGTGGATTTTTGAAGTGCCAACCGAGTGTTGGTATAGATTCAGTAAGATTTTTCTTGCTAGTGAATACGATTAAATATGGTGATTTAGTGCAAATGCTCCAACGACTAACACCGCGCGAATTTATTTAATAGCCTGCTCAGGCGTATGCCAAGGCGCTACTTTAATCAGCAATAACATGCCGGGAATAGCGGCAAAAAAGCAAAAAATAAAGAAGTTTTCCCAGCCTAAATCTTCTACTAAATAGCCGGTTGCGGCATTGGCGAAAGTGCGTGGAACAGCCGCCAAGCTAGTGAATAAGGCAAATTGCGTGGCGGTGTAAAGCGGGTGTGTAGTATGGGCAATGTAAGACACAAAAGCGGCGGTGCCTAAGCCAACGCCCAGCGCTTCTACGCCAATCACTAAGCCTAAAACAAGCGGGTTGTGGCCGACAGCAGCCAGCACTGCAAAGCCCAAAATTGCCAACATTTGCACCGCGCCAAATAACCATAAGGCGCGATTAATGCCTAGCTTTAGCATCCAAACACCGCCTAGTATGCCGCCGATGACGCTGGGCCATAAGCCCGCGTTTTTGGCAATTAGGCCAATTTCAGTTTTGCTAAAGCCCATGTCTAAATAAAAAGGCGTGGCCAAGGCTGTTGCCATGCTGTCGCCTAATTTATAAAAGAAAATGAAGGCGAGTATAAGCAAAGCCGATTGCCAACCGCGCCTAGAGATAAATTCTTGAAATGGCTCAGTAACAGCCGCGCGCAGGGTTTTAGGTGCGCCACTATTTAAGGCAGGTTCTTTGACGAAAATGGTCATGACTATGCCTGGCAACATAAACAGCGCGGTAATTAAAAATACGCTGCTCCAAGGTAAGTGGTCGGCCAATATCAAGGAAAGTGAGCCTGGTACCAAACCAGCAATTTTGTAGGCATTCACATGAATCGCATTGCCCAAGCCTAACTCCACATCAAGCAATAACTCGCGGCGATAAGCGTCTAATACAATATCTTGTGAGGCACTGAAAAAGGCGACGACACTAGCTAAATAGGCAATTGTCCAAATATCAAACTTAGGGTTGAAGGCACCAAATAGTGGAATCGACAATAGTAAAAGTACTTGTGAAATGAGTAACCAGCCACGCCTACGACCTAATGGCGGAATAAAGCGGTCAAAAAATGGCGCCCATAAAAACTTCCAAGTGAACGGTAAATTAATCAACGCGAATAAACCAATGGCTTTTAAATTGACACCTTCAGAGCGTAGCCACGCCGGCAATAAGCTGATCAAAATATACAGCGGCAAGCCTGAGCTAAACCCAGTAAATATGCAAATAAGCATGCGTTTATTAAGTAGCGCTTGCCAGAGGCTAGGTTGGTTGGTCATGCTGAGTTTTAAGCTATTTAGACTTACTGTTTTCTAGGCGGTACATCGCCAAATTGCCCATTAAATTGGGCATAAAAGTCACCGGTTTATTGTCGGTTAAGACTAGACGTTCTTTAATCGTAATGTGACCATCTTTACAAAATTGGTCAAAGTCGTTGATGGTGCATAAATGCACATTGGGCGTATCAAACCATTGATGCGGCAAGCTTTTTGACACCGGCATATTGCCAGTCAGAATTTGGCTACGATTGCGCCAATAGCCAAAATTAGGAAAAGTGACGATGACTTCGTGGCCCACGCGTAACATTTCGCGCACTATGCCTTCGGTATTATGTACGGCTTGCAAGGTTTGCGAGAGTATCACAGTGTCAAACGATTGATCTTCAAAGCCGGATAATCCAGCCTCTAAGTCCATTTGAATGACGTTAATGCCGCTAGACATACAGGCCAACCAGTTGGCATCATCTTTTTCTACGCCATAGCCGCGCACTTCTAAAGAGGCTTTTAGATATTGCAATAAAGCGCCGTCGCCACAGCCCAAATCTAAGACTTTTGCGCCAAACGGCAACCAGCTGGCGATAATGGCAAAGTCGTGTCTGAATTCCTGGCCAAATTGTTGGCCGGATTCCTGACCAAATTGTTGGCCGAATTCTTGTTGAGACATACTTATGCCACGCTCCCAGCTTGAATACTGTCGTGCTTGATATTGTCGACTTGAATGTTTTTGAGGTAACTACGCAAAATTGCATGGTAATGCGGATCTGGCATTAAAAACGCATCATGACCGTGTGCCGCAGTGACTTCTGCATAACTGACTGTGCGTTCGTTATCGAGCAAAGCTTTAACGATTTCGCGCGAGCGTGCCGGTGAAAAGCGCCAGTCACTTGTGAAAGAAACCACTAAAAATTGTGCGGTGACTTTTTTAAGTGCTTGCGTTAAATCGCCATCAAATACCAAGGCTGGATCAAAATAATCTAAAGCACGCGTCATGCGTAAATAGGTGTTGGCATCAAACTCGCCAGCAAATTTATCGCCTTGATAACGCAGGTAAGATTCCATTTCAAACTCAGCATCAAAGCTATATTTAATGGTATCTTTTAGCTTGCGGCCAAATTTCGCACCCATCGCATCATCGCTTAAATAGGTAATATGGCCCAGCATGCGAGCGATTCTAAGGCCACGTTTTGGTACAACGCCGTGCGCGTAATAATCGCCATTGTGGAATTCAGGATCAGTAATAATCGCTTGGCGCGCCACTTCATTAAACGCCATATTTTGCGCGGTAAGATTCGGCGCAGAGGCAATCACTAACGCGTGGCGCACACGATCAGGGTAAGCAATCGTCCATTGCAACGCTTGCATACCGCCTAAACTACCTCCGACCACTGCGGCCAACTGCTGAATGCCTAAATAATCGGCCAATAAGGTTTGTGAGGTCACCCAATCTTCAACCGTGAGTATCGGGAAAGCTGAACCCCAAGGCTGGCCTGTCGCAGGATTAATGCTCACTGCGCCTGTACTACCGTGGCAACCGCCTAAATTATTTACACCAATGACAAAAAATTTGTTGGTATCTAAAGGTTTATTTGGGCCAATTAAGTTATCCCACCAACCCGGATATTTATCGTCTTCAGAGTATTTACCCGCCACATGATGCGTGCCAGAAAGCGCATGGCAAATTAAAACCGCATTGGATTTATCGGCATTTAATTGCCCGTAAGTTTCATAAACGAGATCATATTGAGGTAGCACCGCGCCACTTTTGAGCGTGAGTGGTGCATCAAAATGCGCAGTTTGGGCGGCAACAATGCCAACGGAGTTATTTACTTGCATAATGTGATTATACTATGGCTTATTACCGTGAGTTATTTCTACCGCTAAAATGTTGGCATTAAACTAAAGAGGCTATCTAAAGAGGCTATTATGGCGCAAACAAGCAATATTCAGGGATTTAAACAGCACTTTCCGCAGTTGGCGACTGGCGTTTATGTGCATGAAACCGCTACGATTATTGGCGAAGTGAGCCTAGGCGAAAATAGCTCAGTATGGCCAAGTACGGTGATTCGTGGCGATGTAAATTTTATCCGTATTGGTAAAAACACCAATATTCAAGATTTAAGTATGCTGCACGTCAATCATAAATCTAGCAGCGATCCAGCAGGTTCGCCGCTGATAATTGGCGATTTTGTTACCATAGGCCACACCGTTATTTTGCATGGTTGCGCCATAGAAGATGAATGTTTGATAGGCATGGGCAGCATTGTGATGGATAAAGCGGTAGTGCAAAAACAGGTATTGCTAGGCGCTGGCAGTTTAGTGCCTGAAGGCAAAGTGTTAGAAAGCGGTTATTTGTACATGGGCCGCCCAGCTAAAAAAATACGTGCGTTAACGCTTGAGGAAATGGCGCATTTGAAGCTATCGGCAGATAATTATGTGGCGCTAAAAGACGAATATTTAGCGTGAAAAATAATTTAATTAATCCCAGTGGGTACTTACAATTAAAGGGTTTTTGGCTATAGTCACGCGATCATTACCGCCTAAATCTTTGATAGTTGAGATACAAGTCAAACCAGTTTCAGCCATTAAATCTGCCACTAATTCAGCTTGATTGTAGCCATGCTCCAGCATCAACCAACTTTGCGGTTTGAGGTAAATAAGGCAATTATCAATAATTTGGCGAATATCAGCTAGGCCTTCTTCGCCTGAAGCCAGTGCGGAGATAGGCTCAAAGCGTAAATCACCCTGGCTTAAATGCGCGTCGTTTTGTTCAATGTAAGGTGGGTTGCTGACGATGATATCGAATTTATCGCAAGCATTATTCTCATCAGTAAGCCCATCGAACCAGTTGCTTAATACAAACTGAATATTATCAATGGCTAGATTATGTGCATTTATTTTAGCGACTTCTAATGCGCCAATGGAAGCATCAACGGCAGTCACAAATACTTCTGGTCGGTTTTTTGCAATTGCCAACGCAATTGCGCCCGTGCCAGTGCCAAGATCTAAAATATTTATTCGGTCATTCCGACTAAATGACGAGCTTTGTGAAGTGCCATTTTGTGGAATTTTACTTAATGCCGCCTCTACCAAAGTCTCAGTGTCCGGCCTAGGAATCAAAGTGTCTGGCGTCACCAGCAAATCCAAACCATAAAACTCTCTATGACCCAAAATATAAGCCATAGGCTCGCCACTTAAACGTCGACTAAGTAATGCCTCAAACGCAATATGCTGACTGGCTTCTAGCACGTCATTTGCGTGAGAAATTAACCATGCGCGATTAACACCCAGAACTGCTTGTAAAAGCAATTGCGCCTCATAGCTGGCATCTTCGGTGTTTATTCGGGCTGAAGCGGCAAGTAAGCTGGCTTTAATCGAATGTGATGACGTCATTTAAGCAAGTAATTTTGTGAATTAAGCCTTAATTATCATCACTCAAACTAGCCAACAAATCAGCCTGATGTTCAGCTGAAAGCGCGCCAATTAATTCATCCATATCGCCTTCAGTAATCGCGTCAATTTTATATAGCGTCAGGTTAATCCTGTGATCGGTAATGCGGCCTTGCGGGTAGTTGTAAGTGCGGATACGCTCTGAACGGTCGCCAGAACCAATTAAACTTTTACGCTCACTGGCAATTTTTGATTGTTGCGCACGCACTTCGGCATCTTTAATTCTTGCCACCAGCACGCTCATAGCTTGGGCTTTGTTTTTGTGCTGACTACGGTCATCCTGGCATTCCACCACAATGCCGGTAGGCATGTGCGTAATACGCACGGCAGAATCGGTTTTA
The DNA here is from genome assembly GCA_947451235.1 of Methylophilaceae bacterium. Lineage (GTDB taxonomy): Bacteria > Pseudomonadota > Gammaproteobacteria > Burkholderiales > Methylophilaceae > Methylotenera. Next base: position 530 of record CANFZA010000065.1, on the reverse strand, counting down.
TTAATATGCTGACCACCCGCGCCACTGGCACGATAAGTATCAATGCGGATCTCAGCAGGGTTAATCACCACATCTGAAACTTCATCGGCCTCGGCCAAAATCGCAACCGTACACGCTGACGTGTGAATGCGGCCTTGCGTTTCAGTATCGGGTACGCGCTGAACTCTATGTACGCCAGATTCAAATTTCAGTTTTGAATAAGCGCCGTAGCCCTCAATTTTGGCGATAATTTCTTTGTAGCCGCCGATTTCTGATTCATTGGCTGAAACCACTTCTACTTTCCAGCGTTGGCGTTCTGCGTAGCGGCTGTACATTCTAAAAAGGTCGCCGGCAAATAAGCCGGATTCATCGCCACCGGTGCCTGCGCGAATTTCTAAAAATAAGTTTCTGTCGTCATTAGGGTCTTTAGGCAATAGCAAAGTTTGCAGATTTTTTTCAATCTCTTCGGTTTTGGCTTTGCATTGCTCTATTTCTTCTTGAGCAAATTCTTTCATGTCTGGGTCGCTAAGCATTTTTTGCGCCTCATTCAT
>CANFZA010000064.1 GCA_947451235.1 Methylophilaceae bacterium | reverse complement strand
AGAGCAGCAAACTGCTTACGAAAGATGGGAGATGTCTTCATTTTCTGAGGGCGCTGCCAATGCTATTGGTAGCAAACCTAAGAAAAAAGAAGAGGAAGTTTCTAGCGCCAAACTTGCCCAGATATTTGAAAGTATACGTAAAGAAGCCTTTGCAAAAGGCATGCAAGAAGGCTTTGCTGTTGGCATGGAAAAAGCCCGCGAATTTGCCCAAGCGGACAAGAAAAAATTCCTTAAGTTAATGGATTCTTTTAGCCATGCGCTTGAGCAATCTGATGAGCAGATTGCGGATGATGCACTTTCATTGGCGCTAGAAATCGCTAAAGCCATGCTTAAAACCAAGCTTGAAGTTGATCATGCGGTTGTTTTGCCGGTGGTGATGGATGCGATTCATTACCTACCATACGTGCAGAAGCCAGCCAGAATATTAGTGCATCACGATGATGCTCAATTACTACGTGAATATCTAGCCGAGGAGATTGCCAGCCAACATTGGCAGATTCAAGAAGACAGCAATGTTGAGCGCGGCGGTTGCATCGTTGAAACCGGTGCTAACCAAATTGACGCAACCAACGAGGTGCGCTGGAAAAGAATCAGCGAGGCCTTAGCGCAAAATGTTGGTTGGTTATTGCCATGAATCAAGCCGATTTGAGTCGGAATTTTGAAGAGCAAGGCTCAGATCTAGAAAATATCGCTGAGCATGACTCAGATGTGGAAAATTTAGCTGAGCAAGGCTCAGATATGCCAAAAGCCAATGTGAGAAATTTGCATCAGCAACGTTGGCACAACCATATTCGTGATTGCAAAGAAATTTTAAGAATTGTAGAACCATTAGAAATTGCTGGGCGTATTACAAAATTAACCGGACTAGTGATGGAGGCTGCCGGCATTAAATTGCCCATAGGCAGTGCTTGTTATGTACCAATTGCTGAAGGCAGACGCGTTGAAGCTGAAGTCGTAGGCTTCGATGGCGAACGTTTATTATTAATGCCACAAAGCAGTGTAGATGGGGTAATGCCGGGCGCCAAAGTATTTGCCTTAGAAGTGGGTGAAGCCTTGCCTAAGCCTCACCATGATCAACCTCCGCGCAGAAGAGTCACAGACCGTGCTCGCCATTTACCTGTAGGCGCTGCGTTGTTGGGTAGAGTTGTTGATGGTGCTGGTAATCCTTTAGATGACCTTGGTCCTATTGATGCCACACTAAGCGCACCGTTAAATTCAAGGCCAATGAACCCACTCATGCGTGCGCCCATTGAAGAGATTTTAGATGTAGGCGTTAGGGCAATTAACAGCATGCTGACGGTTGGTCGTGGTCAACGTATGGGTTTGTTTGCCGGTTCTGGCGTAGGTAAAAGCGTGTTGTTGGGCATGATGGCGCGTTACACCACGGCTGATGTGATTGTGGTGGGTCTGATTGGTGAACGAGGCCGAGAAGTAAAAGAATTTATTGAACAGATTTTAGGCCCAGAAGGTTTAGCGCGCTCTGTGGTAGTAGCTGCGCCGGCAGATGCGGCTGCTTTAATGCGTTTACAAGGGGCTAATTACGCCACTGCAATAGCTGAAAGCTTTCGAGATGAAGGTAAAAACGTATTATTAATTATGGATTCTTTAACGCGTTATGCCATGGCGCAACGTGAAATTGCCTTGGCGATTGGTGAGCCACCGGCGACTAAAGGTTATCCACCATCAGTATTCGCTAAGTTGCCAGCGTTAGTCGAGCGCGTAGGTAATGGCAGACGTGGTGAAGGTTCTATTACCGCTTTTTATACAGTGCTGACTGAGGGCGATGATCAGCAAGATCCAATCGCCGATGCTGCTCGTGCCATTTTAGATGGCCATATTGTGCTAAGCCGTAGTTTGGCCGAAAGCGGACATTATCCAGCGATTGATATTGAGCAATCGATTAGCCGTGCCATGCATAACATTACGAGCCCTGAACATCAAAAGTTGGCGCGCAAACTTAAACAACTAAATTCACGTTATATGCGTAGCGTAGATTTAATTAATGTAGGCGCTTATGAAGCGGGCAGCGATGCGGTGTTAGATCAGGCCATCGCTAGGCATGAAAATATAGACGCATTTTTACAGCAAGATATTTTAGACCGCGCAGGCGTGGAGCAAAGTTTGAATCATTTGGCGCATGTGCTTGATGGGCTAGCTCTTTAAGTGATAAGTAAGCATAGGTAAGCAGAATATAGAAAATCGGAGGCAATATGGCGACTCAATCAAGTAACGTTTTAAAATTGTTAAAAGAGATTGCTGTTAAGGAGGTTGATCTAGCGGCAGAGGCGCTGGCGCATGCCATGAAAGCCGACTCTGAAGCCAAAAGTAAATATGAAATGCTGCTTGAATATCGGCAAGAATATGTTAAAAATCTGAATAAAATTTTAGAAGCTGGCATGGGTGCTGAGGCTTACCAAAATTTTCAGAATTTTTTTAAAAAGTTAGATCAGGCCATTGCCGGTCAGCAAGAAGTGCTAGAAATGACTAAGCAGCAAGTCAAAGTGCAACGCCAACTGTGGCAAGAAAGCCAACGTAAAAAGTTATCTTACGAGGTGTTAACGCAGCGCTCTGATAAGCGCGAGCTTAAGGTTGAGCAAAAAAGAGATCAGAAATTGATGGATGAATTTGCCATGCGTATTAGCCGGACTAAGTCGGCATAGTATTGAATTAGTATTGAACTAGTTTTGAAATAGCATTGAAATAGCATCTTTTGTTTAGAATGAGTGAGCGCTAGGAGAGTAACACCATGAATAATTTATCATTACAAAATACGCAAAATACATCAGTCAAAAAGATGTCTGACAGCACTAATAAAGCCAGTGACAATACCGCCAATGCTACATTAGGTGGGGCTTCAGCTGAGACTAATTCACCGTTTCAAAATATGTTAAATAAACAGGTGCAGGCGCAACAATCTCCAGCTAAACAAGCAGTAGTAAAACCGTCTGAATTTAAGCCAGCAACGCACAATTCTGCTCATTTCAATTCTGCAAACGTAAAACCAGCAAAGCTAATTCACAAAGCTGATCATGCTCAGGCGCTTGCTGAGGCTAAGCTACAAACCACTAATCAGACAGTCTCTACCGCGGGCATTAAAAAGTCTGACAGCATAGACCTTGCAAATGAGGTGGATTCTAAGCTAAATGCTAACGCTGCTTTGGCTGACGCTTTAAAGCTAGATGTGAAGGATACGCTCAAATCTGATACAGATACTAAGTCTGCTAAAGATGATGCCAGTGCCGTGAGCAATAAAGTGGATGCCAATGTTAACGAAGTAGCATTGTTACAATTAGCTTCTGCAATGAATGTGATGCCCTTAATGAATGCACAAACGCTAGCGCCGACTAGCAATGCTGCAACGCAGTCTTTGTTAACTGGCGATGGTGGCACAACTGCGCAACGTAATCTTGCCGCTGCGTTAGGCAATGCTTTACAGCAAGCTAAAACAGCATCTGGTTCAAATGCCGATGGTCAGGTCATTCAAGGCGACACGGATTCATCCGATTCAAATCAATGGTTAGAAGTCATGCTTCCAGCATCATCTAAGCAGGCATTAGGCGATGAAACTGCAAACGCAAAGTTAATTATTAATGCGCTAAAAGAGGGTGTTGCTAAAGAAGGTATTGCTAAAGATAGTTTAACTAAAGATATCGCGCTGAAAGAAATCAACGTGCCAGTTACATATCAGCCAGTGGCGCCATTGAATGTTGCCGCAACTACTCAGCAAGTGGCTAGTGCAAATGCGATTAATGCCTATCCTGGTAAAACTGGTTGGGATCAAGCGATTAGCCAAAAAGTAGTGTGGATGGTAGGCGCGAATGAACAAACCGCCACGCTTACACTTAACCCGCCAGATTTAGGCCCTTTGCAAGTGGTCATACATGTAAATAACGATCAAGCCAATACGACCTTTATTTCAGATAACGCTGAGGTAAGGCAGGCGCTAGAAGATGGTATGTCTAACCTACGCGAGAAGATGAGCGAGTCTGGTATTCAGTTAGGGCAAGCTAATGTAAATTCTGGCGAACAATCGCAACAGCAGTTTCAACAGGCTATGCAGCAAAGTGCTAGCGCGGTGCAAGCCAATAGCAGTAGCGCAACTTCAGCAACAGAAAAATCTACTGACGCAAAAACTATTGTGCGTGTTAGCAATGGTTTGGTGGATATCTTCGCCTAATTTTTACAATAAGTTTACTAAAAAATACTTGAGTAAATACTTGAGTAAATACTTGAGTAAATGCTTGAGTAAATACGCGAATATTTGTTAAATATTTACGTTTTTAGCTAGTGCTAATGATAAAGCTTTGCCACATTAACTCACCTGGCAAAGCAAAGTAGTTAGCCTTGTCGTTTTGCAAGCGGCAATTTAAAGCATTTTCCCCCCTCTTATCCATGCATGTTGTTCGGCTATTTTTTCCCATAATGTAAGCATCAACAATCCTAACGATTGCCGCAAGGTAACTTAGGCAAAGCTTATACAGAAAGGCAATAAAATGGCAAAAGATCCAAAGACCGATGCAGCGGTAGCCGAAGCCCCAGCGCCCGCCTCTAAAAAGAAATTAATCATTATTATTGCCGCCGCGGTCATACTTTTGGGTGGCGGCGGTGGTGCTGCGTGGTTTTTTACCCATCAAAAAGCAGATCCTAAAAAAGAAGTTAAGCATGAAGAGCCAGCGCATGCGCCAGTATTCGTTACGCTAGAGACTTTTACTATTAATCTGCAACCTGATCCGGATGAAAAGTTTTTGCAATTGGAAATCTCGTTACAGGTAGCAAATCTAGAAGAAGCCGAGTTAATGAAGGCGCAGATGCCAGCGGTGCGTAATCGTTTATTAATGTTGCTGACTAGTAAAAAAGCCTCGGACATTTCTACTACTGAAGGCAAAAAACTATTAAGTGATGAAATTATTGCTGAGGTTAAAAAACCTTTTACTCATGGTGGCAAGCCGCAGGAAGTTTCTGGTGTATTTTTCACTTCATTTGTCATTCAGTAAAAAGCGCTTGCATTAATTATGGCAGATAAATTTTTATCCCAAGACGAAGTTGATGCCTTATTAAAAGGCGTTGATGGAGATTCAGGTGACGACAAACCGGAGAGTGATACGGGTGCAGTGCGTGACTATAATCTCGCAACGCAAGAACGTATCGTGCGTGGTCGTATGCCTACGCTCGAAATTATTAATGAGCGTTTTGCACGGTTATTACGCATAGAATTATTCAATTTTTTACGCCGCACCGTAGAAGTTTCAGTTGGCCCAGTACGCATTACTAAATATAGCGATTTTGTGCGTAATTTAGTGGTGCCGACTAATCTTAACCTCATACAAATGAAGCCCTTACGTGGCACGGCTTTGATGGTTTTTGACCCAACCTTAGTATTTTTGGTGGTGGATAATATGTTTGGTGGCGATGGCCGCTTTCATACTCGGGTAGAAGGCCGTGATTTTACCCAAACAGAACAACGCATTATTCAACGCATACTCAATATTGTGTTTGAAAGCTATTCAAAATCTTGGGAGCCAGTATACCCAGTGCAGTTTGAATATATGCGCTCTGAAATGAACACGCAGTTTGCCAATATTGCCACGCCTAATGAAGTGATTGTGGCCACTACTTTTAATATTGAGTTAGGGCCAGCCAGCGGTGAGATGCATTTCTGCTTCCCTTATTCAATGTTAGAGCCAATACGCGACATGCTGAGCTCGCCGCTACAAGGTGAAGTGTTAGGTGCAGATAAGCGCTGGGTTAAGTTAATGACTCAGCAAGTGCAAGCGGCAGAAATCGAGATTGTGGCGGACTTAGCCAAAACCAGCATGCAACTGGGTGACATACTGAATATGAAAGTCGGTGATGTTATTCCGCTTAATATTGCTGAGGCGATAGAAGCACAAGTCGATGGCGTGCCTGTCATGCTTTGCAAATATGGAATGTTTAATGGCCAATATGCGCTACGCGTAGAAAAGCTATTGCGTTCTAATTCAACTGAATATATTAAAGGAGAGCCTTATGGCGACTGATCCATTAGAGGGTGAAGCAGTGGTAGAAGACGATTGGAGCGCTGCTATGGCAGAGCAAAGTAGTGCTGAAGCCACTGATGATTGGGGCGCGGCAATGGCGGAACAAACCTCTGCTGAGTCATCACTCTTGCAAAGTAATGTGGCTGAGAAAGCGCAAGTTTTTACGGAATTTAGCCCTAAAAATAAGTTGCATGACACTCAAAATGATATCGATTTTATTCTAGATATTCCTGTGCAGCTTACGGTTGAGCTGGGTAGAACTAAAATTGCCATTAAGAATTTATTGCAATTAGCGCAAGGTTCTGTAGTTGAGCTAGACGGCATGGCCGGCGAACCGATGGACGTGCTTGTGAACGGATGTTTAATCGCGCAAGGTGAAGTGGTGGTGGTGAACGATAAATTTGGTATTCGCTTAACTGACATTATTACGCCTGCTGAACGTATTCGTAAAATCAACAGATAACCAGAATTAAATGCCACTACAAGAAAAGCCAATGGAAACCTTTAAAAAATTACTGATATTAAGTGTAGCTACATTAGGTTTTAGCTTATGGTCTGCTAGTGACTTTGCCGCAGAAACCTTGGTAGAAAAAACACTAGCAACTAAAGCTTCAGCAGCCAATGCTGTGGCGCTGTCACCGGTAATGTCACCTTCTGGCGGCATTCTTAAAATGGTGTTGGGTCTAGTTGTGGTATTGGCAGTAATGGCACTTATTACTTGGTTTTTGAAACGCATGTTGCCGGGCGTAGGCGCAAAGCAGTCTGTGGTACGTATTGTTGGCGGCGTAAGCGTTGGTTCGCGCGAGCGCATTGTGGTGGTTGAAGTTGCCGGTCGCTGGCTTGTGGTAGGTGTCGCCGCTGGGCAAGTCAACGGTATTGCTAATTTAGAGATAGGTGCAGAACAACTCGCGCTAAGTGCTGCGGTTGAAGCAAATAGTGTAGGGCATGCCTTCACTAATAGCACCGAGCCTTTTGCACAATGGTTAAATAAATCTGTAGCTAAAATATTAGATAAAAAAAATGTCAGTCAATAAATACTCAAAAATTATATTAACTAGCGCTATGTTGAATTGCCAGTCAATGGGTAAACTAATTGCACTTTTATTGCTAGCGTTCTTGTTACCAAGTTCAGCCTTCGCTGAAGGCATGCCGCTCATTAACTCCCTGCCTACCGCTGGTGGTGGTCAAAACTACAGTTTAAGTTTACAAACTTTAATATTACTCACCTCGCTGACTTTTTTGCCTGCGGCATTACTGATGATGACAGGCTTTACCCGCATTATTATTGTGTTGTCTTTATTGCGCCAAGCGCTAGGTACGCAATCTGCACCGCCCAATCAGGTGATGGTAGGTTTAGCTTTGTTTCTTACTTTTTTTGTCATGAGTCCGGTCATCGATAAAATTTATATAGACGCTTATCAGCCACTCTCTGAAAATAAAATCAGCATGCAAGAAGCTTTAGATAAGGGCGCAGCGCCACTTAAAGAATTTATGATGAAGCAAACGCGTGAGGGTGATTTAGCCTTGTTTGTAAAAATGGCACGCATCGAAAAGATAGAAACGCCTGCAGAAGTGCCGTTATTGGTATTAGTGCCAGCATTTATGACTAGCGAACTAAAAACTGCTTTTCAAATTGGCTTTGCAATCTTTATCCCATTTTTAATTATCGATATGGTGGTGGCCAGTGTGTTAATGGCAATGGGAATGATGATGGTATCGCCATCAATTGTTGCCTTGCCGTTTAAATTAATGCTGTTTGTATTGGTTGATGGTTGGCAGTTATTGCTAGGTTCGCTAGTGCAAAGTTTTTACTAGCGCCAGATTAAGTACAAAAAAATACAGATTAAGCACTGAAAAGTAAGGAGCCCAAACATGACCCCAGAAAGCGTAATGACGCTAGGCCGAGATGCCATGGAAATTACCTTAATGGTGGCCGCGCCTGTTTTGCTGGTTGTTTTAGTGATAGGGCTAGTCGTGAGCATATTTCAGGCTGCTACGCAGATTAACGAGGCTACCTTGTCATTTATACCAAAGTTGGTCGGGGTGTTTGTCACGCTGATGTTCGCTGGGCAGTTTATGCTCACCACCATGGTGGATTATATGCATTTAGTGTTTACCAGCATTCCTGCGATGGCTAATTGACTTAACTATTTTGGCTTAACTTTATGGTTTCATTCAGCAGCGAGCTACTTCAAACTTGGATTGTGAGCCTGCTTTGGCCCTTAACCCGCGTATTAGGCGTCATCGCAGCCGCCCCAATCTTCAATCACACGGCTATTCCAAACCAAGTTAAATTAGGCTTAGGCATTACGCTTACGCTGATAATTGTGCCAACCTTACCGCCATTACAGCAATTCGAAATATTCTCGTTTCAAGGCCTGCTTATCCTCATTCAACAGCTTGTTGTTGGGCTAGCCATAGGCTTTAGCATGCGATTAGTATTTTCTGCCATTGAATTGGCGGGGCAACTAATAGGAATGTCGATGGGCTTGGGCTTTGCCAGCTTTTTTGACCCACAATCTCAAGGCCAAAGCACGGCAGTTAACCAGTTTTTAGTATTACTCGCCATGCTGATATTCTTAAGTTTAGATGGTCATTTAATGATAGTGACTGCCGTAGCGAATAGTTTTATCACCATGCCAATTGCCGTAGGTGGCGCTGGTATTAATCCGATGAAAATTGCGCTCTGGGGTGAAACTATATTTAGCACAGGCTTGTTGCTAGCCTTGCCAGCAGTAACTGCGCTACTTATTACCAATATGGCTTTAGGTATACTCACCAAAACTGCGCCACAGCTTAATCTTTTTGGTATCGGTTTTCCTGTGACGCTCAGTATTGGATTTTTAGCGCTGGCACTCTCGCTACCTGGCATGTTGCGCCCAATAGAAAATGCCATTGAACGAGGCATCAGTAATATGGGGCGCGTGGCAGAACCTAGTGTTGTTAACGCTAGCGATATTGAATCTAGTAGTACTTTACCTAAGGCTGTTTCGCCATAAGTGATATTTAATTAACAATCTAAGCTACAGAATCTTAGCTTATCAACAGCTAACTATATTGCAGCCGGCTCTGCCAATTCAACTATTTGCTTGGTAATTGGTAGGTGTATCAATACATTTGTGCCAACGCCATATTCACTTTTAATTTCCACATAACCACCATGGTGCTCAATAATTTCTTTAATAATGGCCATACCTAAACCAGTGCCAGGAATACTGCCTGAAGGGTCTGCGCGATAGAATTTTTCAAAGACGCGCTCAAGTTGCTCAGGCGTCATGCCTATGCCCTGATCTTGAATCGAAATTAATATTTCGGCTTTGTCTTTACGCTTAACTTTAGTCACCTTCATTTTAATTGGAAGATTATTCGGTGAAAATTTATAGGCATTACTCAAACAGTTTTTAACCGCCTGCTCTATTTTAAGCGCATCTATATAAACTTTCGGTAGAGCAGCACCTATTTCAAACTCAATTAAATTGTGATTTTCTGGCGTAATAAAAGTCTCTGCAAGGTTTCTTAATATTGGGCCTATGGCTTGATACTTCATGTCGTAGACATTTTCTATGCGTGCTTCAATTCTTGCTATATCCAAAATATCATTCAATAAATTAATAATACTTTTCGATTGACCATGAATAACATCAATCATATATTTCTGCATCTCTATGCTAGGCGGGCTGATTCTTAAAAGCTCGGTATAGCCAAATATAATCGTCATCGGCGTTCTTAGTTCGTGTGCCGCGGTGGCTACAAATTCCGACTTCATTTTTTCAACAATAGATTCTTTGGTAATGTCGCGGTAGTAAATAATCCGACTTATACCTGATTGATTACAATCTAGATAAGATCGTGCGATGTTATTTTTATTATTTTTAATTTCAAAGTTTAAAAGATGGTTGTCGGTAGACTCCGCAAAAGTGCCTTCATCTAAATCTAATTTGTGTGGAAAATTTGAGGTCGCTAAATACTTGTTCGCACACATGGCCTGAAAAAAGTTATCCAACTCATCTTCTCTTATACCAATAATGTTTGCTTCTACAATATTAAAAAGGCTGCAAAAAGCTGCATTTACGTGCGAGACTTTTTGCTCAGCATCTAGTACAGCAATCGGGTTAGGGCTCATGCCAAACAGCGCACGCATTATTTGACTACTATGCTCAATTTTCTCTATGTCTAACTTAATTTTTGTGATGTCGACTTGTATCGATATAAATCCGCTTTCTGGGTCTGTCGGGTCAATGACGTTTGAGATTAAATTAGTCCAATATTTTTCACCGTTAATATTGTAGTTAAGTATTTCAACATTAAAATCTTCATGGTTTTGTATCGCTTGACGGATGATGGCGACTGTTTCTTGTGAAGTTTCTACACCATGCAAAAAGGAGCCTGGTTTTCTACCCACAACAAATTCAAGTTGATAGCCAGTGCTTAATATAAAAGCCTGATTAACCCATTTAATAATGCCGTATTTATCGGTGATGACTACTGGGTTAGTTGTTCTTTCAGCAACTAAGGCTAACTCTTTTAATTTAGTTTTATTTGCTAATAGCGTTAATTCATTTTGCTTAATTTCAGCTAAAGCTTGGCTCAAATCATTTTGAATGATTGTTTTGATTCGGATTTGTTTTTTTAAGCTTTTATTCCACAAGGCTAACAGCGAAAATAACAATAATAAACCAGCACCTATATTAATCATGCTTTTGTTGTTGAGGTAAGGTGTCACTAAACTCGGCCGCCAAGCCGCGAGTATTTTATTGTTTTCAGTTTCATCTATAGCATTAAAGCTTTTATCTAAAACACTCATCATCAAAGGCCAGTCGCTTCTTACTGCCATAAATATTTTTGAGCTGTATTGGGTGTCGCCTACTGATTTAATTTTGTTAAAACCTTCTTGGCTGGCAACGTAATCAACGATTAGTGAATTTCCAATGTAGGCCGCAACCTGATTATTAACTAAAGCCGTTAATGATTCTTGTGCGATATCGGCTTTTATCAGCGTAATTTTTGGGTAATCTTGCGAAATAATATTAACTAGTTTTCCGGTTTTATAAATGGAGACACTTTTTCCATTGAGGTCGTTTAAATTGTTAATATCACGCGTTTCTTTTTGAGTGTAAATAGCATAAGGTGCCGTAATGTAAGGCTTTGGCATAGCTGAAAATCTAGTGTTGGCTAAGGCATTAGGATTTACCAAAGCAGCAATGATGTCAGCTTTTTCATGGGTATAATCTTCATTAGCTGCTGCCAGTACAAACTTTACGCCTAACATACCTTCTATTTTTTTTAAATAATCTACTGATATTCCTAGAAATTTTTGTGACTCTGAGGTGAAGGCGATGGGTGCCCAGCCATGACTTACAGCAACGGTAATGACACGGTGCGCAGTGAGCCATTGCCTTTCTTCTGTACTTAAGTTTATGGCATTAGGGGCGTTGTTTGCTGAGGCAGTAGAGATGAATAACGGATTTTCATCCGCCATAGATTTTTGAATTATCCCTTCTAGCTGAGATAGCAGTAGAACAATGATAGTAATCAAAATTACATTAAGAATTGATTTCATAGCCTATTTTTTATTATATTCAACATTGTTAACTAACTGATCTACAAAACATTACACTTTATAAGGTTACTCTACACATGATTGCTTTTATTAGATAGCAATATAGTCTTTATTCATGCGTTGTTTAAGCATTTTTCCACTTTTAAAACAAGGGTAGGCGGTTTCACTCCGTTGCAGTGTTTCACCAGTTTTAGGGTTTCTAACAATACGTGCCGCTCTTAGCTTAATGGCAAAAGTGCCAAAGCCACGAATCTCAAATTTGCTGCCCTTGCTTAAGTGGTGTGCCATAAAATCAATCATTTCGTTCACACAAAGTAAGCAGTCCGCGTCTGATAAGTACGGGAAGTTTTTTTTAATATTACAAACTAAATCAGATTTTGTCATGGTGGTAGGATCTCATCAGAAATTGATGTGTGTATATAAATAGATAATGTTTAATTTATTCATGCATAGGCAATGCATTGCATAACGCAGGTTTAATTACATGAATATTTCTAATGAGTAATTAATCAGTTGGTTATAGGTCAGTGGGTTTTCGTTGATTTTTTGGCGTAATTTAATAAACGTATCGATATTTTCAATAAATAGATCAACAAGATTCGGGTCAAAGTGTGTTCCACTTTGTTCTAATACCATTTTAATCGCTATGTCATCGCTAAATGTTTGTCTATAGCATCTATCCATAGTAAGCGCATCAAAATAGTCGATGATGGCTACTATTCTACCTGCCAGAGGAATGTCGTTGCCAGCTAGCTGATTGGGGTAGCCTGTGCCATCGTATTTTTCGTGGTGACTTAATGCAATAGTTGCAGCTAGTTTAAATAAGGGCACATTTGAATTAGCTAAAATATTAAAGCCAATTTCAGCATGCGTATTCATAACTTCACGTTCATTTACATCTAGTTTGCCAGGTTTCTTTAATATTGAATCTGGAATGCCGATTTTACCTACATCGTGCATTGGGGCGGCTAGCCGCATCATAAAAGCATATTCTTCAGATTCGCCTAATAAGGTACTTAGCTTTTCTGCCATATAGCCTAAGCGAATAATATGTACGCCGGTGTCTTCATCACGATATTCTGCGGCAATGGCTAAGCGCATCAACACTTGATGATGCGCTTCATTAACAGCCAGCAAGGTATTATCTCTCGCTTGGTAAGTTCTTTTTAGGTCTTCGGTAATTTTAACCATCTGTTTTAGTGCCATATCGCTATCACTAAAGGCCAGTAGTGGTATTTTCGTAATTTTCTGATTGGTCTGCATCTTAGATATTCTTAGAGTGGTTGCCGTTATTAACTTTATTGCTGCGATTATTCGACTTGCTCAGATGCAGTTTTACAGCATTAATTAAGCTAATAATGCTAAATGGTTTGATGATGTAATCATCTGCCCCAGCCGCTAAACCTTCATCTTTGTTCCGTTGTTGCCCTAGTGCGGATAGTAGAATGATTGGCATATTTGCATACTCCGGATCGCCCTTAAGGCGCATACACAAATCCAAGCCATTCACAATATACGGCTCTGAGACTTCTATTTGTGCAGGCATCATAATGTCTAGCAACACTAAGTCTGGCTTAATGGCCTGCACCATTTTCAAGCCCATCTGCGCATTAGAAGCTTCGTGAATTTCATAATAGTCGAAATCTAGCGCCAGTTTGATGATATGGCGCACATCAGTTTGGTCTTCTACGATTAGTATTTTTTTTAAGGTCATGATTTTTTTCTT
>CANFZA010000063.1 GCA_947451235.1 Methylophilaceae bacterium | reverse complement strand
TGCGAATGGAGGTTACCGCGTTTCACCGTAACTTAATACGCTCGTCTCTGTGGCCCTATTCCGCGCCTTATACTTGGTTGCCCAAGCTTTCAACGTACGGCCGTTAGCCGTCATCCCGTTCTATGCAGCCCGGACTTTCCTCCCCTCACCTACGTGAGCGGCGACTGTCTAGCCAGCTTCAGGCACATTTTAACACGCCACCCGTCATTCTGAGTGAAATGAAAAAGACGGGGTTTAAGAGATTTTGACTTTAAATCCCCTGCTACCGCGCATAAGATTTGAATTATTTTGGGAGGATTTCGGCAAGCGGCTGTTTGAGCGTAGCGAGTTTCCGCTTGCCGTCCCAAAATAAAGCGAATCTTAGGAAACAAGCGGTAGGGGGTAGCCTTTTCTTTGGTTACTTTCTTTTGGCTAAGCAAAAGAAAGTAACTCGCCAGTCGCGCGAAAGCGACGCCTTTATTCAGACTATTTCTATTTTATTGCAGCCTTAGACTAGTTTCCAATTCAAAATCTGCCCAGCCCGCAACGGTACTAAGACTTCTCCGGGTACTTCACCGCGTACTTCACCAAGCACATCCCCATAAAACGGCAAACTCTCAGGCACCAGCCAACTTTCTTTAACCAATGTTACCTGCTCGACATTTCGCGGCAAACCATAAAAATCCGCCCCATAAAAACTGGCGAAGCCTTCTAGTTTATCCAACGAATTAGCCGCTTCAAACGCTTCTGCATACAGCTCAATCGCAGTATGTGCCGTGTACATACCAGCACAACCGCAGGCATTCTCTTTGGCTGATTTTGCATGTGGTGCGCTATCTGTGCCTAAGAAAAATTTAGCGCTGCCTGAAATTGCCGCCTTCACCAAAGCCACGCGATGCTCTTCGCGCTTTAAAATTGGCAAGCAATAATGATGCGGCTGAATACCGCCTTTAAACATATCGTTACGGTTCATTAATAAATGATGCGCGGTAATGGTTGCGGCCACATTGTTCGGTGCTTCAGTTACAAAGTCCGCCGCGTCTTTGGTGGTGATATGCTCAAACACTATTTTTAAAGCAGGGAAATTTTTCAGCAATGGCATCATGTGACGCTCGATAAATACGCGCTCACGATCAAACACATCGACATCGGCATCGGTCACTTCTGCATGCGCTAATAATGGCATGCCTAGCTTTTCCATTTCAGCCAAGGCTTTCACGCAATGATCTAAACTGGTGACGCCAGAATCTGAATTAGTCGTAGCGCCTGCGGGGTAAAGCTTTACGCCATGAATAATGCCACTAGCCTTGGCCTGCGCAATATCTTCGGCCGAAGTATTATCTGTTAGATATAAAGTCATCAGCGGCTCAAATTTCAACCCTTGCGGTAGCGCAGCTAAAATACGCTGGCGATATGCTAGTGCCAATTCGGTAGTTGTGACTGGCGGGCGTAAATTCGGCATCACAATCGCACGGGCGAATTGTCTGGCGGTGTCTGGTAGCACGGCTTTTAAAGCAGCGCCATCCCGTAAATGTAAATGCCAGTCATCCGGGCGGGTAATGGTCAGACTATTTATTGCGGTATTGGTATTTGTCATGTTCAATGCTTATTCCGGTACTTAAATATTAATTTTTCAAAGTTTAATTTTTTGAGGCTACGGTATTCGATACTAAGGTATTTGATACTTCAGCTTTCAAACTTAGTGCAAATTCGTAAAGCACGTTTTTCTTTTCGTTGGTAATTTCTGTCGCCAATTTTACCGCTTGCTTAAGCGGCAAATCAGCCAATAGCAATTTCAAAACACGCACCGTTTCTTCTGAAATCTCTTCAGCCTCTTTCACTGCAGCCGCCTCAACCAATAATACAAACTCGCCACGCTGCTGATTCGAATCGGCTTTTATCCAAGCTTCTGCATCTTGTAACGCACAACTATATATAGTCTCAAAGGTTTTGGTAATTTCACGGGCAATGGTAATGCGCCGCTCTGCGCCTAGCACGTTGGCCATATCGACGATGCTTTCGATAATACGGTGCGGCGCTTCGTAAAATACCAGCGTGACCGTTTCTGTTTTCAATATTTCAAGCGCCTTGCGCCTTGCCGCGCCGCTAGCGGGCAAAAAGCCATGAAACATAAAGCCATTTTGTGCAATGCCGCTCGCAGAAAGTGCCGCAATAACGGCGCTGGCACCCGGAATTGGCACCACTTTAACGCCAGCCTTGCGCACAAAATCCACCACTACCGCGCCTGGATCGCTAATGCCCGGCGTACCTGCATCGGTAACCAAGGCAATATTTTCTCCGGCTTTTAATTGCAATAAAAGTTTTTCTGCCGATTGATGCTCGTTATGCTCATGCACGGCGATTAATTTTTTACTGATGCCAAAATGTGACAATAAACCCGAAGTATGGCGCGTATCTTCGGCCGCAATCGCATCCACCACTTTTAGCGTTTCTAAAGCGCGCAAGGTAATGTCGCTTAAATTACCGATGGGCGTCGCCACCACATATAATGTACCGTAGCCGTTATTACTTTGCTGATTCAAATTTAATTTATTCATATTGAAAGTTTAACGCCAAGCTGGCCTATCGCCTATGAAAATCAATCAAAATAACGCAGGTTTAGCCGCAGAAAAATTAGCTGCAACTTATTTAACTAAGCATGGCCTTAAAATGGTGGTACAAAATTACCATTGCCGTTTTGGTGAAATCGATTTGATCATGAAAGACGGCAAAACGCTTGTTTTTGTTGAGGTTAGATTAAGATCTAACCTTAAATTTGGCAGTGCTGCAATGAGCATCACGCCGCAAAAACAGCAAAAACTCATCATCACCGCGCAACATTATTTGCAAGAATTCGCTAAGCAGCATGGCGATTGTGCCTGCCGCTTCGATGCTATATTAATGAACAAAGCAGACGTTGAACACCTTGAGTGGTTGCGTAATGCATTTGACGCTTAAATGGCGTATGATTCGCAAAAAATGGATATTGCATCTCAATCATACTCAAGTTCGTACTAACCTAAGGAGTCACACGTGAACCTAATCACCAAACTAATTTTATCAGCAGGGCTCATCACCCAAATGACTGCTTGCGTACCGGTAGTTATCGGTGGCGCGGCGGCTGGTGGCGCTATGGCGGCAGATAGACGCACTTCTGGTATCTATGTAGAAGATGAAAATATCGAGCTAAAAGCCTTGAAGAAAATGGAAACAAATTTAGGCGAAAATGCCCATATCAATATCACCAGCTACAACCGTAACGTATTACTTACGGGCGAAGTGCCTGATGCTGGAGCCAAGGCAAAAGCTGAAAGCTTAACTAAAGAAATCACTAATACGCGTTCAATTACTAATGAAATCGCGGTAGGCCCAAAATCATCCATTGGCTCTCGCAGTAATGATGCTTATTTAACGTCTAAAGTGAAAACAAAATTTGTCACTGAAAATAAATTCGCGGCAAATTTAGTAAAAGTTATCACAGAGAATGGTGTAGTTTATTTAATGGGCATTGTGACTCAAGCCGAGGCTGATGCCGCTGTGGAAATTGCACGAACAACCGATGGCGTTACTAAGGTAGTAAAAATATTTGAATACATGCCTTAAGTATTTAAGTGCGTAGATTAAAATAGAGTATCAAGCTTAATTTAACAGAATAAAATGGTAAGAAATCAGATGACTACAGAGCAAACAACAGCACAAAAAACACAAACGCAAGGCGAGATTATTATAGAAGGCAACACCAGGGAAGGTAAAGCTTTCCGCCCAAGCGATTGGGTTGACCGCATGTGTAGCACTTACGCCACGTTTGGTGAAGATCGCAAACTAAAATACTCACCATATTTAAAACCTAAAGTGGTCAATGGTGTACGTTGCCTAGCCGTTGATTTGAAATTAAAATCAGTAAACCCTGAAGGTTATGCTCAGCTAATGCACTTTGCTGAAGAGAATAATCTGAACGTATTGGATGATGCTGGCAACAGCATTGCCGTACCGCACTAAGCTTTAAGTCATTTCAAGCAGTAAACTACCTTAATCAGCTTTTAACCTTGGCCCGCATTTGGGGCCTACGTTAAGTGCGGTTAAGGTTTTTTTGCGTCCATTAATCCCTCTACATACTGCTTGGTAATTAAGCCCCGCTTAATTTTAACCAATTCACCTTTGGGATTATAAATAAACGTGGTGGGCAACACGTCAGCCACGCCTATTTGTCGGGTCACGGTATCATCGCCCAACACAATAGGATATGACATCAACATATCATCTACATAAGTTTCAACTTCTTTAATATTAGAATAATCGAACACCACACCGATGACCATGAGATCTTTATTCTTATGATGGTCATATAAATTGACCAAATCTGGCACTTCTTCTAGGCAAGGTGGACACCAAGTTGCCCAATAATTAACCATCACCCATTTACCTTTGTAATTGGATAACTGATGCTTAATGCCAGCGGTATCTTTTAACGTAAAATTAGCGCTTGCCTGAGCCTGCGCAAAAGAAAATGGGCTGGCAATAAGTAAAAACAAGCTAAACAGAAATAGTTTCATAGGCGATTTTCTAAAATAATGGACTCAATATTTATTAGCGACTGCGTTTTAATACGTAAAGAGCGCTAAGCCATAAGCATGTTGTGTAATCCGAATCCAAGCTAATTGGCAATGTATTAAAATTTGATAGTGTTGACAATCAGATTATCATAAAATCTTAAAACTACTTTCATACAAGTGATAAGTTAAATATGGCTTTGAATCTAAATACACCTGCGCTTGATGATAAGCCCACTACGAAAGCAGAGACGCGACTTGAATATATTAATAGATCGCTAGCAGTTTTACATTCTGAAAGCACACTAGATATTGCCTATTACTTACTCAGGGAACTGGAAATACTCAATCGACAAAAAGTTTCCGCCTCCCAAAGACTACAAGCGCTAGATACCTATAAACCTATATTAGTCAAAACAGCTCAGTCGCTAGCCGATGTTTACACTAACGCCTCCTTACCTTTGCAAGATAAAGCTAAACTAGCAGCCAATGCGACAGAACTACTTTGGCTTGAACTAGGTTACGGGTACAAGCTGGCATTAATCGATTTACAAAACCAACTCATCAAACTTGGTACGGAAAAAAATTCTGCACGTGCAATACATCAAGCCATGCACGCTATTTCTGAGCAGGCTATGGTTTGCTACCAAACCTATGCTGCACCACCAGAACACATTTGGAGCGATTTACATCAACTGTACATCTGCGCAACCCAACTAGACTTGCAAAACTTCAGTCAAAATTTGAATGTAGAAAATGCACCTGCAAGTGCAACTACAAACCCAGCCATTTCAATTGAAAATAACTACAAAATCGCCTTACTGATGTCACTAGCTGACACTAAGCACATAGCGCAACATGACATCCGCTTAATTGCCGATTATTTAACTTATCACGTTGAGCGCGCAGTGATTACTAACGCGACGCCAGAAGCAATTTCAAATAGCACATTCCTCATTAGTCTTGAGTCTAATAAACAACCAAGCATCTACCGTAGTCAGAAAGAAAGTCCTAATCCTACATCGCACATGTTATTACACACCATAGATTTAATTCGTGCAATTCATGATGATTTAAACTTGCTACAGAATCAACAACTGCCAAGCAACGGCAGCATTCCAAGTATTGCAAAACGTGACGATTACATAAGCTTACTCACTTATTTAATCAAACACTGGGGCGTTACCCCCACACGCTTTTACCATCGGTCGAGCAAAAATGGTGACATAGAATTAGTGTCAGGGATTTTCGCTATACACAAAGTCTCTAGCGATATTATTAAAGAAACTAGCAAGCAGGAAGGTCTGCAGCACAAGATTCAAAAAACAACGCCATCACATTGGCAAATATTGAACATTAGCGCCACGGGAATGTCTATTAAACGTCATCCGACAGCTAAAAAGAATATCCAAATCGGCAGCTTACTTGGCATTAAAACAAAAAGTGAGCAGGCTTGGTCTTTGGGTGTAGTGCGATGGGTAAGTTGTGGCAATCATGAAAAGTTAGAAATCGGTGTAGAACTAATATCACCGAATGCGGAATGTGCTATAGCAGTTATTAATGACATGGAACAAGATGAAATGGTATTATTACTGCCGGCAATAATTGCAACAAAACAGCTTGCTAGTCTAGTTGCGCCAATAGGTACTTATAAAGCAGCGCGAAGTTTAACGCTGCTAAACAATAATGAATCTAAGCATGTCATACTGACTAAGCTCATAGAGCGCTCCAGTCACTTTGAACGCATGCAATATAGTGTGATTAGCTAAGTAGATTTTTATTATTTACGCTTCACTAAATTAGGTTTTTTCGATACGATACGTATTTATATTTAAGAATTATTCAAATAGAGGTTTTTCATGAGCGAACACATCACACACCTTAGCGATGCAGGATTTGATCAGGACGTTTTGCAGTCTCAACTTCCGGTCTTAGTAGATTACTGGGCTGAATGGTGCGGTCCATGCAAAATGATTGCGCCGATTTTAGATGAAATTTCTAAAGAGTATGCTGGCCGTATTAAAGTCGCTAAACTCAATATCGATGATAATCAATTAACACCTCCAAAATATGGTATTCGCGGCATTCCAACATTAATGCTGTTTAAAAATGGCAATGTAGAGGCCACTAAAGTGGGTGCTTTGTCTAAATCACAACTAACTGCGTTTATTGACAGCAACATCTAAACCCTTTACGCTAGAAACATTGTTGTAAATGCTGAATTAATTCAAATAAATTTAGCATTTACAATATTACAACAATAGCTATAAAACTTTACCTCAGTACTTTCCAGAAACTTCCCACACTTATCTTGCCTTAGTGAGCCTCCATGCACTTATCCGACCTTAAACACTTACCCGTCACAGAGCTAGTTGAAATGGCCATTGCCGACGAAATCGATAATGCTAGCCGCATGCGCAAGCAAGATCTGATTTTTGCCATTTTGAAACACAAAGCTAAAAAAGGTGAAAGTATTTTTGGTGACGGTACGCTTGAGGTATTACAAGACGGATTCGGCTTTTTACGCTCACCGGATACGTCATATTTGGCTGGGCCAGATGACATTTATGTTTCACCATCGCAAATTCGCCGCTTCAATTTGCACACGGGCGACACGATTCAAGGCGAAATTCGCATTCCTAAAGATGGTGAGCGTTATTTTGCACTGGTTAAAGTAGACGTAGTGAATGGCGAAGCGCCAGAAAACACCAAACACAAAATATTGTTTGAGAATTTAACACCGCTATTCCCAACAATTCCACTTACATTAGAGCGCGATATCAAGGGTGTAGAAAACATCACTAGCCGTGTGATTGATATGATTGCGCCCATTGGCCG
This sequence comes from Methylophilaceae bacterium, assembly GCA_947451235.1. GTDB lineage: Bacteria > Pseudomonadota > Gammaproteobacteria > Burkholderiales > Methylophilaceae > Methylotenera. The sequence goes on along the minus strand of CANFZA010000063.1, from coordinate 6,213 downwards.
TGGCCAGCGCGGATTATTAGTTGCTAGCCCAAAAAGCGGTAAAACAGTGATGATGCAAAATATTGCGCACGCGATTACGGCTAATCATCCTGATGTGATTTTGATTGTATTGTTAATTGATGAGCGTCCAGAAGAAGTAACCGAAATGACACGCTCTGTAAGAGGCGAAGTGGTGGCCTCTACTTTTGATGAGCCAGCAACACGTCACGTACAAGTAGCCGAAATGGTGCTTGAAAAAGCAAAGCGTTTGGTTGAGCATAAAAAAGATGTGGTGATTTTGCTAGATTCTATTACTCGATTAGCCCGCGCTTACAACACGGTTATCCCTTCATCAGGCAAAGTATTAACCGGTGGTGTGGATGCAAATGCACTTCAACGCCCAAAAAGATTCTTTGGTGCCGCGCGTAATATTGAAGAAGGTGGTTCATTGACTATTATTGCTACAGCACTAGTCGATACCGGCTCACGCATGGATGATGTGATCTATGAAGAGTTTAAAGGTACGGGCAATATGGAAATCCATCTTGATCGTAAAATGGCTGAAAAACGTCAATATCCAGCCATTAACGTCAATAAATCTGGCACACGCCGTGAAGAGTTACTCATCGAAAAAGATGTGCTACAGAAAATCTGGGTGCTTCGTAAATTACTTTACCCTATGGATGACATTGAAGCGATGGAGTTCTTGTTAGACAAAATCAAAGCCACTAAAAATAATGCTGACTTTTTTGACAGCATGCGTAGAGGCTAAAACCAAATCAATTAACCAGCGGCATAAATTTTTTCACCTTGCATAGCGAAGCGAATGACAATATAATGCCGGGTTATTACAAAAGGTCACACTATTTAAGTGTGGCTATTAACTAGTGCCGTATCTTTCGGCAAAATATTGAGGCTCAAATTATGAAAGACGGAATTCACCCAGAATATCGCGACGTTATTTTTCAAGACGTTGGTGCAGACTTTACATTTATGACACGTTCTACTATCTCAGCACGTGACACTATCAAATGGACTGACGGTAAAGAGTATCCATTGGTTAAAATCGAAGTGTCTTCAAAATCACACCCGTTTTACACAGGTAAACAAATGATTTTAGATACTGCTGGTCGTGTTGATAAATTCCGTAAAAAATACGGTATGTAATCGATATTTGCAATGTACATTGCAAACACCAAGGCAGCCTAGGCTGCCTTTTTTGTTTTTTGGTATACATACTTACGCTTTTTTACAAAAATTTAGTAATGGGTATTTAGAAATTTCAGCTAAATGCCGCAATCAGTTAAAATCATCTTTCATAAAAAATAAATAACAAAAGTCTCTACAAATTATGCGCTTTCAACTTGATCATGACTGGCAAGGTAACATGTCTACACCGCGTGCACGCGTGGGTGATAGCGCAAAAACACGACTATTATTAGTATTATGCGCACTTTGGATTTTATTGGGCTTAATCGTCCATGCCCCGTGGAAGCCACTTGAATCTACCGGCATTAGTATCGTTAAGTCTATTTTAGATGGCGGCAGTTTAATTGCACCACTAGCGAGTGGCGAAACTACGCTAGATTCACCGCCTTTATATTACTTAAGCGCTGCGGTTAGCGCAAAAATATTCTCGCCGGTTTTAGCCATGCACGATGGCGCTAGGCTTATCAACGCCTTATGGTTAGCGATTATATTGCTGATGGTCGGCATGACTAGCAGAGAGCTTTGGGGGCGCGGTATAGGACGCCACGCAACGTTCATTATGATAGGCACTATAGGCTTGGTAATAAGTGCCCATAGTTTAATTAACGATGTTGCCAGCTTTGCTTCTGTAGTTTCAGGGTTTTATGCCTTATCGTTATCTAAGCGCCGCCCTTGGCGCGCGGGTGGCCTTTTAGGCATTTCTCTCGCCTCCGCATTTTTATCTGATGGCTTAATGCCTTTGCTCATCATACTAAGCACCGTGCTAATTTTGCCATTATTCGCAGCTTGGCGTACTCGCAGCTATTTTACCGTGGTCGGATTATCACTGTTAATCGCCACGCCATTTGTTGGGGCGTGGCTATTGATGATGCATTATCAGTCACCTGCGCTACTTCACAATTGGTGGTTGGCCTCCTTAGCAAACTACCAACAGCATAATCACTTTTACTTTGTGCGCACTTTGATTTGGTATGCATGGCCAGCGCTACCGCTAGCATTACTCGGGCTATGGCGTTATCGCGCCCAGTTGCTCATCAAGCCAAAATTTCAACTGATGATTACTTTTTTTGCCTGCAGCCTATTTTTCTTAGGGCTAGGTGCAACCGCTAAAGACATTAACGCTCTGCCCTTACTTGTTCCATTAGTAGCACTTGCTGCGGGTAGTGTTGAGCATCTTAAACGTGGTTTAGCTGCTGCATTAAACTGGTTTGGCGTCATGCTATTTGGTTTGATAGGCGCACTTATTTGGCTAGGTTGGTTTGCTATGATGACTGGTTACCCAGTCAAAATCAAAACTAGAATGCAGTTTTTATCTGGTACCAATGACATTCATTTTAGTTGGATTGCGCTGATTATTGCGCTTGCGCTGACGGCTATTTGGGTTTCCGTGTGTATTCGTGCCAAGCAAACCAATAAATCTACCATCACTAATTGGGCAGTGGGCATGACATTCGGTTGGGGCTTACTCATGACGCTGTGGCTACCGCTACTCGACTCTGCTAAAAGCTATCAGCCTGTTTTTGCAAGTCTAAGCGATGCATTACCCAAGAACCACAAATGTATCAACAGCTTAAATGTTGCCCAACCACAACGATTACTGCTTAACTATTACACGGATATTAAGTTACAGCCATTTGAAATATCACAGCTACTAAGCTGCGATTTATATTTACTGCAAGATGTAAAAGGCGTTGGGGAAATGCACCCAGGCCAAGAATGGCAGCTAATATGGAAAGGTAGACGTACCGCCGATAGAAAAGAAGGATTTAGATTATTTCAGCGCTTAAAGTAAACCAAACAATCTAACGAATTAGACTAATTAAAACTAGACGACTGATTCGGGTTTTCAGAAAGTTGTTTTACTCAACCTGAGAAAACCATCTACTGATGGTTAGTAATAACACTAAAGCAACTCAAGCTTAATATGCGCTTTAATTTTTGTGATTACTGGTAATGTGCTCTTTAATGGCGTCCCGAACGATAGGCTCTAGCCCCTCTCCATTTTGCTCATTGACATAAGCTAAAATTTGGTCACGCATGCTACTTGCCCAAAAGCGCTCTAAATGCTGAGCGATGTCTTTTTTGGCTTGCACTTGATCTGGAAAAGATTTAAAAAAATCACCAATTTGATTGGCCATAGTGATTAGGGTTTTTATTTTCATGCTTGAATGACTCTTTCAATTTCGGTTATTTTTAGACTTAATCTTAACTTACATTTTCCGGATGAGAATACACCACAAAACTATTTTCTCGTGCAAATCCCACTAAGGTTAAATGGCATTGCTCGGCCACTCTAATCGCTAAACCGGTAGGCGCAGAAATGGCCACCAACATATTTAACCCAGCACTTGCCGTTTTTTGCACCATTTCATAACTGGCGCGACTGGTGGTCAGTACAAAACCATCATCAGCATTTTTAGCGTCTAATTGTGTGTGTTTCGCTATTGCGCCTATCAGCTTATCTAACGCGTTATGCCGACCCACATCTTCACGCACTAACTCAACATCGCCACGACTATTGACCCAAGCACTGGCATGGGTTGCGCCTGTCACTGCTTGTAACTTTTGTTGCTGGCGAATATTGGCAAAGGCTAAGTTAATTACCTGCCCGGCAATTGGCTCTGCTTTTGGGCTGAGCTTTGTCGCAGGTATTCTTAAAGCCTGCGCTAAACTTTCACTGCCACAGATTCCGCAACCAGTTCGACCTGTCATACTGCGGCGCTTTTCTTTTAGGCGTTGGAAACAATGGCTGGCAACGTCTAAATGTAACTCTATGCCTAGCGCTTGCTGTACGATTTCCATGCTGTATAAATCACTAGGCGCATCTAATATGCCTTCGCTTAAAGAAAACCCCAAGGCAAAATCTTCAAGATCTTGCGGTGTTGCCAACATCACCGCATGCGAAATGCCGTTATACACCAAGGCAATTGGCACCTCTTCTGCAACCACATCTATTTTAGCGGCAATTAACCCTGCCTGATGCTTGCTCACTGCATATTCAGCAGTGGCGGCATCATTAAAAGTTAACAGAGAATCACCTTGCGCAAACAATTGTAATCGCGCTTACGCCTCAGAAGCTTCTGGCTTTTTACCGGTAAAAGCGATTTGTTCTTCGCTAAACGTTTGGTAATTACGTTGCCATTCAGAAAGTTGTGACACACGACTCACTTGCACAGCAGTCACTTTAAATTCAGGACAATTGGTTGCCCAATCTGAATTGTCAGTAGTAATCACGTTTGCACCAGATTCCGGATGATGGAAAGTAGTGTAAATAACGCCAGGCTGAACGCGCTCGCTGATTTTAGCGTGTAATACCGTTTCGCCTGCGCGACTGGCAATACCCACCCAATCGCCTTCTTTAATGCCACGTTCCTCTGCATCATGCGGATGAATCTCAACCAAATCTTCTTTATGCCATTCCACGTTTTTGGTGCGACGTGTTTGTGCGCCTACGTTGTATTGCGACAAGATACGGCCAGTTGTCAAAATCAATGGATATTTAGGCGTTACTTTTTCTGTCGTTGGTACATATTCCGTGACAAAGAACTTGCCTTTACCGCGCACGAATTCATCAATGTGCATGGTTGGCGTGCCTAGTGGCTGCTCGTCGTTACACGGCCATTGTATGCTGCCTAGCTCGTCTAATTTCTTGAAGCTTACGCCTTTAAAGGTCGGCGTTAAACTAGCCACTTCGTCCATAATATCTGAGGCGTGTTTGTAGTCCATAGGATAACCAAGGGCATTAGCCAAGGCCGCCGTGACTTCCCAATCTTCCATGCCATTTTTAGGCGTCATCACACGGCGCACTGGAGAAATGCGGCGTTCTGCATTGGTAAACGTACCGCTTTTTTCTAAGAATGACGCGCCAGGGAAAAATACATGCGCAAACATGGCGGTTTCATTCAAGAATAAATCCTGCACAATCACGCATTCCATAGATTCCAACGCATGCGTCACATGTTGCGTATTTGGGTCAGATTGCACGATATCTTCGCCCACACAATAAAGCGCCTTAAAGCTACCATCAATCGCGTTGTCCAGCATATTAGGAATACGTAAACCTGGATCATTGCTGAGCGGTCTGCCCCAAGCCGCTTCAAATAATTCACGCGTTGCTTCGTCAGAAACGTGGCGATAACCTGGATATTCATGCGGCATAGAACCCATGTCACAAGAACCTTGCACGTTATTTTGGCCGCGCAATGGATTTACGCCCACGCCTTCACGGCCAATATTGCCGGTGGCCATTGCAAGGTTAGCAATACCCATCACCATGGTAGAACCTTGGCTATGCTCAGTCACGCCTAAACCATAGTAAATAGCAGCATTGCCGCCAGTGGCGAATAATCTTGCGGCAGCACGAAGTTCTTCTGCCGGAACACCCATAGCTAATCCTAATACTTCTGGTGAGTTTTGTTTTAGCGCAACAAAATCACGCCAAGCAACAAATGAATCCCACTCGCAACGCTCTTTAACAAACGCTTCATCGACTAAACCTTCAGTCACAATCACGTGACCTAAGGCAGAAATCAAAGCCACGTTTGTACCTGGTCTTAATTTAAGATGGTAATCGGCTTTTACGTGTGGTGATGAAACCAAGTCAATCGCACGTGGATCGGCAATAATGAGTTTTGCACCTTCACGTAAACGGCGTTTCATTTGTGAAGCAAATACTGGGTGACCATCAGTTGGATTTGCGCCTATGACAAAAATCACGTCTGACTTCATCACAGAATCAAAAGTTTGCGTACCGGCTGATTCTCCTATGGTTTGTTTAAGGCCATAACCTGTCGGTGAATGACAAACACGGGCGCAAGTATCTACGTTATTTACGCCAAACACAGCGCGGACTAGTTTTTGCACTACGTACACTTCTTCATTAGTGCAACGTGATGACGTAATGCCACCTACTGCATCTTTGCCGTATTTAGTTTGAATACGCTGAATCTCGCTGGCAGCATAATTAATCGCTTCATCCCAGCCGACTTGTTGCCATTCATCATGAATACTTTTGCGTATCATTGG
>CANFZA010000062.1 GCA_947451235.1 Methylophilaceae bacterium | reverse complement strand
TAAAACATGTCACTTTGTTGCAGTTTGATTCAACTTTACGTGCCGATGCAATTTTGCAGAAGAAGTTACATAGCTTAAGCAATGTGACTGTGATTGTGAACGCGCAAACCACCGAAATTACCGGTGATAAGCAAAAAATGAATGGTTTGCTTTATAAAGACCGTGTGACTGACACCATGCATAGACTAGATTTGGCTGGTGTGTTTGTACAAATTGGCTTATTACCCAATACTGATTGGTTAAAAACCAGCGGTATCGATTTAAGCAAATTTGGTGAAATTGAGGTGAATGCACATGGTCAAACGTCCTTGGCCGGCGTGTTTGCGGCAGGCGATGTGACCACGGTGCCATATAAGCAAATCATTATTGCCATGGGTGAGGGCGCAAAAGCTGCGCTAGGTGCGTTTGATTATTTGATTCGGCAGTAATTGATAGGGTAAATATTAATGGGCGTATTCACCTCGTGAAATACGCCCGATGCTGCTGAATAGTCAAATGCTATGTTGGGTAACGAATACTCAAAGCCACCGCTTCCGCCACGCGAATACCATCTACGCCAGCCGATAAAATGCCACCTGCATAACCAGCACCTTCGCCAGTAGGATACAAACCTTTGGTGTTGATACTTTGCAAATTGTCATCGTTACGTTTAATGCGAATCGGTGACGAAGTCCGCGTTTCAACGCCGGTAAGGATGGCGTCGGCTAAATCAAAGCCTTCAATCTGCTTGGCAAACTGCGGAATCGCTTCACGGATTGCGCTAATCACATATTCTGGCAAGGCCGTGTCTAAATTGGTTAAATGTACGCTAGGCGTGTAAGAAGGCGTGACCGCGCCAAATTCAGTGGATGGTTGATTGGCTAAAAAGTCGCCGACCAACTGCCCGGGCGCTTGATAAGTGCTGCCGCCTAATAAATAAGCTTGGCGCTCCCATTTGCGTTGCAATTCCATGCCAGCCAGCGGATCACCCGGAAAATCCACATCAGGCGTAATGCCGACCACAATGCCGGCGTTAGCGTTGCGCTCGTTACGCGAATATTGGCTCATGCCGTTAGTTACCACGCAACCTTCTTCAGACGCTGAAGCCACTACCGTGCCACCCGGACACATGCAAAAACTATACACACTACGACCATTGCTGGCGTGATGCACTAATTTGTAATCCGCCGCGCCTAAAATAGGATGCTGCGCATTTGGGCCGTGGCGTGCCTTATCAATAAGCGATTGCGGATGCTCAATTCTAAAACCAATGCTGAACGGTTTGGCTTCAATAAAAATACCGCGTTTGTGTATCATTTCAAAAGTATCACGCGCGCTATGGCCAACGGCTAGTACCACATGGTTAGCCGCAATGCGCTCACCACTGGCTAAAATCAAAGCTTGCACCTGATTTTGCCCTGTTGCATCAGGCGCAATTTCAATATCATCGACACGGCTTTCAAAGCGAATTTCGCCACCCAGCGCGATTATCGTTTCGCGCATTTTTTCTACCATGCCGACTAATCTAAAAGTACCGATATGCGGATGGCTGACATATAAAATTTCTTCTGGTGCGCCAGCGGTTACAAATTCGTTTAGCACTTTGCGACCATAATGATTTGGGTCTTTAATTTGGCTGTAAAGTTTTCCGTCAGAAAAAGTCCCTGCGCCACCTTCACCAAACTGCACGTTAGATTCTGTATTCAGCTCACTTTTACGCCAAAAATTGAAAGTATCTTTGGTGCGCTCACGCACGGCTTTACCGCGCTCTAACACCAAAGGCTTAAAGCCAGACTGCGCTAAAATTAAAGCCGCAAATAAACCAGAAGGGCCTAAACCCACCACTACTGGCCTTGTTTCCAAATTCTCCGGTGCTTGTGCCACAAACTTATAAGAAGTATCTGGCGCCAGTTTAACGTTTGGTTCTTTCTTTAATTTAGCTAAAACTTTCGTTTCGCCTTTTACCGTAACATCCAAGGTATACGCCAGTAAAATGGCATTGGCCTTACGTGCATCTATGCCACGTTTGAAAATAGTGTATTCAACTAAGTCGCTTGCATTGATGCCCAATTTTTTAATAACGGCAGCAATAATGTCGCTAGGTGTATGTTCAAGCGGTAATTTAATTTCAGTGATTCTAATCATGGTTTAATGGTGCGGCCTGTTTGGTTGGTTTATATTGGCAATGTTTATATAGTGTGGATAATACAGTGATTAAGCGCATATCTAAAAGAGCAATTCATGAAAAAAGTCGCAACAACTATGCTGTCAAACACTTTCAACAAGTTTTTTGACTCTGAAAAATCCAGCGGCATCTTGTTGATTCTTTGCACGATTCTCGCAATCTTACTGACTAACTCGCCCCTAGGACACGATTATTTAAGTCTATGGCAAACGGAAGTCGCTGGTTTAAAGCTGGAACATTGGATAAACGATGGCTTAATGGCCATTTTCTTTCTGCTGATAGGTTTAGAGCTAGAGCGCGAGGTTTACGTTGGTGAGTTATCTAACATCAAAAATGCCTTATTGCCGATTTGCGCGGCGGTCGGTGGCATGCTGGTGCCTGCGCTAATTCACTATTATTTTAATCAAGCCACGCCCACGCAAAATGGCATTGGCATTCCCATGGCCACCGATATTGCTTTTGCGCTTGGGGTGTTAGCCATACTCGGCAACAGAATTCCGGCATCACTAAAAGTATTCGTCGTGGCTTTTGCTGTGATAGACGATTTAGGTGCCATTGTGATTATTGCCGCTTTTTATACCGCCAAGCTCTCGGTTTGGTATTTGGTGAGTGCCTTAGCGGTTTGGGTGCTACTCATAGTTCTTAATCGTTTTTTTAGAATAATGGCGCTTTTACCTTATTTAATCGGCGGCGTTTTAATGTGGTTTCTCATGCTGAAATCAGGTATTCATGCCACGGTTGCCGGCATTATGCTGGCCTTTGCTATTCCATTTTCGGCAAAAGATGATGATAAAAAATCACCCTCATACCAACTGGAACACTTTTTACACAAGCCAGTCGCCTTCATTATTTTGCCGATTTTTGCGCTTGCGAATACGGGCATTACGCTGGGCGCTGATTGGCTATCCGGCTTAAGTAGCGCCAATAGCTTGGGCATTGTGTCGGGGTTGGTACTAGGCAAACCCTTGGGCGTCACTTTATTTTGTTTTGTTGCCGTAATGTTGGGCATTTGCCGTTTACCCGCAGATTTAAAATGGCTACATATTATTGGCGCCGGCATATTGGGCGGCATCGGTTTCACCATGTCAATTTTTATCACCAACCTCGCTTTTACCGGCAGCTTAGATATTATTAATGCGGCAAAAATGTCGATTTTGTTGGCCTCGCTACTGGCTGGTTTTGTAGGATATTTGTGGTTTATGTTTTTTGGAAGATTGGATTTATCTTTCAAGGTTTAGGAAGACTATTTTAGCGTTTTAAAAATTAACCCTCGGCCCTTAGAAAAAATCTCTCCTAGCCTTATTTAAACGTGCGTTTATTAGACCGATTTATTCATTAATTAAGCCATTTCTATTGGGGTAATACTCGCTAAGAAGTATAAGTGATTCGCAAATTTTGTAGGACAATCACTTCATTATTTTAGATAGTGAGCTTCTTTTGATGATGAAAACAGTGTCTGCCGGCAATGAAGCCAAAGATGAAAAGATCTCTGCTGAATTAATTAACGTTGAGAAGAAGCTTGAAGATCTGGAGCTTGCTAATTTAGCCATTACTGAAGGTATTTGGGTTCTTCATATAGTCAATGGCGACCCTGACCATAAAGATAGCAGAATCGAATGGTCCAAGCAGTTTAAAAAGCTTTTAGGTCATGAAAGTGTTGGTGATTTTCCTAATGGCTGGGATAGTTGGTTTAAATCGGTGCATGCTGACGATAAGCAGCAAGTATTGGACGCGTTTGCTGCTCATTTAAATGATAGCACTGGGCAGACTCCTTACAGTGTTGAGTATAGACTGAAGACCGCGAGTGGTGGTTATGTGTGGTTCCGGGAAAGAGCTGTTACTGCGCGCAATATGTCAGGAGTCGCCCTCAGATCTGCAGGGGCAATTCGCGATATTAGTGATGAGATAACAACTAAAGAGCTTCATCAGCTAAACGTAGTGCGTAATGAAGAGAATATGCGAAAAATTTTGAATGTGTCTGACACTATCAATCAAATTGCAATGCAAATTAACATCTTAGCCATTAATGCTGCGATCGAGGCTGCTCGTGCTGGTGAGGCGGGCAGAGGCTTTGCTGTGGTAGCAAGCGAAGTGCGTAAACTTGCAGAACGCACAACTAAAGCGATGAGTGAGATACGTTCGATGGCAAACAAATAGAATTTGCCAAAGGATGCATTCTAGCAATTTAATAGATATTTCTTCTCTATCAATACCTGCTAACAACTCAATACTAGTGACTTGAAAAGTTAGATTGATTACCAAAGATGCTGAAGGTATGCACTAGGTAAGTCTAGGTTATTTTAGCGCCCAAACTGGCTGGTAGACCAACGGTGTTAGTAATTATTGTTATTCCGGCAAACAAAGCGCCCAAATAGCCAGCAAACGCGGAAACACTTCCATGCCAGCAAGCTTGTTTTTCAATTCATTCCAGCGTATCAAATCAAAAGTATCGCGATATAAGTAAGCCACCCAATCTGCCAACAATACTGCAGCGTAGGTTTCGGCATCGCTACTATCGCAGTTAGCAAGACCGGCGCTGTGTTGATAGCCTGCAATAACGGTTGCCGCATCATAACCCCAACGATTTAGCGCAATGGCGGCGGTGCCTGCGCGATAGGTGACTTCTTCGGGTAAGGTTGATTCTGCCGCTGAGGCAAACAAATTGAGTGCTTCCGGAAATTCTGAAAATTGCAGGTTGGCAAATAATGTTTCAATATGCGCCGCTAGTTCTGGGGTGTTGGCTGCATGCCAAAAATTGAACACTACCGATTGGCGTGTTTGGCTCACCTCTGTGACGGCATGATACGAATCGGCATGCAGCAAAAAGCCGACCGCTTTATTGTATTCAGGATTAACGCTGAAGATGACTTCGCTTTCTGGTGAGGAGAATAGTTGCAGCACACCGCCATGTTCGGGTTGCCATTGCTGATTAAGTTGCACGACTAGTCGCGCGATTTCATAGCTTAAGAGCGGTCGGTCGCTGTGTATGCCAATCACATGACCGGGCTGCATGCGTTGTATGGTGACTAGCATGCGGTCAATCAGTGGTAAGCCCGTAATCTCGCGCATTCTGGCGAGTATTTCGGCCTGAAATTTTGCAGGTATAGATGCAGTCACATCACAAAGAGAAGCGCGGTAAAACACGCCATCATGATGTTGCCAGGCATTATTGTCTTGCAAAAATAGCTGCTCGAGCGCAGCGCATTGTTCTTCAGAAAAGGCCGCTTTTACAAAGAAAAAAGGGAAGGGCTGTTGATGGTGTTCTGGCTGTAAGAGCAATGGCTGGAGTCCTGTGTGAATGATAGGCGAACTTATCTTTTTTGATTAATTTTTAAAATCTGATGTTTGTAATATAACCCATCATCAAAAAAATCATGAGTTGTCACGATCGTAGGCAGGAGCGACGCCTCGTCTCGATTCCACCATTGTTTCGCGACGAGGCGTCGTTCCTACCATAAAACAATGCATGACGATTTTCGAAATGGTTGTTAATGCTGAGAAGCTGGCTCTAGATTCAGGTTTTTCGGATAAACCCTTACCAATAATATCCGTGGCCCTATCATTTTTTTAACCACCACATCAAAAGATTTAAACGCAACGCGCTGGCCTTCTTTGGGCAAATCGCCCAAGGCCCATAAAATTAAACCGCCGATAGTGTCAGCGTCGTCAGATTCAATATCCACGCCTATGGTGCGTTCTAGCGTGTTTAACGGCAGCGAGGCTTTGCCTAATAATGAGCCATCATCTAATTTTGTCCACGCGCTTTGTGATTGTCTGAATTCATCGCGAATATCGCCCACCATTGCGGCTAATAAATTATCTAGCGTCAAAAATCCAATTGGCGGTGCATTTTCGTAGCCGACTACGGTGAAATGCGGTGCGCCTTTTTGCAATTTTCTAAATACTTCAGTGGCATTAATCTCTGGCGAAACTTGGTCTATTGGTCTGGCGATGCTTTTAATGTTGGTAAAGCCGGGGTCTTTGCGTAGTGCGACAAAAATATCTTTAATATGCACAATGCCTGTGGCCATGCCTAATGCGTTGATTATCGGGTAGCGGCTATATTGATGTTGCAGCACGCGCTCCATATTTTTATCGAAAGAATCAGCTTCTAACCAAGCGACAACTTCATTGAACGGATGCATTAAATCTGAGACTTCTAATTCTCTAAAGTCTATGGCTTGCGCCAGTACTTTCCATTCATCATTGCTAAAAGCATCGCTAGGGCGCGAGCTACGTAGAATCAACTTTAATTCTTCCGCAGAATAATGTGCGTCATGACCAGCTTTGGTTTTTAATTTTAAGGCGCTAATCACAAAATTAGAGCTTTGATTAAGTAGCCAAATGGCTGGAAACATCACCCAATAAAATATATACAAGGCAGGTGCTGTCCATAAACTCACTCTTTCAGCCATGCGAATGGCGAGAGATTTTGGCACTAGTTCGCCAATCACAATGTGTAAATAAGAAATGGTAAAGAAGGCGAAAATAAAGGCGATGCTATGAATTAGCTTGATGCTAGTGACGCCTATTTGCAATAGTAGCGGTTCGATGAGCGCGGCAAAAGCCGGTTCACCTACCCAGCCTAAACCCAGTGAGGCTAAGGTAATGCCTAGTTGGCAGGCCGATAAATAGGCATCTAAATTGATATGCACTTTAGCTAACATACGGCCGCGCCAGCCTAGCGTTTTTGCAATGGTGCGCACACGCGTGCTGCGTAATTTGACTAAGCCAAATTCGGCCGCCACAAAAAATCCATTTAGAAGCACTAATAGAAAAGCGATGAAAACTAGAAAAAAGTGGCTGCTCATAAGGTTGCCTGAAGGGCATAAAATCCAAATTTTAAGATTTATATTTCTAGGTTTAATTGCAATAACTGCCGCAACATAGGCACAGTAACAGGTTTTTTAGTGGTCAGTGACCATTCATCTAGCGCATCTAAAGTTGCCATTAAGGTCGATAAATCGCGTCTTAAATAACGCAAACAATATTCAACCACCTCGCTAGGCAAGCGTATGCCTCGTTCTGCGGCGTGATTCTGTAAAGCCAAGGCTTTTTCGGCATCGTTTAAGGCTTGTAATTGATAGACTAAGCCCCAAGCCAAGCGTGTGGCTAAATCGTCACGTAAATGCATCTGTGTGGGCGCATGCAAGCCGGCTGTAATCAAGGTGCCGCCAGCTTCTTTAAGTTGATTGTAAGTGTTAAATAAGGCAATTTGTGCATCGTTATCTAATAAATGTACATCATCCATAATCACGAAATTATGGTTGGCCAAGCTTTCATCTGTCGAATTTGTATTGTTTAAGTTAAGCGCTTTACAAGCTTGCAATAAATGGCTTTTACCGCTGCCAGTTTCGCCCCACAAGTAAATAAAATTAGATTGCGCCTGCTGAGTAAGCACTGCATTTAAGCTGGCCAGCGCCTCTGCGTTTTGCCCTTCAATAAAGTTGAGCAAAGTAGGTGGCGCGGCAGGTTTAATGTCGAGTAGAAGTTGTTTCATTGCTGGATTTGAGTGCATGGCAGTTTGAATACACGAATTAGATTGAATACATTATTAGGTGGTTAATTAGCGAAGCTAATCATCTCGCAGCTAATCATTAAGATAGGCGCTACTACTAAGATAATTATCTTTGGTATGGCGCAAGCCCACAGCAATAGCCGCACTGACCGGTAATGCCAGCAATACACCAGCAAAACCGAATAACTGGCCGCCCGCAAGCAAGGCAAAAATTACAATGACTGGATGTAAACCGATGCGATCACCTACTAATTTTGGCGTTAGCACCATGCTTTCTAACATTTGGCCGATGCCAAAGACTAGCAAAACTGGCATCAACTGACCTAGGCTGGTGAATTGAAGGCCGGCAACAATCAATGCCAGCGTAAAGCCTAGCGCAAAGCCTAAATAAGGCACAAAGCCTAATAAGCCGGCGATTAAACCAATTGGCAAGGCCATGCTCAAACCTGCCATCCATAAACCCAAGGCATAAAAAGCACTCATGGCTAACATTACAGTGAGTTGCCCACGTAAAAATTCTGATAACACCGAGTCTATTTCAGAGGCGACCGCACTGGTTTTACTTTGCCAATTGCGCGGTATGAGTTGGGCGATACTAGCCATAAAATCGTCCCAATCACGTAGTAAATAAAATAGCACCACTGGTAATAATAAAATATTAGCTACCACGCCTAACAGCACCAAGCCATTATTGCCGGCCATAATAAGCACATCGCCTAATAAGCCACCGGCAGTTTTCCAGTTTTTGCTGATAATTTCTTGAATCTGCGCGCTATCAATTGCAAAAGTAATGCCAAATTTGGCCTGTAGCCACGGGTCAAGCACAGTGCGCATATGGTTAATGGCGCTAGGCAAGCGCTCAATGACTAATAGCGATTCTTTTTGTAATAGCGGGATTAGAATCAGTAATAATAAAGTGATGCTGCCAAAAATGCCTACCATAACTAGCACTGTGGCTAAAGTGCGGCCTAATAGAAACTTGCCGAACCCGACTAAACAAAGCCTATCGACCAGCGGATCGCAAATATAAGCCAAAATTGCGGCGACTAAAAATGGCGTCAGTATGGGCAGTAGCAAATAAATTAAAAACACAAAAACCGTAGCAAGAATCAGCCAACGGTTATCGATAAATAGGTTTTTTGCAGCTGTTTTTTTGGGTTCAGTCGTCATATAGGTTAAAATTATACTTAAATAGTAAGTAACCTCCTAAAAGCATACTAAAACCTTTAATTATTACTAAAAATTCAATACTAATTTATTACTAAGCGAGAGCCATTTTGACTACATCTTCTACCAATACAACATCCATTAGCTATCGTGACGCGGGCGTAGATATGGAAGCTGGCGATGCGCTAGTTGAGCAAATTAAACCTTATGCAAAACGCACTATGCGCCCAGAAGTTTTGGCTGGCATCGGCGGTTTTGGTTCATTATTTGAAATGCCAAAAAAATTCAAAAATCCGGTATTGGTTTCTGGCACTGATGGCGTAGGTACCAAACTTAAATTAGCCTTTGAGTTAAATAAACACGATACCGTCGGCATCGATTTAGTGGCCATGAGCGTGAATGATATTTTAGTGCAAGGCGCGGAACCTTTGTTTTTCTTAGATTATTTTGCTTGCGGTAAGCTAGAAGTGGGCACGGCAGCACAAGTCATTAAAGGCATTGCCGAAGGTTGTGAACAATCTGGCTGTGCGCTAGTAGGCGGCGAAACGGCTGAAATGCCAGGCATGTATCCTGCTGGCGAGTACGATTTAGCTGGTTTCGCGGTTGGTTGTGTTGATAAAGAAAGCATTATTAATGGCACTACGATTGCCGCTGGCGATGTGGTGTTAGGCTTAGCTTCTAGCGGCGCACATTCAAATGGCTATTCACTTATCCGTAAATTAATTGCAAATTCAGGCATTGATTTTGAGTCAGATTTTCATGGCAAACCATTTAAAGATGTAGTGATGGCGCCTACTCGAATTTATGTAAAACCTTTGCTACAGCTTATTGCAACATTGCCAGTAAAAGGCATGGCGCACATTACCGGTGGCGGCATTACCGAAAACGTGCCACGCGTATTGCCGGCTGGTTTAACTGCTGAAATCAAAAAAGGCAGCTGGACTATGCCGCCTTTATTTACTTGGTTGCAAGCACAAGGCAATGTGACTGATAGCGAAATGTATAAAACATTTAACTGCGGCATTGGTATGGTGGTGATTGTGGCTAAAGAACAAGCGTCTGCCGCACAAAAATTATTATCAGATGCTGGTGAAAGCGTATTTGAAATTGGTACGATTCGTGCGCAACAGGCTGACGAAGCGCCAACGATTGTTGTGTAGGCATAGTGGTTGCTAAGCTTTCATTTAGCAATAAGTAAATAATTTTATATGCCCATTAACTGTTCTCAGTTTAGATCGTGCAGGAAATCCCAAGCATAGCCATTTTCTGTAGGAGCGGCGCCTCGCCGCGATAGTGACCGTGACAGTTGCGCCATTTTTCGCGGCGAGGCGCCGCTCCTACATACGACTTTTCAAGCGCTTTAGCGCTTAGAAAATCGGAGTGCCCGTGGTACATACGACTTTTCAAGCGCTTCAGCGCTTAGAAAATCGGAGTGCACTAGGCACAGAAGGCGTTGTGGTTACTGAGAATTGTTCATGGGCATGTAATTTATTTGTCACTAAAAGCAAACCTCATGCGTTGAATACGGGTGTGTGTTTATTGAGGAGTTCTTGTGCCACGTTACATCAAAGTGTTAAGTCTTTTATTTTGTTTTCTTTCTGCTTCTGTCACCGCGCAAACGCTTACGCCTAAGCATATTCAAGCTAGCTACGAAGTCACTAAGAACGGCAAGCCATTCGCCAATGTGCATGAGCAGTTTGTCATTACTGGTAATACCTATAAAGTAGAAAGTATCACCAAAGGTATTGGTGTTTACGCGTTGTTTGGTGAGCGTAAATTAACGAGTGTCGGCGAGCTGACCAGCCAAGGTTTAAAGCCTACGCGCTTTGAATTGCAACAAGGCGATAATCCGAAAAAAGCCTTACTGGCTGATTTTGATTGGGCTAAAAATTCGCTACGCATGACAATAAAAGGTGAGGTCAAAGAAGCCGAACTGGCCGCTGGCACGCAAGATTTAGCCAGCTATTCGTATCAGTTTATGTTTTTACCTATGCCACTTAAAGGCGATATTGTGGTGACGCTGACTACAGGTAAAAAACTTAATCAGTACCCGTACAAAATCAATGCCGAGCAAGAAGTGCTTGAGGTCGCAGGCGCGCCATATAAAACGCTACATTTGCTACCGCCTGTTGCCGTAGACCCTAACAAACCGCAAGAAACTAAAGAACTTTGGTTGGCTGCCGAACACCATTACGTGCCAGTGCGCATTCTGATAGTGGACGATAATGGCCAAAAGCTAGAGCAAACATTAACCGAGTTACATGTGGAATAGTTTTAGTTTGATTGCTGTGCTACTTCGCGCTCAATCTCGTTGGCAAAATGGCTGGAAAGCGCAGGCGCAATCCATTTGGCAAAACGTTAATTATCGACGGTTTGCCGTTGCGCTTTTGTTGTCGGTGTTGCTACATTTGTTATTCATAAGCCAGTTATTTGTTGATTTTATAAATCATCCGGCCGAGCGTAGCGTGATTGAGGCGCGCTTGGTATTGCATGTTTCGGCTTTGGAAAAACAAGCTTTAGCGCCTCGCGCTTTAGTCAAAGCGGCTCATCAGGAATCACCGGTTAAACCTGTTCTACCTGCGCCCGTGGAAAATAAAACATTGCCTACGTCCATCGTCGAGCCAAAAATAGTCGAGCCAACAATATCAGTCACAGCACCAACTGAGCCAATACCCATTGATCAGGCAGAGTTGCCAAGTATTACTGATAATTCCGCACAGGCAGAAACAGTAAAAGAGGCTGAAAACACAGATTTAATCATTAATCAGCAGGCGTATATTTATGTAGAAACTGATTTTGACGTGCGCACAGAAATTACCGAAAACGTGAACGCTAGTGCGGCTGGTAAGGCAAAAATAGTCTACCAATTGTTGCCTAATCATACGCAATACCAATTGAAAAGCTTGATTCAGGCAAAAGGCTTGGCCTCTTTATTGATTCCTGATTTATTGCAAACTAGTGAGGGTAATGTCGGGAATGAAGGTTTGCAACCCGAGCGTTATTTATATCAATTTGGTGATAAAGCCAATAAAACCTTTAGCGCCCATTTTGATTGGCGCAATCAGCAGTTAAATTTGCACAGCGCAAATGGCAATCAAACGCTAGAATTGGCTAAGGGCACGCAAGATTTATTAAGTTTTATGTATCAATTTATGTTTGTTGCGCCCATGCAAAATATGCGTTTAAGCATTACCAATGGTAAAAAAACTGGCACTTATGACTATGCTTTTGAAGGCGAAGAAACAATAGACACTAAAATGGGCAAGCTCAACACAATTCACCTGATGCGGATGGCGGCTGAGGGCGAAAAGAAAACAGAATTGTGGTTAGCCTTAGATTATCAGTATGTACCTGTTAAAATACGGGAAACGGAAAAACAAGGCAAAGTTTATGAGCTGTTAGTGAGCAGCTTGAAAACTGAAATGCCAACCCAAGCAAAACCAGTTTCACAGTAAACCAGTTCCACCGAAAATCAGTATCGGGCTGCTTTAAAAAGCCCATAAAATTATTATAAAGAGAATCAAATGACGCCCAATCTAATCAGGCAAGCCGCCGTAATGTTATCTAATCTACTTGAGTTTAACAGCCCAGCGGATGTGAAATTGAGCGAATTTTTTCGTAACAATCGTGATCTAGGCACCAAAGAGCGTGCGTTTGTGGCAGAAAGTGTTTACGGCGTGTTGCGCCGCTTACGCTTTTTAAGCGCAGTGACGGCCAATGATGATAATGACCCTGATGATGCGCGTAAGTTAGTACTTGCTTGGATGTTGCGCATTCAAGGCATGAGCATACAAAAAATTGAAGGCATGCTGACAGAGCAACAAATTGAATGGGCGCACACTATTAAAGCTAAATCGACCGAAAACTTGCCGCTAGCCGTGCAAGCCGATGTGCGCGATTGGTTGTGGGACAAACTGGCCGCGCAATATGGCGAAAAAGAAGCGCTGACCATTGCACGCAGCATGCATGAATCTGCTTCTTTAGATTTGCGTGTGAATACTATTAAAGCCACGCGCGATGAAGTGATGGCTAAGTTTATTGCCGAAAATACCACAGGCGAATCTAATATTACCAATACACCATATTCGCCGATAGGTTTGCGTATGCCACTGCGCTTGAATATCAGCCGTCACGTGATGTTTACCGAAGGCCAAATTGAAGTGCAAGATGAAGGCAGTCAAATTTTGGCGCATTTAGTCGCGCCTAAGCGTGGCATGATGGTGGCCGATTTTTGTGCAGGCGCAGGCGGTAAAACCTTAGCAATGGGCGCATTAATGCGTAACACCGGCCGTTTATACGCGTTTGATGTGTCAGAAAAACGCTTGCATAGTTTAGGCCAACGATTAAAACGTTCTGGTTTAAGCAATTTAAATGCACAAAGTATTAGCAGTGAAAATGATCCGAAACTTAAACGCTTAAACGGTAAATTTGATCGCGTATTAGTGGATGCACCGTGTACTGGATTAGGTACTTTACGCCGTAATCCTGACCTTAAATGGCGCCAAACACCACAAGATTTGGCCGAGTTAACAGAAAAGCAAGCGCGTATTTTAGCGCGTGCTTCTAAGTTTACTAAAGCTGGCGGTCGCTTGATTTATTCAACCTGTAGCTTGTTGAGTGATGAAAATGAACAAATCGCTGAACAGTTTTTGGCCACCCATCCAGAGTTTAAATTACTCAACGCGGCAGAGATTTTAAGCCAACAGCAAATTAATTTAGATACCGGTAAATACTTAAAATTATTGCCACATTTACATCAAACAGATGGCTTCTTTGCGGCTGTGTTTGAAAAAATTGACCCGGCAGCGACTGAAAAGAATAAGGCTGAGAAAAAAGCAATCCCAGTCGCGGTTGCTGAAGCGGCTGAACTGGTTGAATCAGTTGAAGAAGCTGTTGCTGAGAAAGTGACTGCACCTAAAAAAGCTACGGCACCTAAAAAGGCTAAAGTTGCCGCAGAGGAAGCTGCTGCTGAAGCGCTTGTTACTGACGTTGCCGAAATTTCTGAAAAACCAGCCAAAGTTAAGGCAGCAGCAAAACCAAAAGTAGCCAAGGTTGTTAAAGAAAAACCCATCGTAGAAAAAGTTGTTAAAGAGAAAGTTGTAAAAGAAAAAGTAGCCAAAGCACCAAAAGTTGCCGCAACTACAGAAGAAGCTGCGACTACAGAAAAAGTAGCCAAGCCAAAAGCAGTAAAAGCTAAAGCCGTTAAAGAGTAAAAACTTAAGCTCGTCATTCC
>CANFZA010000061.1 GCA_947451235.1 Methylophilaceae bacterium | reverse complement strand
CGGATCACAAGATACGCAGTTAATGCAGCAAGCCGTGCGGCATGCGATTGGTAATAGAACCGCCTACCATTGTGAACATTGCGGCTTCAAAGCCAAATATCATCATTGGCAATGCCCAGCCTGCAATGCATGGGAAGCACTGCCTGCAGAGCCTTCCACGGTTTAATTATAAAATACTAAGTACGTTTTAAGAATCCAAATATACATTAAGAATCAAAATAAACATGACGAATACACCTCAACACAACGACTCCAAAATCATCGTCGCACTCGATTACGCAGACGCTGCAAGCGCACTTAAACTGGTCAATCAACTTGACCCAGCGTTGTGTCGTGTAAAAGTAGGCAAAGAACTTTTTACTGCGGTGGGCCCACAGTTTGTTGAAGAATTAAGTCGCGCCGGCTTTGGTGTGTTTTTAGATTTAAAATTTCATGACATTCCAAACACCGTAGCTAAAGCCTGTGCCGCAGCCAGTAACTTGGGCGTTTGGATGCTGAATGTACACGCTAGCGGTGGCTTAGAAATGATGCAAGCTGCGCAACAAGCGGTCAGCAATAGTGCAGAAAAACCAATTTTGATTGCCGTAACCGTGCTAACAAGCATGAATCAAGCCAGCTTAAGCCAAATCGGTATAACAACAGATTTAGCAACCCATGTACTTAATCTGGCCAAACTCACACAGCAAGCTGGCTTATCAGGCGTTGTGTGCTCAGCCTTAGAAGCGCCGATATTGCGTCAGCAATTAGGCAAAGATTTCTGCCTAGTCACGCCTGGCATTCGCCCAGCTAATGCCAGCTTAGATGATCAATCACGAGTTGTGACCCCTGCGGATGCTTTACAAAATGGCGCGAGCTATCTTGTCATTGGCAGACCGATTACTCAAGCCGCGAACCCACTTAAAGCTTTAGAAGCTATTTACGCTGAGTGCGTTAATTAAAGCATGCTAATTTAAAACTGTAGGATTACTGTAAGGATGCCGTAAGCTTGGCCTGACATGATGTGATTGCCAGCTGAAATTTTTCAGCATATTGAATATTTAAGTGATGCTAACAATCATAATCGCGAAGATATCACCGGCGCTTTTCTTATTTTAAATTTGTACTTTTAAACGATTAGTTTTCACATCTCAGGGAATCATAAAAATGAAAAAAATGTTATTCGCAATAGTTCTTTTTTTAAGCTTTAGTATCAACGCATTTGCTACAGTAAACCTAAATACTGCAACTCAAGCTGAGCTTGAAACACTTAAAAATATTGGTCCAGCAAAAGCAATCGCAATTATGGACTACCGTAAAAAGAACGGTGGCTTTAAATCGGTTGATGATCTTAATAATGTGCCTGGCATTGGTGATAAAACAATGGCGAATCTTAAAGCTGAAGTAACTGTGAGCGGTGCAACGAAAGTTACGACTCCAGTAGCTATTGATGCTAAAAAAGCAATTAAAGCTGGCACGCCAATCGCGACTTCTGCAACAGCAACAAAAACTAAATAAATTCTATTAATCAGCATATTAGTAGAATAATTTTCTGTTATTTACATTTGGCTTAAGTTAACAAGAAGATACCAATAAGATACAAAGAAAAAAATAAAAAGCCCATCACAATTAAGTGATGGGCTTTTTGTTTTAATTAAAGACTAATTCAAATAATCTATACACTAATCATCACGACGGCCATGACGTTCATAATTATCTCTATTGTCATAACCATCATTTCGGTTGTAGTTGTCTCTATTGTCATAATTGCCATGCTTGTGACGGCGACCATGCTTACCTTGACGATGCTCACCGCGACCACGTCTATTTTCAGCAGATGGTTCGGCAATCACCTTACCTACCACAGCGCCACCAGCACCGCCTAAACCCGCGCCAACAATAGCACCAGTTTTGCTACCACTTACTTTACGGCCCACATAAGCACCGCCTGCACCACCAGCTGCCCCGCCAATTACTGCCCCTGCTTGACCCTCACCTTTGGTGCTAACCGCTCCACCTAGACCACCACCTACCGCGCCACCGACCACTTCGCCAGTTTTTCCTCCCACGGCGCCACCAATTGCAGTGCCAGCCGCTGCGCCTATTCCGCCACCTAATACCGTTTTAAGATTACTATCGCCAGCCATTACTTGACTTGAAAATACTTGGCTAGAAAATAATACTACTGCTAATAATCTTGCATTAATAAATTTCATTACAAACTCCATCCTTACAAAAATTGTGTTTTGTTTATGCTAATTAATAAAATTACTGTCATTTTATAGTTAATGTGTGAAAAATTCCCACATCAATGCTTATTGCATCATAACACTATTTCACGCGCATACCCAATTGCGCACCGGCATCTGGGCTTAGTATAAATGGCCCGCCATTTTCATCACTAGCCGCGAGCACCATGCCTTCACTCATGCCAAACTTCATTTTACGCGGTGCTAAATTTGCTACCATAACAGTTAAACGGCCAACTAACGTGGCTGGATCATAAGCAGATTTAATGCCCGCAAATACTTGACGTGTGCTGGCTTCGCCTATATCTAAAGTCAGCTTTAATAACTTTTCAGCGCCTTCAACATGTTCAGCATTCACGATTTTTGCAATACGCAAATCCACCTTGGTGAAATCATCAATGCTGATATATTCAGCTTCGGCTAAATTGGCATCTGGCGTAGCTTTAGCGACGACCTTTGCAATAGCTGGTACTGCGACTTGGGGTGTTGCAACCAAGTTTTCTTTATTAGCTTCTGTCAGCGCTTCTATCAATTTAGGGTCGATACGAGTAATTAAATGTTCATACGCGTTAATGCCATGGTCATCAGCTAGCGAGTCTTCAACACTAGCCCAAGTTAATGGCGCAATATTTAAAAACTGCTCAATCTCAAAAGCCAATTTCGGTAATACCGGTTTCAAATAAAGCGTCAGCAAGCGGAACATTTCTAGCGCATCAGAACACGATTGTTGCAAGGCTAAATCTTGCCCTTCCTGCTTGGCCATTATCCAAGGAGCAGCCTCAGCTACGTAGCCATTAGCGCTATCGGCAAGACGCATAATCTCACGCAAAGCACGGCCATATTCACGCGCCTCATAGGCTTCTGCAATCGCATTTGCGCTAAGCTTTAACTCCACCACTACTTTATTTTCCGCTGCGCTACGTAACTTGCCTTCAAAACGCTTGTTAATAAAACCAGCGGTACGGCTAGCGATATTAATAAACTTGCCCACCAAATCACTATTCACCCGCGCTACAAAATCATCCAAACTCAGGTCAATGTCTTCCATCGAACTATTCAGTTTGGCAGCGTAGTAATAACGTAAATATTCAGGGTTTTTAATATGCTCTAAGTAGCTACGCGCGGTAATAAAGGTGCCGCGAGATTTACTCATTTTCTCGCCATTAACGGTTAAAAAACCATGTGAGAAAATTTTAGTTGGCTTGCGGTAACCGCTATATTCAAGGGTGGCAGGCCAAAACAGCGCATGAAAATACAAAATATCTTTACCAATAAAATGATAAAGCTCAGTGCTGGAATCTTTATTCCAATACTCGTCAAAATCCAAACCACTATCGGTACACAACTTTTTGAAACTGGCCATGTAACCAATAGGCGCATCTAGCCACACATAAAAATATTTGCCTGGCGCATCGGGAATCTCAAAGCCAAAATAAGGCGCATCGCGAGAAATATCCCAATCATTCAAGCCACTTTCAAACCACTCGCCCATTTTATTGGCTGCCTCGCCTTGCAGAGTGCCTGAACGTGTCCACTCTTTTAAAAAGCCTTCACATTCTGAAAGTTTAAAAAAGTAATGCTCAGTTTCTTTACGAATTGGCGCAGCGCCAGAAACCGCAGAATAAGCATTAATCAGCTCGGTAGGATTATATGTTGCGCCGCACACCTCGCAAGAATCGCCATATTGATCTTTGGCGTGGCATTTTGGACACTCGCCTTTAATGAAACGGTCAGGCAAAAACATGTTTTTAACCGGATCGTAATATTGCTCTATGGTTTTGGTTGCAATTTTGCCAGCGGCTTTTAACTTATTATAAATACCTTGCGATAGCTCTTTATTTTCAGGCGCATTGGTCGAATAATAATTATCGAAAGCGACTAAAAACTCATTGAAATCTGCGCTATGTTCTTGATGCACATTGGCGATTAGCGCCTCAGGCGTAATGCCTTCTTTTTCGGCACGTAACATAATCGGCGTGCCATGCGTGTCATCTGCGCACACATAATGCACGGTATGGCCCTGCATTTTTTGAAAACGCACCCAAATATCGGTTTGAATATATTCAACCAAATGACCAAGGTGAATACTACCGTTAGCGTAAGGTAATGCAGAAGTGACTAAGATTTTGCGAGGAGTAATTGTGGCGGCCATGAGATAAATGAATCTTTGATAAGCTAAAGGCGCTATTTTAGCAAATTGGCGGCAATCGCGTGAGAATACATAGCGCATGCATTGAGGCACAAACCCATTTCGGCTTGATAAATGGCTATTAATTTGCCATTCGTTACATTATGTGGGCAAACTAAAACACTTGCCCAAGACACTAGTAAGTTGAAAAACATTGCACCTTACGCACTAGCTGAAATTATCGCTATAATTCAATTTAAACGTTAGATTGTATTTAAATTAGACATTCACTATTGAATAACTTAGGGTTAGGCATCATTTAGAATCTAGCCTAATGAAATCATTCTAAAAAAGTCTTTCATCACACACTTTAACCACTTAACTGACCACCACATAAAATAGCGCCCACACCATGACAATTAACGAAATCGATATCCAAAACAGCCTTAAAACACTGCTAGACCCAAACACTGGCCGTGATTTTATCACTAGCAAATCTGCCAAAAACATACAAATTAACGGCAACAATATTAGCGTTGATATTGTTTTAGGCTACCCAGCGAAAAGCGTCATGTCTAGCGTACAAGCTTTAGTGATTGAGCATCTTAAAAAACTAGACGGTGTGGATAATGTCAGTGTGAATATCGGCAGCCGTATTGCCGCACATAAAGCACAGCAAGGCGTAACTTTATTGCCTAATGTTAAAAATGTGATCGCAGTTGCTTCTGGCAAAGGTGGCGTTGGCAAATCGACCACTTCAGTGAATTTAGCGTTAGCATTAGCCGCAGAAGGCGCTAGCGTAGGTTTGTTAGACGCTGATATTTACGGCCCTAGCCAACCACAAATGTTAGGTATTAGCGGCGGACGCCCAGAAAGTGCAGACGGCAAAAGCATGGAGCCTATGCAAGCGCACGGCATACAAGCTATGTCTATCGGCTTTTTAATTGATAACGACACACCTATGGTATGGCGCGGCCCTATGGTTACCGGTGCACTAGAGCAGTTATTGCGCGAAACCAAATGGCGCGATTTGGATTATTTAATTATCGATTTACCACCGGGCACAGGTGATATTCAGCTGACGCTAGCGCAAAAAATTCCGGTCACTGGTGCAATCATTGTCACCACACCACAAGACATTGCTTTGTTAGATGCGCGTAAAGGCCTGAAAATGCTAGAAAAAGTAGGCATACCTATTTTGGGCATAGTAGAAAACATGAGCACGCATATTTGCAGCAACTGTGGTCATGAAGAACACATTTTTGGCGCTGGTGGTGGCGAATTAATGTGTAAAGATTTCAACGTAGATTTATTAGGCAGCCTACCGCTAGACATTAAAATTCGCGTGCAATCAGATGGCGGCACACCAACAGTAGTGGCTGAACCTGATGGCGAAATTGCAGCTATTTACAAGAAAATTGCCCGTGCCGCTGCCGTTAAAATAGCCAATGCTGGCCTAGATCACAGCAGTAAATTCCCTAATATTGTGATTCAGAATACTTAATTTACAGTCATAATTTACAGTCGTAATTCACAGGCTTAATTTGGCTGATTTCAAACAAAAGTCAGGTAAAAAAAGTACTTTCTCGGTCTATTTCACATCAGCATTTTTAATGCTGATGTGTGTAGCGATAATAACTGGGAAATTGCCTGCGATTATTTTGCTGATTTACGCTCTATTAAGCGCGCTTACTTTTACGCTATATTGGCAAGATAAACGCGCGGCAATTAACGGTAATCGCAGAACGCCTGAAAGCACATTGCAAACGTTTAGCCTGCTTGGTGGTTGGCCAGGCGGCTTGATGGCCCAGCGCATATTGCATCACAAGTCTTCAAAAAAGTCATTTTTATTGACCTACTGGCTGATGGTACTTTTGAACATTAGCGGCTTATTCATTATAACTTCGCCAAAATCTATACAGTTTTTACAGACATTACTTCAAACATAAAATTATGTTGTACAACTAAATGAGCCAATTTTCAGAAATTTGGCTCATTAAGCTCCCAGCCTAATCAAGCTAGCTAGCTAATTAAGCGCCACCTCATAACAATGCACATCTACGCCATTTTCTGGTGCAATTAAAGTAGCCGGTATAGCCACGCCTTTACGCCAGTTATCGACCGCTTCTTGCTTACCTTCACCGGTCACTAAAAATATTACGTTATGCGTATTATTCAGACGAATTTGACTAATGGTAACGCGCTCAGCAGGCGGTTTAGGTGAATCAAACACTGGCACAGCATCAGCACTATTATCAACAACATGACCTGGAAAAAGTGAAGCGGTATGACCATCTTCGCCCAAACCTAAAATCACCATATCAAAAGTACCGGCATTCTTTAAGGTTTCCGCATAGGCTTTTGCACCAGCAACTGGGCCTAACTGTGCAGGAATGTCATGAACCTGAGATTCCGGAATAGCCACATATTGCAACCACGCTTGCTCGGCCATCAAACTATTACGATCAACATGATCAGCCGGCAAACAGCGTTCATCACCATGGTAAATATGCCATTTAGACCAATCCATTTTCATATCACGCAACAATCTATAAATTGCGCGAGGGGTATTGCCGCCAGCCAAAACGATAGAAAATTGGCCATTTTTGGCAATAGCTTCATCGGCGCGCTGTGCAATCACATCGCACACAGCATGCCTTAAAGACTCAATACTATCGTAGTGATTCCAACGGGTATTGTGGGGTGTAGAGTTAGCTTGCATCATCAATAAATCTCAAATCAAAAAAATTAGGCTGAATTTGACACGAATTAGCTAGATTTGTCATGCTTTTTATCTTTTATTTACACTAGATCGCTATATGTAAACGCTAGCTTGCATTATTATAACGGCTTACAAAAAAGGATTACCCGATGCTAATTAAAGACAGTGAAGTCGCCGACATCTCAACACCTACTGGTGACATGCGCGCGCATATTTTTCGTCCAGCGGCACCAGGCAAATATCCTGGCATTTTAATGTTCTCAGAAATTTTCCAAGTGACTGCACCAATTCGCCGAACAGCTGCAATGTTAGCCGGTCATGGCTTTATTGTGGCTTGTCCAGAAATCTATCATGAGTTAGAAGCGCCGGGCACTGTGCTTGCTTATGATGAAGAAGGCACAACGCGCGGTAATTCGCACAAAATTACTAAAGAGCTTTCATCTTACGATAGCGACGCTCGTGCAGTATTAGATTACTTAACCTCACGTGAAGATTGCACTGGCCGTTTAGGTGTCATGGGTATTTGTATCGGTGGTCACCTTGCATTCCGCGCGGCGATGAATCCGGATGTATTAGCCACCACTTGCTTCTACGCCACAGATATTCATAAAAAAGGCCTAGGTCTAGGTAAGAATGATAATTCTATGGAACGCGCTGGTGAAATTAAAGGGGAGCTTCTACACATTTGGGGTCGCCAAGATCCACACGTTCCACTAGAAGGTCGTAATTTACTTAAAGCACGCCTTGAAGAAGTCGGCGCACGCTTCACTTGGCATGAAGTGAATGGCCAACATGCATTTATGCGCGATGAAGGCCCACGTTATGATCCAGCGCTAGCCTTGCAAAGCTGGGGTTTATTGTTAGAATTATTCCACCGCCGTTTAGGTTGGGGTGATTTAGATGTAGTAGCTGATGGTGCTAAGGCAGAAAGCCGTCACTAGCAAACTTGTATTGAATATTAATTAACCATCCCGCCATCAACATGAAAGCGGGAACCAATAATATATATTCTTACTTAAATCAGATGTTTGATCAAAATAGATGTTTGATCAAAACAGATGTTTATTAAAAAAAGATGTTTGATTAAAATTGATCCCTGCCTTTGCGGGAATCACGTAAATTTAAAGGTTTTACAAAATGAAAAAGATTGATCCATGCACCCTAGTGTTATTTGGCGCTAGCGGCAACTTATCTCGCGTTAAATTAATGCCTGGGCTATTTCGCTTAGATGCGGCAGGTCGCCTACCAGACCACATGGCAATTTTGTCAGTTGGCCGCGGTGATGTA
The DNA here is from genome assembly GCA_947451235.1 of Methylophilaceae bacterium. Taxonomy (GTDB): domain Bacteria; phylum Pseudomonadota; class Gammaproteobacteria; order Burkholderiales; family Methylophilaceae; genus Methylotenera. Next base: position 5,759 of record CANFZA010000061.1, on the reverse strand, counting down.
AGTCGCGAAGCTTGGCAAGCCGACATCAAGGTGATGTTAGATACTAAATTCAAAAATGGCTATGATGAAGCTGTGTTTAAGCGTTTTATGGCACGTAACCATTACCATGCAAACCCGCCAACAGACCCAGATGCATTCAAAAAAATGCAAGCTAAATTGGCTGATGAAAGCGTATTCCCACAAAATCTAGCTTACTTTTTATCAGTCCGCCCAACCGACTTTGCACCTATCGTAGAGCAGTTATCTGGCGTTGGTTTGCTGGACGAAACCAATCATTGGCGTCGCGTATTAATTGAAAAACCATTTGGTACTGATTTACCTTCTGCACAAGCCTTGCAAGCGTCAATTACCAAGCACCTAAAAGAAAGTCAAATTTACCGCATTGACCATTATTTGGGTAAATCTGCCTTGCAAAATATCATGCTTACGCGCTTTGCAAATACTATGTTTGAGCCAATTTGGAACAATCAATATATTGACCACGTTCAAATTACCAACAATGAAACATTAGGCGTGGGCGATCGCACCGAGTTTTACAACAACACTGGTGCTTTACGCGACATGGTGCAAAGCCATTTATTACAAACGTTAGCACTTGTTGCTATGGAAAAACCGCAAGATTTGAGCCCAGAAAGCATACGTGCTGAAAAAGTTAAATTATTGCAATCTATAGAACCAATTCCAGTCGACGACCTTAATAAACACGTTTTCCGCGCCCAATATGCAGCAGGTCGCGTTTGTGTTGGTGACGGCCATGGTGAAAATGTTCACGGCTATTTAGATGAGTTAGCAAGCGTGGGCGTGACTGAAAGCGTGACTGAAACTTACGCAGCGTTGAAATTGTTTATTGATAACCCGCGCTGGAAAGGCGTGCCGTTTTATGTGCGCACAGCAAAACGTATGCACGAAGGCAATACGGCTATTTCTATTCGCTTTAAAAAAGCACCTATGCAATTGAATGACGAGCAACATCAAAACTGGCTAATGCTCAACATTCAACCACGCGAATGCATCAAAATGGAAATCGAATCTAAGATTCCAGGCTTAGACATTGCAACGCGCACCTTAAGCATTGATAGTCCACAACGCCAAGCGACAGACGAAAGTATAGATTCTTACGAATCACTGCTACTTAACTTGATGGAAGGCGACCCGTCACTTTATTTGCACATTAGCGAAGTAGAAGCGCAGTGGCGTTTAATGGACCCAATTGTAAAAGCTTGGGCAGCAGACAAATCACCTGTGCACCAATATATTGCAGGCAGTCGTGACCCAGCAGAATCTAGCGTGATATTTGAATCTGAAGATCAGTTTTGGCGTTACAGTATAGAGTTGAATGGCGATAAACATCAAAGCTAGTTTTTTGAAAGCTAAAAGTCAGTATTAGCAAAAAATGATGTGTGAAGTATTTTGTAAATATTAAGTTTTTACATATAAATACTTCACATAAAAGCTTAGTTTTATTGCTATTATTTGCACTTATTAAAGGCAGCATAAAAGCGGAGTTAATTACTCCGCTTTTTTATCTTTTTAAACCATAAAAAGTATTGAATTATGAGCATAAAATCAGACAAGTGGATACGCAAAATGGCCGAGCAACACGGCATGATAGAGCCGTTTGAGCCGAATCAAGTCAAGCAGAATGCTAAGGGCGAGCGTATGGTTTCATACGGCACATCAAGTTACGGCTACGATATTCGCTGCTCGACAGAATTTAAATTATTTACCAATATAAATAGCACGATCGTTGATCCTAAGAATTTCGACCCCAATTCATTTGTAGAAGTGAATGCAGATTACTGCATCATTCCACCAAACTCGTTTGCGTTGGCGCGTACTGTTGAATATTTTAGAATTCCGCGCAATGTGCTAACCATTTGCTTAGGAAAATCAACTTATGCACGTTGCGGCATTATTGTAAACGTGACGCCATTCGAGCCAGAGTGGGAAGGTTACGTCACCTTAGAATTTAGCAACACCACACCGCTACCAGCCAAAATTTACGCCAATGAAGGCTGCGCGCAAGTGCTATTTTTTGAAGCCGATGAAGATGATGTTTGTGAAACCAGTTACAAAGACCGTGGCGGTAAGTATCAAGGCCAAGTTGGCGTGACTTTACCTAAGATTTAGGCCTAAGCTTTACAATAAAAGCTTTAGAACCAAAGCATTAAAATCAAAAATTAAAACCACAATCTAATTTTAGGAAATTTATTTAATGAAATTCCGTTTTCCCGTTGTCATTATCGATGAAGATTTCCGCTCTGAAAACTCCTCCGGCCTAGGTATTCGTGTACTGGCTAAAGCCATAGAAGCTGAAGGTTTTGAAGTATTAGGCGTCACCAGTTATGGTGACCTTACCTCATTTGCCCAGCAACAAAGCCGTGCCTCTGCATTTATTCTGTCTATTGATGACAATGAGTTTGTTGAAGAAAATCAAGATGCATTAGATAACTTGCGTAAGTTTGTTGATGAAATTCGCTATCGTAACGAAGAAATCCCTATTTTCTTGCACGGTGAAACGCGCACTTCACGCCATATTCCGAATGAAATTTTACGCGAACTCAGCGGCTTTATTCACATGTATGAAGATACGCCAGAATTTGTCGCGCGTTATATTCTACGTGAAGCGCGTACTTATTTAGATAGCTTACCGCCACCATTTTTTAAAGCACTAACAGAATATGCGGCCGATGGCTCTTATTCATGGCATTGTCCAGGTCACTCTGGCGGCGTAGCCTTTTTAAAATCACCAGTCGGGCAAATGTTCCACCAGTTTTTTGGTGAAAATATGTTACGCGCTGACGTTTGCAATGCAGTGGATGAACTAGGTCAATTACTGGACCATACTGGACCGGTAGCGGCTTCTGAGCGCAATGCTGCGCGTATTTACAATTGTGATCATTTATACTTTGTGACTAACGGCACGTCTACCAGTAATAAAATTGTGTGGAACTCAACGGTTGCGCCTGGCGATGTTGTCGTGGTTGATCGTAACTGCCATAAATCTGTTTTGCATGCCATTATTATGACTGGCGCTATTCCGGTATTTTTAATGCCTACGCGCAACCACTTCGGTATTATCGGCCCTATTCCAAAGTCGGAATTTGAATGGGAAAACATTCAAAAGAAAATCGACCGCAACCCGTTTGCCACTGATAAAAACGTAAAACCACGCGTATTAACCATTACGCAATCGACATACGATGGCGTGTTGTATAACGTTGAAGAAATTAAAGAAATGTTGGATGGCAAAATTGACACCTTGCATTTTGATGAAGCTTGGTTGCCGCATGCCACTTTCCATGACTTTTATGGCGACTACCACGCGATTGGCGAAGACCGTCCGCGTTGTAAAGAAAGCATGGTGTTTTCTACCCAATCTACCCATAAATTACTCGCCGGCTTAAGCCAAGCGAGCCAGATTTTGGTACAAAATGCCGAGAACCATGAACTAGACCGCGACATTTTCAACGAAGCGTATTTAATGCACACCTCAACTAGCCCGCAATATTCGATTGTTGCCAGTATTGATGTTGCTGCGGCCATGATGGAAGCGCCAGGCGGTACTGCATTGGTTGAAGAAAGCCTAATGGAAGCCTTAGATTTCCGCCGCGCCATGCGTAAAGTAGACGAAGAATGGGGTGCAGACTGGTGGTTTAAAGTTTGGGGCCCAGATGATTTAAGTGAAGAAGGCTTAGAAGAGCGCGATGCTTGGATGCTTAAAGCCAATGAAGCTTGGCATGGTTTTGGCAATTTAGCCGAAAACTTTAATATGCTAGACCCAATCAAGGCTACGATTATCACACCGGGCTTGGATATTAAAGGCGATTTCTCTGAACAGTTTGGTATTCCGGCAGCGATTGTCACTAAATACCTAGCTGAACATGGCGTGATTGTAGAAAAAACTGGTTTATATTCATTCTTCATCATGTTTACTATCGGCATTACCAAAGGCCGTTGGAACACAATGGTAGCGGCGTTACAGCAATTTAAAGATGACTACGATAAGAACCAACCACTATGGAAAGTGTTGCCTGAATTCGTGCAAAAACAGCCGCGCTATGAAAAAGTTGGCTTGCGTGATTTATGTAAACAAATTCATGAGGTTTATAAAGCCAATGATGTTGCGCGCTTAACCACAGAAATGTATTTATCAGACATGGTGCCAGCCATGAAGCCAACCGATGCATTTGCTAAAATGGCGCATCGTAAAATTGACCGTGTGCCAATTGACGATTTAGAAGGCCGTATCACTGCTGTGTTGTTAACGCCCTACCCACCAGGCATTCCGCTATTGATTCCGGGTGAACAGTTCAACAAGATTATTGTAAATTACCTGAAGTTTGCCCGTGAGTTTAACGAAAAATTCCCAGGCTTTGAAACAGATAATCACGGTTTAGTAAAACAAGTGGTGGATGGTAAAGCGATTTATTACGTGGATTGTGTAGAACAATAAGCTAAAAGTAAGGGTTAACTGTAATTAAGTTAGGCCTTCTTTTATAAGTGCTTATAAGCGTTTGTAAGTAAGATAAGTAAAAAGCAAACCTTGCGCTGAAGTATGTGCTTCACGCGAGGTTTCTTGCCAAAGCTGCTGATCAATCGCAGGGAAAAATGCATCGCCTGTCACCTCTAAATCAACCTCGGTGATATACAGCTGATTGGCTAACTTAAGTCCATCTTGATATAACTCTGCACCACCAATCACAAAAGCTTCATCATCGTTCAGGCATAAATCAACAGCCGCTTCTAGGGAATGAGCCACTAGCGCACCTTCAAGTTTATAGTCTTTATTGCGCGTAACTATCACTGTAGTGCGGCCGGGCAACAAGCGTCCTAGCGATTCGTAGGTTTTACGCCCCATAATAATATGGTGACCAGTCGTCAGCGCACGAAAGTGCTTTAAATCTTCTGGTAAGTGCCAAGGCAAAGTATTGTTAATACCGATTACATTGTTATGTGCAACAGCAACGATGAGTGAAAGATTCTGCATTAAAGTGCCACCATATTGTTATTCAAAGGTTTTAAGCTGAGACTGAGTGATGAGACTGGCTTGATTAAAGCATCTAATCAAGCTGTCTAATCAATAAGTTTAATCAAGACGTTTAAACAAACCATCTAATTAAACCGTGTAATCAAACTGAAAATGGATAAGAAATTGGATCATGATGCTGATAACCCTCAAGTTCAAAATCATCAACGGTCACCCAAGTTTCTAAATCTTCCAACGTTTTAATGTCTGGATTAATAATCAATCTAGGCGGATCAAATGGCTTACGTAATAGTTGCGCGTTCTGCATTAAATCAAGCTGATCTTCATAGATATGGGCATTAACAATTTTATGGTAAGCCTTACCTGCCTTGTGGCCAGTGATCTGAGCCATAATTGCAAGTAAGAAATACACCTGCACCATATTGAAATTTAGGCCTAGCGGGACATCGCAGCTTCTTTGGGTACTGTTTAAGTACAGAGTATCGCCCAGTAAGGAAAAGTGGTGGCTATACATACACGGACGCAAACAACCCATGTGAAATGCGCCAGGATGATAAAAGGTAAAAATCTCGCCTCTATCATCAATTCCAGCACGTAGGTCATCATAAATCTTCCGCAGCAGATCAACACCACCACCATCGGGTTTGGGGAAGTTCCTGCCTACTTTGCCGTAGATTAAACCACAATCATCAGGCCCTTTTCTGTAAGAGTTAGACAACCAAGCACCATTTTCGTTGGCATTTGCATCCCAAGTACGCGTACCAATTTT
>CANFZA010000060.1 GCA_947451235.1 Methylophilaceae bacterium | reverse complement strand
TATGCCCCGTGGTACTTATACCAATTTGGGCTGCTGCAAGTGCGCTTTTACCTATGCTAATGATGTCGGACATGATGTCTACTCTTTATAAAATCTTGTACATACGTGCATTCACGGCATAAAAAACTAAAACTTTAGGCGCTAATGTAAATATAGGCTTATGAGGAGGTTACTTTCTGAATGACGCTTGCTAACTTGATAGCGTAGTTTGGGTCCGTGGCATAGCCGGCTTTTTGCATGGCTTGCGCGTAACCATTTACATTTTGTAGATTAGCCATGACATTTTCATAACGAGGATTATTGCGCATCAAATTGGCAAAATCTTTAAATGAATCTGCATAGCTATCGTAAGCGCGAAACTTTTCAATACGCCTTTGTTTTACGCCATTGATATATTCGGTAGTGGTAGCCTCAACGACTTTACCAGTCCAGTTACCTGTGGCTTTAATGCCAAATAGGTTGTTGCTAGGCGTGCCATCGTTGGCTTTAATTTCACGTTTCCCCCAACCAGTTTCTAGCGCGGCTTGCCCCAACATTAAATGTGCGGGAACGCCAGTGCTACGGCTTGCTTCTTGTGCGTGTTGTGCCATACGATTTTGAAAGTCTGAGGCAGCATTATCGCTTAAGGGTTTTAAGTTTAATGGCTTGCTAGTATCAGTTTCTGTGTTGCCTAAGCTACTATCAGCAGGCGTATTTTTAGGTTCTAAAGCTTTGGCCGCGCCTGGGTAATAGGTGTTATTTAACAGTGTTGTACTTAGTGGTGAATTTAATGGCGTGTTAGAAGGAGTGCTGCTCTCAGCGCCTGGCTTTACATCTGTTACGGCTTGCTGCATCGTGCTGGTAACCGCAACGCTACTTTTACTCAGTTGTCTTGCCAGTACATCAGCAAGCCCTAACCCTTTTGAAGATAAATTGCTGGTTAGCTGTTGATCAAGCATAGACGTAAATGTCCGGCTTTGCTCGCTATCAAAGGGGTTATCTTGTGGTGATGCCTCGCGCATACTTTTGAGCATCATATTCATGAAAATCGCCTCAAATTGCTTGGCGACTTCTTTGATGGCTTCAGGTGAATTTTCTTTGGCAGCTTGTTTAAGGTTGTTTAGTCCATTGGCATCAAAGGCCACTTTGCCTGATAACTCAGCGCCTTTTAAGCTCATGCCTTTTAAATCGCTACCGTTTATCATGTTAAATAACCTCTAAATCGGCATGCAATGAACCTGCTGCTTTCATCGCTTGTAATATCGCCAATAAATCTTGCGGCGTTGCGCCTATGGCATTCAGTGCTTTAACCACATCAGAAAGATTTGCGCCGCCATTCAGTTGCAACACTTTGCCCGGTTCTTTAGTAATTTCAATCTGTGAGCGGGCGGTTACTACGGTTTGGCCGGTTGATAATGCGCCGGGCTGACTAATTACCGGTGAAGTGTTGATGACCACTGATAAATTACCATGTGAAACTGCACAATTTTCTAGCGTAACGGCTTGATTCATCACAACTGAGCCAGTGCGAGCATTCAGAATTATTTTGCCATTGCTAGCTGCCGGAATGACGTTAATAGTTTCTAAGGCAGCTAAAAAAGCTACACGGCTTAAATTGGCGCTAGGCTGAACTTTAATCACGCGACCATTGAGTGCAATTGCGGCATCTGGCCCAAATTTACGATTAATAGCATCGACCACCAAGGTTGCTGTTGAGAAATCAGATTCTTTTAGTTCTAGGCTAACGCTATCAGACTGGCTAAGATTATTTGGAATCGCACGCTCTACCGTAGCGCCATCTGAAATTCTACCTACGCTTAAGTGGTTGATTTGAGCCGTGCTGCCATTGGCAGAAGCGCCTACGCCACCCACCACTAAGTTACCTTGTGCTATTGCGTAAACTTGTCCATCCGCACCTTTTAGCGGTGTCATCAGCAAGGTGCCGCCACGTAAACTTTTGGCGTTACCCATAGATGAAACAGTAATGTCTAAGGTTTGGCCGGGTTGGGCAAAGGCAGGCAGGCTACTTGTGACCATGACTGCCGCGACGTTTTTAAGTTGCAAGCTCACGCCCGGCGGTAAGCTCACGCCCATTTGCTGCATCATGCTGATAATACTTTGTACGGTAAACGGCGTTTGTGTGGTTTGGTCGCCCGTGCCATCTAAACCAACCACTAAACCGTAGCCTAATAATTGGTTGGTTCTTACGCCTTGTATGGTGGCGATGTCTTTTAAACGTTCAGCGTGAGCGGGTGTTGTGAATAGCGCACTAATGAAAAACGCTAAATAAGCGATATTCAACATATTGATTTTACTTTTATGCTTACTTAGATTCATGCTCAAACTCACAAAGGCACCATGCTTAAAAAGAATCTAGCAAACATAGAGGCAACGCCAGCGGCATCAATTTTAGTATTCGTTCTATATTCGATACGTGCATCAGCAATTTTGGTTGAGCTTACGCTATTGCCAATGCTGATCGTATCTGGATTAACTACGCCAGAAAAGCGTACAAACTCAGTGCCTTTATCGAACGAAACCTGTTTATCGCCGCTAATCACTAAGTTACCGTTAGGTAATACATCAACCACGGTTGCAGTAATGGTACCGGTAAACACATTGCTGGCGTTGGCCGCATCTTTATCTGAATATGAAAGCGCAGAGCTACCGGCAAAGGTTGCTTTAGGGGCGGGATGGTTGAATAAGCTAGTCACAGAAGCATCAACAGAGCCAGCTTTACTCGCCGAGCTGTCATTGGCTTTCGTTGCAACGGTACTTTCGGCAATATTAACCGTTAAGATGTCACCAATAAAGCGTGGGCGTCTATCTTCAAACATTGGTCGATAAGACGCAGCGTTAAATATCGCGCCGTTAGTGGCCACTATGCCAGAGGCAGAAGGCGGTTTTGCCGTCATCGGTTGTTTAACAATCGTTTCAGGCGTGATAGCACAACCGCTGATGATCAAGCTACTAACCATTACCACCTTAGCCAATAAGCGGCGAACAGAAGCGATAACAACCACGGACTGAGCGGATGTTTTCATAAATGCTTGCTGGTGGTTTGCGCTTAACATAATCGACTTTTGCTTATTTAAAAATGTTGTTTTCTAATGGTTATTTAATGAATATTTGACGAGTTTTTAATACTTAGTCATTACATTTGCGTTAGTTTTTGCAACATTTGGTCTGACGTTGTAATCGCCTTGCTGTTGATTTCATAAGCACGTTGGGTTTGAATCATATTCACTAATTCTTCAACCACGTTAACGTTAGATGTTTCAACATAACCTTGGGTTAAAAGACCTGCACCATTCGCGCCAGGCGTGTTGGTGTTGGCGTTGCCAGAGGCTGCGGTTTCAACATATAAGTTTTCACCTTTACCTTGTAAACCGGCCGGATTAATAAAAGTGGCAAGTTGCAATGAGCCCACTTGTGTGGCTGCTGCTGTGCCTGCCAGCGTGATAGAAACGGTACCGTCACGTCCGATAGTCAATGATTGTGCAGTTGCTGGAATGGTAATGGCTGGTTGCACTGGAAAACCACTGGCGGTCACTAGTTGACCTTGGCTATCGGTTTGAAAAGAACCGTCGCGCGTATAAGCGGTGGTGCCATCAGGTAACAATACTTGAAAGAAGCCCGCGCCTTGAATCGCCACGTCTTTATCGTTACTGGTTTGCTGTAAGTTACCTTGGCTAAAAATGCGCTCAGTAGCCACAGGCCTAACCCCAGTGCCAAGTTGCAAGCCAGAAGGTAATTGCGTTTGCTGTGAAGATTGCGCACCTGGTGTGCGAATGTTTTGATAGAGCAAATCTTCAAAAACTGCGCGTGAACGTTTAAAGCCGCTAGTGCTGACGTTGGCCAAGTTATTGGCAATCACGTCCATTTGCGTTTGTTGGGCATCTAGGCCGGTTTTTGAAATCCATAGTGAACGTATCATTTTGTTTCCTTTTCGCTAGACTTGCCAACGGAGCTGGCTTTGTCGCGCTTATCAGTGTGTTCTGACCAAAAATCAGTTTTGAGCTTAACTATTTTGTGCTTAGCTATTTTTAGTTTAAATAGCCGCTGCTTTGCTGACTTGCTCGGCGGTTTAATTGAAAAAATTAAATTAAAACTAGTTATCATTAAGTAAATATTAACTCAATTGTACTTAACCCAAACTCATAATCTGAGCGGCTTTATTGGCGTTGTTCTCAGCGCTTTGAAGCAGCTTCATTTGTGTTTCAAATTGCCTAGCCAGGCTAATCATCGTGACCATAGAATCAATCACATTGACATTGCTACCTTCTAGAGCGCCGCCCACTAAGGTAACGTTCGCATCTACTTCTGCTGGGCTACCATCTTTCATCATAAATAAGCCATCGCTAGCACGAACAAGATTGGCTTCAGGTGGATTCACTAATTTTAAGCGGCCAATAGCGTTAGAAGGGCCGGGTAAAGTATTGTTTGAAACTGACGATACCGTACCGTCTTTGCCCACAGATACCGTAATGTCTGGCGGAATGCTAATCGGGCCGCCATCGCCTAATACCGTCAGGCCAGAAGCGGTTTGCAGTAAGCCATTTTCACTGACTTTAAGTGAGCCGTTACGCGTATAACCCTCAGAGCCATCTGCGCGTTGAACTGCTAGCCAGCCTTTACCTTGTATCGCCACATCTAAATCACGATTAGTAGATTGAATCGTGCCTGGATTAAAATCTGCACCCACGGTAGCGTCTACCACAAAAGCACGTGTGGATAAGCCATCGCCAATCACAGGCACCGCCCGAAATGAATCTATCTGCGATTTAAAGCCGGTAGAAGTTGAGTTGGCTAAATTATGCGCAGTGGTAGCCTGTTGCTCCAGTATGTGTTTTGCACCTGACATTGCGGTATAAATCATGCGATCCATCGCGTCACTCCTTCTCGACTTTAAATCGTGTTATTTTCAACAATTAATGAATAGTTAACGACTTATTAACGCAGGTTCACAAGTGTTTGTAATACTTGATCTTGCGTTTTAATCGTTTGTGCATTGGCTTGATAATAGCGCTGCGCTGTAATCATATTCACCAATTCTGCGGTAAGGTCAGTATTAGAATCTTCAACGGCAGAAGCTTGTAACACGCCTAAAGTGCCTGAACTTGGTGTGCCAACAAGCGGTGCGCCTGAAGTTGAGCTTTCACTCCAAGCATTGCCACCTAGCGATTGCAAGCCGTTAGGGTTTGCAAAGCTGGCTAATACCACTTGACCTAATGTTCTAGATTGACCATTACTGTAACGACCAACAATGGTGCCATCTGCACTGGTGTTAAAGCTGGCTAATCGGCCTGAGGTGTAACCGTCTTGCGATAAGCTGTTAATACTGAAGCTAGAGCCAAACTGTGTGCTACCAGAGTAATCTAAGGTTAATGCCATTGCAGCGGCGCCAGTCGGAATCGTAGGCGTTGTTAGTGGTGGAATTGGTGGATTCAATGGTGCAAAAGTCACTGGTGCAGCAGCTACTGGCAAACCGCCGACGGTCGTTACAGGGCTAAGACCACTACCAGAAGCTGAAAATGTAAGCGTTGCCGAAGGCGTTGGCACGCCGGCCACCGGAGTCGTTGTAATAATACCATCCGCAGTAGTGTAAATTTCCCAAGTATTTGTTGTTGCTGGGTTTGGATCTTTAACAAAAAAGCTTTGCAAGGTATGTGAATTTCCCAAGCTATCAAATACCGTTACCGCTGTTGAATCGTTATAAGTAGTTGGATCAGTCGGGCTAAAGGGTGTAGTCACCGGCGAGGCTTTACGCGAATCTAAATTGACCAAACCAACAATCTGAACACTGGCTTTAGGCTGTAAATCTGAGGTGCTGATCTTTAAATCTACCGGCGCGCCTTTTTGCAAGGTGCCTGCGCTATCTGCTGCATAGCCAGTCAAATGTTTATTGGCAGAATCAACAATAAAACCTAATTTATCCATTTTGAACTGACCGTTGCGTGAATAAGTCACCGCACCGTTATTGGTCATGCGGAAAAAACCGCCGCCATTAATGGCAATGTCTAGTGAGTTGTTGCTACTAGTGACATTACCCTGCGTAAATTGTTGCGCTACGGTAGCTAAGTTAGTACCAATACCAATTTGTGTTGCACCACCGCCAGTCAGTGAATTTGCGTATACATCGGCAAACTCCGCACGTGATTGTTTAAAACCTACGGTGTTGGCGTTGGCTACGTTATTGCCTATCACTTCTAATTGTTTTGAAGCTGCATTTAGACCGCTAAGGCCTTGTTGAAAACTCATGGTGTTCTCCTAATGTTGCTATTAAATAGGGTGTTAAATAGTGTTTTAATATGATGTTTAATGAAGCAAATGCTTAAAAAATCTCTCTTACATCAGTGGTGCTAACGCTTGCCAGATTACTTAAATTAAGTTTTACGCCACTCGTGCTATTTGAAACGCTCATTACTTGTGCGTAATTCAGGCTTGTAGTGGCAGCGCTTTGTCCCGCAACCGTTGCTGCGACGTCAAATTTATAACTGCCGGCTTTAGCTACTGAACCATCATCAGCAAATCCATCCCAATTAAAAGTGGCCACGCCAGCAGTCTGGGCGCCCAATGCAAGCGTGCGAATTGTGCTACCAGCGGCATCTTTAATACTCACTGTGAGCTTATCTGCGCCTATTGGTAAATCAGCCCCAAAGTAGCCACCTGTGCCAGTCGAGCTAATGGTATTGCCTGGTACTAATACATCGTGGCCTATCATGCCAGTTGCTTGATACGACTGACCGTTTTGCACGCTACCAATCAAAGACTCAACCGTATTGTTCAGCTTGTCGATACCGGTTACGGTTGAAAGTTGCGCCATTTGACTCGTCACCTGCGCGTTATCCATAGGATTAAGCGGGTCTTGATTCTTCATTTGCGTAATCAATAAAGTCATGAATCTATCTTGCGTTGCATTAACGCTGGCTGTTTTTGCATCTGCTTTGCCATTCACGCTATCTAGCAAAGCTTGCGATGGTGTGCTGGTAGTGCTTTGAACTGAAATTGCCATGATGATTTCCTTTTATTAAGCGATTACTGGTATCTTTTTCTAAGATTTATAACTGAAATTTCTTTCTGCTATCTTAGGTTACTGGCCTATAGTCAGCGTTTTAAGCAACATGGTTTTAGCCGCATTCATGGTTTCAACGTTATTTTGATAGGCGCGTGAGGCTGAAATCATGTTGACCATTTCCTCAGTCACATTCACGTTTGGCATCGTCACATAGCCTTTTTCGTCGGCCAACGGGTGTTTTGGGTCGTAGACCACTTTAGGTGGCGATGCGTCTTCAATCACTTTCAATACCTTCACGCCACTGGCATCTGGTGAAGCGGTAGGAATCGCACTAAATACCACTTGCTTCGCTTTATAGGGCGAGCCGTTTGCGCTAGTCGCGCTGTCGGCATTGGCTAAATTACTGGCTACCGCATTCAAACGTTGTGATTGAGCGCTCATCGCTGAGCCTGAAATATTAAATACATTAAATAAAGACATTTTTCATCCTAATTTTAAGAATAGAAGTTACGAACCTTGAATAGCCGCAAGCATTTGTTTTAACTGGCCATTTATCATGGTTAAACTGGCTTCATAACGGATACCGTTATCAGCAAACTGGTTGCGTTCTACATCCATATCTACCGTATTGCCATCTACGCTGCCTTGTGCGATGGGGCGGAACAACGGTTCGCCTGGCGCGCCACTTTGCGATACGTTGTTAGATAGCAAAGCATCTAAGTGTAGTGGTGATGTTTTGGTGACGTTGAACGCTTCTTTAGCAATGCCAGCATTGGCGTTTTGCATCGCGGTTTTAAAGTCTATATCGCGTGCTTTGAAATTAGGTGTATCTGCATTAGCAATGTTGGCCGCAATAAGTTCTTGGCGCTGACCACGCACTCGTAATGCGTTTTGATGAAAACTCAAGGCGGCATCTAATTTATTCAACACGATATATTCCTTTCATAACAACTCATGGTCTTAACAGGCTTTGTCATAACAACTTTTGGCAACACAGCTTTTTTGCAAAAAAAATAATTCTAAAAATTAATTGAAGTAAGGCAAAAGAAATCGCTAAAGAAAATGGTCTTTTTACCGATAACATCAATGAAGGTTAGTTTAGGATTAATCGCTAGTCTTTAATCTAGCAAGTAAAAGGGTAAATCGTGCCCTTTTCATCGTTTTGCTATGCAGTTGCCGCCGTAGAATACATATTGAGAATATTACGATAAGCATGGATTTCAATATGAACTTTGTTAGCAAACACCTAGCCCTAAAAGCTTCACTATTCAGCTTAGTGATTGCTGCCAGCGTTTGTCATGCAGAGCCTGCAACATCAGTTCCATCAGTCAATAAACAAAATTTAGCCGTAGTCAAAGCTAAAATTACCGAATTTTTAGAAACGCAAACGATAGGTTATCCAGGTAAAGTGGTGGTTCGTGCCGGTGCTATAGATCAGAATATGAAGTTAGCGCAATGCCCAGATATGCAAGTGTTTTTGCCCACAGGAAGTAGGGCGTGGGGTAAAACTAGCGTAGGTGTACGTTGTAATGCGCCTAATGTTTGGACCATTTATGTGCAGGCAACGGTTAATGTGTTTGCGCAATATTTAGTGGCAGCAGCGCCTTTATCCCAAGGTCAGGTCATCACAAGCCAAGATTTTATTTTTGAAAGTGGCGACTTAACCCAGTTACCCGCAGGTGTATTTACTGATCAAGCACAGGCGCTTGGGCGCTTGGTGAATATTTCGATGACTGCAGGTACTGTGCTTAGGCAAGAAATACTTAAAGTGACGCCAGTGGTGCAACAAGGACAAACGGTTACGCTAACTACGGTTGGTAAAGGTTTTACTATTTCGGCTGAAGGTCAAGCGATGGGTAAAGCGAATGAAGGGCAGATTGTGCAAGTTAAAGTCGCTAGCGGGCATGTGGTCACAGGCATTGCGCGTAATGGTGGCCAGGTAGAAGTTAATTTTTAGTCGTTAATATCGTTTGAAATTGTTAGCTATTATATTTTGATGGAAAACGTCAAAAAAACCCTGCAAAGTATTAAAGTTCGCTTAAACTATGCCGTTACAAACATTATGTATTTATGTAATGTGTGGAGTAAGTAACACGCATCAGAAGTTTAAGCGAAAAGGATAAATTACCATGAAGATTAATGACTCAATCAAAAATTCAGTAAGCCTTGGTACGGATAAAGCCGCTACTGATAAGGTGAATGCTGGAAAATTAGACGCTGCCAACAGCAAAAAAGCTGAAAAATTGCAAGCGGATGTTAAAGATTCAGGCAATGTGACATTGTCACCATTGTCAGCACAATTAAAGCTCTTAGAGGCTAAAGTAAATGCCAGCAAAGTATTTGATGCTGAAAAAGTAGATGCAATTAAATCTGCCATCGCAAGTGGTAAATTTAATGTAGATTCTGGAAAAGTAGCTGATGGACTCATTGCAACTGTAAAAGATTTGTTAACCGCCCAAAAGTCCTGAGTGAAACATGAAAACAACTACTTCTAATCAACCAGTTTCTTTTAATCAAGATGCTAGATTGGTGAGCCAACTACTTGAAGTGCTATCTCGTGAGCAGTCTAGCTTAGTGGTCGCCGATGTAGATGCAATAGAAGCGTTAATGGAAGAAAAAGCTGTATTGTTGCAGAACATCAGCAGCACGGCTAAATCTCGCTACGAGGTCTTAGCTGTAAAGGGATTTTTGGCGAGTGAGCTTGGTATGGTCGAATGGCTTAAGCAGTATGCTAATGACGCAACCAATGAGTCATGGGCAGATTTTCAAAAAACATTAAGCCAAGCCAAAGAAATGAATCGCCTTAATGGTATGTTAATTAGCCGGCATTTTAATCGTAATCAGCAGTTGCTTAATCATTTACAAGGTAACTCAAGTAATGTGGATAGTTACGGAAAAAACGGTCAGGTTAAATCTCAATCACTTTCTCGTGGCGTTTTGATTGCTTAAATCTGCATATAGATTCATGATACTTAATATGAATCATCGATTAAACAAAACAGTAAAGAAATTAAGGCAACTAAGCTCAATAACTTACATGGTGAGCCTAGAGATATACTTAGAGACATAAAAGTCTCTGAAACGCTTAAACCTTGATCATTCATAGAAAAACTCCTAGATGAACGTAAGTCGCAAGCTAATGCTGATTGCAATCACCAGTATTGCGATTGTCAGTATTCCTGCTGCAAGCTTAGTTTATTATTATACCCAGCATAAAGTGCTAGCTAACGAAACTGCCACTTTAGTTTCTGAAACTCACGTACTGGTAAAATCCAGCGCACTCAATTTAGCCAAAGCTGAGATGAGTTTAAATTCACTTTCTCGCTTGCTGAATAAATCAATCATAGCGCCACCACAAAATTCAGATGCGGCTACATTCGACCGTTTAGTCCGTCGAGATGGTGACAGCGCGTGGCGAAGCCAACTAAGTACAACAGAAGGACGTTTTCAAGCAGGGTTGTTCTTGCCGCCAGATGCCACGCTTGACGCCAGCCAAAAGAGATTACATTTGCGTAGCAAGGCTGTCATTGATTCATTTGTGGGGTCTATTAACGCCCCTTTTAGTAACGTCTGGTTCATCACGCCAGATAAAACTGAAATCATCTATGACAGAGGTATGCCGGACTTTGTTAAGCGTATGCCTGCTGACAACGATTACACTAAAACTGCTTGGTTTACATTAGGTGATCCCCTTAACAATGCCGAGCGCAGCCTACGCTGGACGCCTCCACTATACGACCCTGTACCAAAAAGCTGGATGGTGAGTGCTATTTTACCTGTTGATGTTAGTGGCCATTGGATAGGCAATATTGGACACGATATCTACCTGAAAGATATCTTTCCTGCCATGTTTCGACTTAATCAGCGCTATACCAATGAACAGCATTTTTTACTAGATGCTAGTGGTAATTACATACAAGCTGGACCTTGGCAAAAGGCGCTTGAAGCCACGCCAGATAACTTTAAGCCAGATTTACGTCACGAGCCGGACTTTGTTGCATTGTTGGCAAATAAGATTGCGCTGCAATCAAATACCTTTAATCAAAAAGTGGCATTCCAAGGGCGAGAGTATTTGGCTATTGGTATGATGATTCAACCAGTTGGTTGGCGCTATTTTAGGTTAGTACCCATTGATGAAATTATGGCGCCTATGCGTGAACTGTTTTATCAGTTGTTTGCTATGGTGTTATTGATTGGGTTATTGATAGGGTTTTTGATTGATGCCGCGGTTAAGCGCAATATTGTTGTGCGTATGCAAGCGCTAGCCAATACCGTGCGCCGCTATGGAATAGGCGAATACGATGCACGATGTGAATTTACAGGTGATGATGAAATTGCTAAAACGGGTCATGAGTTCGATGCCATGGCAGACCATATTAAGGCCACGCTAGAAGCCATTCCAGACTTGTTCTTTGAGCTTGATTTAGATGGTCGCTACTATGCCGCCCATTACCCACATGCAGATTTATTAGCGGCACCTCATGAAGAGATTATTGGAAAATTAATATCAGATATTCTACCTCCAGATGCGGCAGCTATTTGTATGTGTGCGCTGCAGCAAGCCCATGAAAAAGGTTGGTCGCAAGGCAAACAATTTGAACTACAAGTACCAAAAGGCTTGTTGTGGTTTGAACTATCTGTAGCTATTAAAGAAACTAAAGATATTGATAAACCGCATTTTATTATGCTGTCTCGAGATATTACCGCGCGCAAACATATTGAGGCTGAACTTGTTGAGAGCGAGTCGCAAATGCGCGCTATTCTTGATACTGCTGTGGATGCGGTTATTAAAATAGATAATCAAGCAAATATTTTAGATTGGAATACACGCGCTGAAATAATATTTGGCTGGAGTAAGGAAGAAGTACTCGGTAAAACCATCAGTAGTATTATTGTTCCAGAATATTATCGTCATGCACATCAAAAAAGCTTGGTTCGATTTTTAGTCACCGGCGAAGAACGTGGTTTGAATCGACGTATTCAACTTACCGCAATCCGAAGAAATGGTAAAGAGTTCCCGGTTGAGTTGGCGATTACACCGATTAGAACTAGCCAAAGTAATCTTTTTACCGCTTTTATCTCAGATATTACTGATCGCAAACAATCCGAAGCTAAGCTACATCTTGCCGCTAGTGTTTTTACCCATGCCCGTGAAGGCATTATGATTACCAAGCCTGATAGCACAATTGTCGATGTGAACGATGCCTTCACTAGAATAACGGGCTATAGCGTGGACGAAGTGATTGGTAAAACGCCACGTATGCTAAGTTCAGGTGATCATGATGCGGACTTTTATCTTGCCATGTGGGAAAGCATACACAAAATCGGTGGCTGGGAAGGTGAAATTTGGAATTTACGCAAAAATGGTGAGCGCTACCCACAACACCTGACAATTACCTCTGTTAGAAATGAAAACGAAGTTTTAACCAACTACATGGCGACCTTTGTAGACATTACTTTGCGTAGGGCCGCAGCAGAAGAGATCAATAGCTTAGCGTTTTATGATCCACTTACGCACTTGCCTAATCGTCGTTTGTTAGTGGATAGGTTGAATCAGGCTTTAGTTTCTAGTACTCGTAGCCGTAGAGATGGTGCTTTGCTATTTCTTGACCTAGATCACTTTAAGACACTTAACGATTCTTTAGGTCACGATATTGGTGATTTGTTATTGAAGCAAGTGGCTGAGCGGCTTACCGCTTGCGTAAGAGAAGGTGATACTGTTGCAAGATTAGGTGGTGATGAATATGTGGTGATGCTGGAAGATTTAAGTGAGCATGCTATTGAAGCCGCAGCGCAGGCCGAAGTGATTGCTGAGAAAATTCTCAAAACATTAAATCAAGTGTATCAGCTTGGCGTGCATGAATACCACAGTACACCTAGTATCGGTGTCGCACTGTTTAGCGATCATAACCAATCACATGAAGATTTGCTAAAACATGCTGATATTGCCATGTATCAAGCCAAAAAAGCCGGGCGCAATGCTATACGATTCTTTGATCCGCAGATGCAACAGGCTATTCATTCCAGGGTAGACCTTGAGCGAGAGTTACGCAAAGCGCTAGATAAGCAGCAGTTTCATTTATATTATCAAGCTCAAGTTGACGCAACTGGCAGGCCTACCGGTGCTGAAGCGCTGATTCGCTGGATACATCCGCAACGCGGATTGATATCACCGTTCAACTTTATACCACTCGCAGAAGATACTGGCTTGATTATACCTATAGGGCTATGGGTGTTAGAAACTGCCTGCGCTCAAATTAATGCTTGGCAAAACAGTGTCCTGACTCAGCAGTTAACACTTTCGATTAATGTAAGTGCCAAGCAATTTAGGCAGGCGGGCTTTGTTAAACTGGTGCAGACCGCCATACAAAAACATAACATTAATCCAGCTTTACTCAAGTTAGAGCTAACAGAGAGCATTCTGCTAGACGATATTGAAGGTACTATAGGCACTATGAATGCCTTGAAAGTGCTTGGCATCAGATTCTCTTTGGATGACTTTGGCACCGGTTATTCATCATTGCAGTACCTTAAACGCTTACCGCTGTATCAACTTAAGATCGATCAATCATTTGTGCGAGATATTGCAGTTGATAGCAGTGATCAGGCCATTGTCCGCACCATTATAGCGATGGCGCATACGCTTAACCTGAATGTAATTGCTGAGGGCGTGGAAACTGAAGAGCAGCAAACGCTACTATTTAACAACGGTTGTGTTCATTATCAAGGCTATTTATTTAGCCAACCATTGCCTAGTGAGCAGTTTGATGAATATTTGAAAAATGTAAAGCTAGTGCACTAAATATCAGTACACTAAATACTAGTGCAATAAATACCAGTGCCACAAATATAGCTAGGTTGGTAAAAGTAGCTAGCAGATAGGATTTACTAATAAGCTGGCAGTGCCTTTCCGTATACTCTCAATTTACTTACCGTTGATTTTGGTTGGCATTATTTCTAGTGCGGTGTCTTCTTGATTAATAGATTCATAAAGAATCATAATTGATACCCTACGGTTTTTACCTCGGCCAATTAGCGTTTCGTTTTCAGTAACAGGCTGCACAGAGCCAAACCCTAATGCACTCAGACGATTTTCGGCGATACCAGTTTCACTTAACATTCTAACTACAGTGCTTGCTCGTACGGCTGAAAGCTCCCAGTTAGAGAAGAATGTTGCGTTATGGATGGGAGTGTTGTCTGTGTGACCTTCCACTTGAATTAAGCGATTATTGGCTTTTAACACGACTGCAATCTGATTCATCAAGTCAGTTGCAGTGGCGGAGATTTCCGCAGAACCCTGGTTAAACAGTAAGCTGTCATGGATATCTATGCGAATGCC
>CANFZA010000059.1 GCA_947451235.1 Methylophilaceae bacterium | reverse complement strand
GTGAAAAAAATATTTGTAGGTACAGATGTTGAGCTTAATGTTAGCAACACAGGTTGGAAGAAAATCGACAGTCTTGACATCGACCCATGGGTTGTATCAGTTGGTTTTGGTAAAAAGTTCTAATTCATCCTATTTAAGTTAACTTAAATGTAGATATAAAGTTTTCCTGGCTCCACCTTTGCCCTGTCCTTATCGACAGGGCTTTTTTTGCCTAAAGCATTGTAGCCTTTAGCTGAAGTTTAGCTAACATCATCAATAATGTCAGTCACGCGTTTTTGTAGGAGCGGTCTGTGACCGCGAAAGAGATGATTCGCGGTCACAGACCGCTCCTACAAAAGCCTATTTCAGATTATTATTGACAGGGTTAGAAATGGATTTTAAAAAAATCAGGCCAAAAAAAGCCGATGGTCATTAACCCATCGGCTTTTTACGAATTAAAATACCCACCTAAATAATTTTAGAAAAGCGCGCTCGATTGCGGTCTGTTTGCAAATAACGATCAAACAACATGGCCACCGCACGCACAAAGAACCAACCTGTGTCTGTAACTTGTATGCCGCTATCTTCTAACACCACCATGCCTGTGTCTTCCAACGCTTTTAGAGCTTCAAGTTCAGCTTTAAAGTAGGTTTTAAAATCAATTAAATAGGCCAAGTTAATTGATTCATATTGCAACTCACCTTGGCACATTAAGGCCATAATCACGGCGCGGCGTACTAAATCATCACGTGATAATGCCAAGCCACGGACTATAGGAAAGCGGCCTTGATTTAAGTAATCGTAATACTCTTCTATAGTTTTTGCATTTTGGCTGTAAGTAGCGCCCACGCGGCCTATGGCTGAAACGCCCAGACTGATTAAATCGCAATCTGGTTGTGTGCTATAACCCTGAAAGTTACGGTGCAGCCTGCCTTGGCGTTTGGCTATGGCTAGCGCATCGTCAGGTAGGGCAAAGTGGTCCATGCCAACATACACGTAACCAGCACTTAAAAACGCTGATAAAGCATCCGATAACATGGCAATTTTAGCTGGCGCAGCGGGTAGTTCATATTCACTAATGCGGCGCTGTGGTTTAAAGCGTTCTGGTAAATGGGCGTAAGCATATAGCGCGATTCTGTTTGGACGTAATTCAACAATTTGCGCTAATGTCCGCGAAAATGATTCTGGCGTTTGCTTAGGTAAACCGTAGATTAAATCTACATTCACTGATTCAAATTTTAGTCTGCGCGCAGTTTCAACCAATGAAAAAACTTGTTCCGCTGGCTGAATTCTATGCACCGCTTTTTGTACTTCTTCATCAAAATCTTGCACGCCAAAACTTAAGCGATTAAAACCCAGTTCAGCTAAATGCGCCAAGCGCTTGTCGTTTACTGTACGCGGGTCAACTTCAATAGAATATTCACCGCCCGGTGCTAATGTAAAGCTACGTTTAATCATGGACATGAGTTCAGATAACTCATCATCAGAGAAAAATGTAGGTGAGCCGCCGCCTAAATGTAGCTGAGAGATGGTTTGCCCCACCCCTAAACGTGCTATGTGTAAGTCTATTTCACGGCTGAGATAACCTAAATATTCAGCACTACGTTCATGATGTTTGGTAACGATTTTATTGCAGGCACAGAAAAAGCACAGTGACTCGCAAAAAGGAATATGTACATAAATAGACAGCGGCAATGCCATGCCGCCTACACGGCGCTGCTCTAAAGCTAGCTTGTAAGATTCATCTGTAAACGCTTCCACAAAACGATCGGCGGTTGGGTAAGAAGTGTAACGTGGCCCTGAAACATCAAACTTTTGTAGCATCTCAGTGGTAACGCCAGGCATGATGAACTTAGTGCTCTCTGTGATGTTATTTGTAGTGTTAATGGCAGACATTTCTTACTCCTTTAGTAGAGTATGACTTTGCCAGTTTTACTAGAAAAAATCTTTGATGCAAATCAAAAGGTTGTAATGTGCTACTTAAATCCTTGCTATAGCTATTAATATTTATAAAATAGTAATGATAGTAGCTAAGACTAGCTTCAATGATAGTAAAGCGGTATGCTTAGGTATAATAGAAAAAACTTAGAATAATATGAAACCTGAAACTATTACAGAAGCTATCAAAGTTGCTTGTTCTAGCTGTAATTTGCGTGAACTTTGCATGCCAATTGGTTTTAATCCAGACGATATGCAAAGGTTGGATGCGGTAGTCGCCACACGTCGCCGCATTAAGCAGGGTGATCATTTATTTAGTAATGGTGATTCGTTTACGTCTTTATTTGCAATTCGTACTGGCTTCTTCAAAACCTGCGTTTCTAGCGCAGATGGTCGTGAGCAAGTGACTGGCTTTCAAATGGCGGGTGAAATTATTGGTTTAGATGGCATTGTGAGTGATTACCATAGCTGTAACGCTGTGGCGCTTGAAGATGCCGAAGTGTGCGTGATGCCTTTTGCAAATGTTGAAGATTTGTCGCGCGAGTTTCCGCAATTGCAGCGCCATGTACACAAAATTATGAGCCGTGAAATTGTCCGTGAAAATAGCGTAATGATGTTACTGGGTAATATGCGCGCAGAAGAACGACTTGCGGCATTTTTGCTCAATTTAGTGCAGCGTTTGCATGCGCGTGGTTTTTCTCAGTCTGAGTTAACGCTCAGAATGTCACGCGAGGAAATCGGCAGTTATCTAGGAATGAAGCTTGAAACCGTGAGCCGTGCTTTTTCTAAATTTAGCGATGAAGGCATCATAGAAGTGAAGCAGCGTTATGTGCGTATTATCGAGCCTGACGCTTTAAAGAAGATTTTCAACCCCCAAACTTGCGCTTAAAGATTGGTGCAATTTTGATTAAAATTGCAAAAATTAAGTAGCTAGCCATCGTATGACATTACGAAATTTCCTCACAGTTTCTGATCATAACCGCGACGTAAGCGGGTTGAAGTATGTGTACCCAGTGGTTTCTCGCCGCGCTGGCGGTGTTTCAATCGGTATTAATCTCAACGTGAATAATGCCTGCAACTGGCGTTGCGTGTATTGCCAAGTGCCTAATCTTACCCGCGGCACGCCACCACCTATAGAATTAGATGTATTAGAACGCGAATTAAGGTCTTTTTTGACTTACGCGCTGCATGGCGACTTTATGCAGCGTTATGTTGCTGAAGGTGATAGACATCTGCAAGATATTGCCTTCTCTGGTAATGGCGAACCGACTAGCGCTAAGGAGTTTCCTGAAGTGCTGGTTTTAGTTGAAAAAGTACTGCGTGAGTTTAACTTGCTGGGTGATGTGATCGTTGAAAGTCAACCTAAGCCTATCAAAGTACGCCTGATTACTAATGGCAGCCTAATGGACAAACCAACCGTGCAGGATAGCATCAGCCATTTAGCTAAATGTAATGGCGAAGTTTGGTTTAAGTTAGATGCTGGCACCAAAGCAGGCATTGCGCGCATTAATGATGTGAATATCAATCCGCAAAGTCATATAGCACGGCTTAAACATTGTGCCGAACTTTGCCCAACGTTTATACAAACCTGCATGTTTGCGATGGATGGCGAACCACCACATGAAGACGATATTCAAGCTTATTTGGCGTTAATTAGTCAGGTGCAACAATGCGTTAAGGGCGTGCATTTATATGGCTTTGCGCGGCCTTCTTATCAGGCTGAAGCGCCAAGATTGAGTCGTCTATCATCCGAGTGGCTGGAAGCCGTGGCGCAACGAATACGTGCGCTAGGCTTTATCGTTTACGTTAGCCCTTAATGGGCATCCGCTAAAAATCCTGCTACGGCACGCTTGAACGGTGCAATGCGGTTGCCAATTCTTATCGCACTTGCGCGCAAAAATTTAGCGGGTGGACTATCGCTAGCGTAAATTTTTGCAATAGCGTGCGTTGCTAAAAATAAGGGTTTGGTATTGCGCCTATGGGTTTGTTCGTAGCGCAACAATAAGCTAGTGGCGGCTATATCTTTGCCAGCGGCTAACGCGGTTTTTATTTCAGCAGATAAAGTTGCAATGCCTTTTAAACCAAAATTAAAACCATGTGCGGTGACTGGATGCATGCCAACTGCGGCATCGCCAATTAAGGCGAACCTTTGCCCGACTAAGCGTTTTGAATACACCGTCACTAATGGGTAAGCATGGCGCGTAGAAGCCAAGCGCATATCGCCAAGCCTGTGTTTGAAACGTGCTGAAACTTCACGATTAAAATCATCTTCAGCCAGTGTCATCAGGTGGTTCATTTCATCTGGCGGTAAGGTAATTACAACGGAAGAGCGCAAACCATTCATGGGTAATAGCGCTAAAGTTTGGCCGTAATCAAACCATTCCCATGCGGTGTGTGCGTGCGAAACCGGGTGCTCCATCACGCAAACCATCATGGTTTTGCCAAAATCGTGCATATCAGCAGCTATGCCCATGGCGCGACGTGTTTCTGAAAACCGACTATCTGCCGCTATAACAAGCTTGGCTTTAATAATTTCGCCATCGGCCAGTGTTATTTGTGCTTGGTTGGCATCGGTTTTAATGTTTAATATTTGCGCTTCTGTTTTAAGCGTAATCGCTGGTGATGCCTTTACAACTTCATAAGCGGCTTTACGAATTAGGTGATTTGCAATTAGGTAACCAAGTTCGCTATGTTGCGTTTCTGTTTGGGAAGTCTTTCCATGACCAATATTGCTGTGGCCTATATTTAGCGATAAAAGCGAAGATCCATTGAATACCCGCGCATCTCGTAAGGGAGAAATTGCCTGCGCATCAATACGTTCCCACAAACCAAGCTGAGCCATTAATTGTGCAGAATGATGGGTCAGCGCAATTTCCCTACCATCAAATGCCGGATCAGCTAAAGCCGCTTCGGTTTGACGCTCGATGACAGCTATTTTTAAACCTGTGTCAGCGAGCGCTCTAGCAAAACATAAGCCTGCAGGCCCAGCACCTATAATTGCAATGTCAGAATTGGTTGTCATGGTTTTGCTCAGTTGGGCTGGTATTTATCGACTAGCTTGTTTTATAGATAGCTGATTCTTTAACTATCTAACTATCTATCTAAATAACTATCTTGGCACCAAAAACACAGATTTTTCAGTGACGATTTCTTTGCTCTCAACGTCTTCAATTTTAAACTCGATTTTATGCGAGCCAGATTCAAGGCTACCATCAGGAATTTTCAAATCCACAATCAGCCAACGCGATTCAGCAGGATTTACCATAATGGTATTGTCGTGATTTTCATGTTCAGATTCTTCGCCGTCAGATACAGCTTCTGACTCGATTTCTAAATCATTAATGCCACTCGCACTGAGCTTATAGTGTTGAACTGATTCAGTGCCGTTCATAATTTGCAGGCGATATACATTTTCAAGTTTACCGTCATCTGATAAACGTGCCATCACGCCGCGGTCGCGTACTACGTCTACTCTAAAATGCGTTCTCAGCCATAAGCTAGTCATTAAAGCAACGATGATTAAGCCTAAAATTGAAGCATAAATCAAAACGCGTGGTCGTAAAATACGTTGCACCATTTGTTTATGCGTCCATTTGTTGGTAATGGCATGTTGCGTAGAATATTTAACGAGGCCGCGTTCATAGCCCATTTTATCCATCACCGTGTCGCACACATCGGCACAAGCGCCACAACCGATACACTCGTATTGCAAACCTTTACGAATATCAATGCCAGTTGGACAAACTTGCACGCATAAGCTGCAATCAATGCAAGAACCTAATTCTTTAGTGTTTACTTCTGCTTTGCGTGAGCGACCGCCACGTGGTTCACCACGCTCTTCATCGTAGGTGACGATTAAAGTATCGTCATCGAACATAGCGCTTTGGAAGCGCGCATAAGGGCACATGTATTTGCAGACTTGCTCGCGCATAAAACCTGCGTTGCCATAAGTGGCAAAACCATAAAAACATACCCAAAATATTTCCCAAGGGCCTAGGCTTAAGCTGAAAAGCTCTTTTGAAAGCTCTCTGATTGGGGTGAAGTAGCCTACAAAAGTAAAGCCAGTGATGAGCGCGAATACGATCCAAACAAAGTGCTTTAACGTTTTTCTAGCAAGCTTTTTAGAAGACATTGTTGAAGCATCGAGCTTCATGCGAACGGCACGATCTCCTTCAATTTTCCGTTCTATCCAAAGAAAAATTTCAGTGTAAACCGTTTGCGGGCAGGTGTAACCGCACCATAAACGGCCGGCAATTGCGGTAAATAGGAAGAGTGACAGCGCCGAGATAATCAAAATGGCGGTCAAATAAATCAAATCTTGCGGGTATAACACCAAGTTGAAAATATAAAAGCGTTTCGCTTCTAGATCAAACAATAAGGCTTGGCGGTGGCCCCATTCTAACCAAGGCACGCCGTAGAAAAATATCTGGGTCAGCCAGATCATGACCCAGCGCCATTTAGTGAAGAACCCTGAAACGCTGCGAGGGTAAATTTTATCTTGCGCTTCATACAACGAAATAACAACCTCGTTTAAAGGGATTGCTACTTCAGCTTTAGTCGCTGGTTCAGATGCTGGTTTAGCGACGGGTTCTTCGTTCATTGTTCCTACTTTCTTTAAATTACTTTTTTACTTACTAAACGTACTTTTTGTAAGACCTTTGCACAATCGAATTCAACCTCAAAACCTATCAGTACCGTCATTCCCGCCTACGCGGGAATGACGATAATTGGAGTTTTTATATTAAATTGCGGCTAATTTAGCTTCGTGCAAAGGCCCCACTTTACTTGCTTTGTTTGTTAGACAAGCCCCAAACGTATGACGCTAACACGTGTATTTGTTCAGGAGAAAACTTAGCACCTTGCGCTGGCATTTGGTTGATTTTGCCTTCATTGATGCGCTTGATAATGGCAGCTTCACCAGCACCATGTAGCCAAATATTATCAGTCAAGTTAGGTGAACCAATATCCATGTTACCTTTGCCATCCGCACCATGACACGCGGCACAAATTACAAATTTTTCTTTGCCCAATGTTGCGCGAGCTGCATCATGTTTGCTGCCTGATAAACTTAACACATAGTTAGCTACGTTTTTAACATCATCTTCCGTGCCAACTGCCGCCGCCATAGGAGGCATCATACCAATGCGACCACCAGTGATTGTTTCTTGAATTTTTGCAGGGCTACCGCCGTGTAACCAGTCGTGATCAGTTAAGTTAGGAAAGCCGCGACTACCTTTAGCATCTGAACCATGGCACTGTGAGCAATTGTTCATAAACAAGCGTTCACCAATGGCTTTAGCTTCTTTATTATTGGCTAGTTCTTCAGTAGGCATGGCTGCAAATTTTGCATAAAGTGGCGCTAATGCTTTGTTAGCATCTGCCATTTCTTTATCATATTGATTGTTTTGCGTCCAACCTAGCTTACCTGCGTAACTACCTAAGCCTGGATATGCCGCTAAGTAAAACAGGGCGAATATAATCGTAAGTATGAACATCCAAACCCACCAGCGAGGTAAGGGGTTGTTCATTTCGCGTAAATCTTCATCCCAAACATGGCCGCTAGTGTTATCGCCGTTGGTGCTGACAATTTTCACTTTGCTTGTTAGCCAAAGCAATAAAGCACAGCCAAAAATACCAAGCAAGGAGATGGCGGTGATGAACACTGGCCAAAAATTACTCGTAAAATCACTCATTTTATTTTCCTTATGTTTTCAAACTTTAAGACGACAAGCTTCAAGAATGCATGTTTCAATACTGCTAACTATGAATCTTTAAAACTATGAACCTTAGAAACCTGCCGTATTAATTTTAAGTTTCTTAACTTTAGTGTTGCTCACTTAACTGTTATTAGCTTCAGTCGTCTTTAAATGGAAGATTGGCGGCATCTTTAAAATCTGATGTATTTCTATTCCGCCAAACCCAGACTAGGATGCCAATAAACATGATAAAACTAGCTACTGTAGTTATGATTCTGAGCGTATTAATATCCATGTTTCGTCATCCTTCTTTGTGTCTTTAAATTAGTAGACTTAAGTAACGATTACTTTAAGTAATCATTATTTAAGATGTATGCCTAAAATTTGTAGATAGGCAATCATCGCATCTAACTCAGTTTTACCTTTTACTTCAGCGGCTGCACCGGCAATTTCAGCATCTGTGTATGGCACACCTACTCTACGAAGTGCGCGCATATTAGGGGCCATCGCGTCAGCATCAACTGGTGTTTTTTCTAACCAAGGATACGCTGGCATAATTGATTCAGGCACAAGATCACGCGGGTTGGTTAGGTGAATACGATGCCATTCATCACTGTATTTACCACCAACGCGGTGTAAATCTGGACCGGTACGTTTACTGCCCCATTGAAATGGATGGTCGTAAACAAACTCACCAGCGACTGAGTAATGACCGTAGCGCAAAGTTTCTGCACGGAACGGACGTATCATTTGTGAATGGCAGTTGTAGCAACCTTCACGCTCGTAAATGTCACGTCCAGCCAATTCTAAGGCGGTGTATGGTTTTAAACCAGTAATTGGCTCGGTAGTTGATTTTTGAAAAAACAACGGTACGATTTCAACTAATCCACCGAACGCTACTGTGAATAAAATCAGCGCGATCATCAGAAAGTTATTGGTCTCAATTTTTTCGTGGCTGAAACCACTTTTTGTTTCATGATTAGACATAATAGTTTCCCTTAAGCGTGAGCAGTGACAGCTGGAATGTTTGCAATTGCAGCCTTACCGCTAGTGGCCGTTTTAAGCACATTCCACAACATAATTAGCATGCCACTTAGGTAAAGCAAGCCACCTAGTAGACGAATCATGTAGTACGGATGTTTTGCTTTTACGCTTTCAACAAAGGTATAAGTTAAAGTGCCGTCAGTGTTAATCGCACGCCACATTAGGCCTTCCATCACACCAGAAATCCAAAGTGAAGAGATGTAAAGTACGATACCAACAGTCGCTAACCAAAAATGCATTTCAATGGCTTTCATGCTGTGCATTTGTTTTTGACCAAACAGACGTGGCACCATGTAGTAAAGCGCACCCATAGAAACTAGACCAACCCAACCCAAAGCACCAGAATGCACGTGACCAACGGTCCAATCCGTGTAATGTGAAAGTGAGTTAACGGTTTTAATCGCCATCATTGGACCTTCAAACGTACTCATACCGTAGAAAGATAGTGAAACGATCATAAAGCGAAGGATAGGATCTGTACGTAATTTATGCCATGCGCCAGACATTGTCATCATGCCGTTGATCATGCCGCCCCAGCTTGGTGCTAACAAAATCAATGAGAATGCCATGCCTAGGGATTGAGTCCAATCAGGCAAAGCTGTGTAGTGAAGGTGATGAGGACCTGCCCACATGTAAGTGAAAATCAAGGCCCAAAAATGCACGATTGATAAGCTATATGAATACACAGGACGACCAGCTTGCTTAGGTACAAAGTAGTACATAATGCCCAGGAAACCAGCCGTTAAGAAGAAACCAACTGCGTTGTGACCGTACCACCATTGCACCATTGCATCTTGTACACCAGCATAAGCTGAATAAGACTTCATAAAGCTAGCAGGGCTAGATGCGCTATTTACAATGTGTAGCAAAGCAACGGTTAGAATAAATGCACCAAAAAACCAGTTAGCTACGTAAATATGTTTAACTTTACGTTTAGCAATCGTACCGAAGAACACAATGGCGTAAGACACCCAAACGACAGCAATCAAAATATCAATTGGCCACTCTAACTCAGCATATTCTTTAGCCTGTGTGTAACCTAAAGGTAAAGAAATCGCCGCAGCTAAAATCACTAATTGCCAGCCCCAAAAAGTAAAGGCTGCCAACTTGCCGCAGAATAGCTTCACTTGACAAGTACGTTGCACTACATAATAAGAGGTGGCAAATAAAGTGGAACCACCAAAGGCAAAAATTACCGCGTTAGTATGAAGTGGACGCAAACGACCGAAACTTGTCCACGGCAGGCCTAAGTTCAGCTCAGGCCAAACAAGTTGTGCGGCGATAATTACGCCAACCAACATGCCGACCACGCCCCAAACCACGGCCATGATTGAAAATTGCCGTACAACACTATCGTTGTACGTATTTGCTTCTATATTTAGGTCTTGCATTTGGTTCCCCCGTATTTCTTTTATGGTACTTATTGAACAGTGCTTATTTATTTAACAGTACTTGCTGATTAAATTCTTATTGATAATTCTTTGTTAATACTACACGTGACATTCTGTCGCACTAGGCGCTAAGCCCGTTTGATTTATATCAAGAGGCATGCAGAATGAAGCGTTTTAATAGGTGGATATTGAAAATTAGTAATATTCTTTGCTTGATCCTAGTAATCATTCGAAGTACTGCAATTAATAGTGTGGCGATAAAATAATCAGTTAAGTCAGGCGTTCGCCGCTTGATAATCTAGTAAACTCCAAGGCTATGAAAGTATTGAAATTATTAAATGAATTTTGGCTAGGTTTATTGTGCTTTGGTTTGTTTTTTCTGCCGCTTAGCGCGTGTACGCAACAACATCAAAATAGTCAAAATGCCTTGCAAGAAGAAATCGTGTTTGCAGTAGCGCAAGCGCCGCTTACTTTAGATCCACGTTATGCCACAGATGCAGCATCAGAGCGCGTTAATCGTCTTATTTATCAAAGCTTGGTTGATTTTGATGCGCACTCAAAGCCTACCGCCAGTTTGGCTACTTGGAAAGAAATTAGCCCTACCGAATATCGTTTTACGCTAAATAAACCGCGGGCGCTATTTCACAATCAAACTGCGCTAAATGCCCGCGATGTGAAAGCTACTTATGATTCTTTAAGCGATTCTCTAGCTACTTTAAAAGATTCGCCGCATACCGCCGAATTTTCCAATATTCAGCAGGTTAAGGCGCTGGATGACGATACGATTTTGTTTACGCTGAAACAGCCTGATAAGCATTTCGCCTCAAAATTAATTATCGGTATTTTGCCGGCCGATTTACTGGCAAAAAACCACGATTTTTCTCACCAGCCTGTGGGTAGTGGTGCGTTGAAATTTGTGACATGGCAAAATAAATTAACATTACAGCGTGTTAAAGACGGCCAAAAAATCAGCTTGCTAGAAGTGAAAGACCCAACGGTACGCGTGCTTAAATTGTTGCATGGCGAGGTGGATTTACTGCAAGGCGACTTGCCTCCGGAGTTGGTGAAATATTTGCAAACCAAGCCGGAAGTTAAGCTTAAAACTAGCATAGGCGCCAACTTTTCATATTTAGGTTTAAATGTGCAAGATCCGATTTTGCAAAATTTAAAAGTAAGGCAAGCTATTGCCCACGCCATAGATCGTAACGCAATGATCACTAAGGTCATGGTGCCAAATTCACGCGTTGCTAGTGCAATATTGCCGCCCGAACACTATACAAACGTAAGCAATTTACCTTTATATGACTACAATCCAGCGCTAGCCAAACAGTTGCTGATTGATACGGGCATAAAGTTACCACTTAAGCTTATCTATAAAACTTCAACCGATGCACAGCGCGTGCGCTTTGCCACTATTATGCAAGCACAAATGCAGCCTGCCGGCATAGATTTAGAGATTCGTAGTTTGGATTGGGGTACGTTTTTTAATGATGTGAAACAAGGTGATTTTCAATTATTTGGTTTGACTTGGGTGGGCATTAAAACGCCAGAAATCTATACTAAGGCATTCGGTAGCAGTAGCATTCCGCCCAAGGGTTTTAATCGTGGCAGATATGCTGACGCTAGCTTAGACGCGTTGCTAGCCAAGGAAAATTGGCCAGCCGCCACTATGCGTATTCACCAGCAATTACCCTATATTCCATTGTGGTACGAAGGGCAATTTGCCGCCATGCGCAAAGAGGTTGATAATTATTCACCAAAACCTGATGGAAATTGGGATGATTTGGCTACAATAACTACTTATGCACATTGAAATTTCACTAAAACAGCAAACATTGACGCTCTTTGATAATGTAGGCGGCGTAAACGTTAAATACAGCATTTCTACTGCCGCTAATGGTGTAGGTTGCGAGAAAAATAGCGGTTGTACGCCAATAGGCAATCACATTATTCGGGCCAAAATAGGCGCGGACGCTGCACCCAATGCGGTATTTGTCGGGCGTAGAGCAACCGGCGAGATTTGCACGCCAGCATTAATGACGCAGTTTCCAAATCGAGATTGGATTTTAACGCGTATCTTATGGCTATCAGGCACTGAAGTCGGCGTGAATCGTTTAGGTAATGTCGATACTATGCAGCGTTATATTTATATTCATGGCTCACCCGATGGTACCGAAATGGGCAAGATTGGCTCGCATGGCTGCGTGCGTATGCGTAACGAAGATATGATTGCACTGTTTGATTTAGTTGAGGCGGGTACCTCAGTCAACTTTGGCGTTGAATAACTTGATTAATTTAGTTCGTCATTCCGGATATCACCCGAGCCGTCATTCGAGAATTCGCGCAATCCGTCATTCCGATGAAAATCGGAATCCAGAGTCTTTAGCAATGCTAATCGATAGCGTCACGCCACTAGATTCCGACCTACGTCGGAATGACGGTGTTTAATGATGATGTTTTAAATAGACTATGAATATTCTCAAATCTATTACCAGTTTTTGCACCGTCATTTTTGGCGTGCTATTACTCACATTTCTACTCATACATTTAGTCCCCGGCGACCCGGTTGAAGTGATGTTGGGCGAATCTGCCAGCACAGCCGACCGCGTTCAGTTGCGCGAAGATTTAGGTTTAAATCAGCCCTTGATTCAGCAATTTGCTAGCTACTTACACAAACTTAGCGTTGGCGATTTTGGCCGCTCCATCCATACCCAAACGCCAATTATCCAGTTGATTAAAACACGTTATCCAGCCACGCTTAAGTTAGCCCTTTTGTCGCTGATAATAGGTTTAAGCATAGGCATCCCAATGGGAATATACGCTGCGCTGAAAGCTGGTAAATGGCAAGATTTAGTCGTCACGCTCGTTTCAGTGCGCCTCTCCGCAATGCCGGCTTTTTGGTTAGGGCCAATGTTGATGCTAATATTTGCCGTCTGGCTAGGTTGGCTACCAGTCAGCGGTATGGAATCTAGCAATGCTATTGTGCTACCAGCACTCACGCTGGGCTTTGGTTTAAGTGCGATACTCACGCGCATGACACGCACCAGTTTGCTGGAAGTGTTGAACGATGATTACATTCGTACCGCCCGCGCAAAAGGGATCACTGAGCCAAACGTCATAATCCGCCATGCTTTACGCGCTGCACTTTTGCCGATTATCACTATTGTCGGCCTGCAAATGGGCAGTTTATTGGCCGGCACCGTGATTACCGAAACCATTTTTAGCTGGGATGGTATCGGACGATTATTGGTAGAAAGCATAGAAAAGCGCGATTATCCTGTGACGCAGGCATGTGTTTTAGTGGTGGCGCTTAGCTATGTAGTGGTGAATTTATTCACAGATATTCTCTACCGCTTTGCCGACCCACGCGTAAAGTTTGCGAGCTAGTGTTGCGAGTGAATAATGATTAAAAAACTATCTTTATTTATATTAGGTTTTTGGCTGATTGCGGTATTAGCTGGACGCGTTTTGCAACTTAGCCCCAATAATATCGATTTAAACGCAATTTTAAGCTTACCCAATAGTACTTATTTACTAGGCGCAGACGACCTTGGACGTAGTATTTTAGCCAGATTATTACGTGGCGTTGAAGTGTCATTTTTGGTTGCGATTATCGTGACGCTGGTAACCATGACTATCGGTGTGTTAGTCGGCCTTATAGCCGGTTTTTTTGGTGGAAAAGTTGACCGTTTATTAATGCAAATCACTGATATATTTTTAGCCTTTCCAGGCATTTTACTGGCAATTGCTTTTGCCGCCGTCTTAGGCCCAGGCTTGGTCAATTTGATGCTTGCGCTTTGCATCACGGGTTGGGTAAGCTACGCAAGGCTAACGCGCGGCCAAACTTTAAGCTTGCGAAATCGCCAGCATGTACAAGCGGCAGAATCGCTAGGCGCTAGCGTGCCACGATTAATTATTAAACATATTTTGCCATTATTAGCCTCAATTTTAGTAGTGGAAGCGACCTATAGTTTAGCCAGCGTGATGATTGCTGAGGCGAGTTTGTCGTTTTTAGGCTTGGGCATACAAAGCCCAAATGCCTCGTGGGGCGCCATGCTACGCGATGGTGTACGATATATGCTGGTTGCGCCGCATTATGTGTTAATCGTTGGTTTAAGCTTGATGAGCTTGATTTTAGCGATTAATTTGGGTGGCGATTATCTGCGTGATAAGCTTGATGTTAGAACGGAAAAGTAGGTTTTTAAGTGGTAGGTTTTTGAACGCAAGACGTAAATTATAAATTATTTTCCCCCTCAACTATTCTCAGCTTTGGTGATGTAGGAAATACCAAGTATAGCCATTCTTTGTAGGAGCGGCGCCTCGCCGCGATAGCGACGGTGAAAGTTGCACCATTCTTCGCGGCGAGGGCGCCGCTCCTACATACGACTTTTCAAGCGCTTTAGCGCTTAGAAAATCGGAGTGCCCGT
>CANFZA010000058.1 GCA_947451235.1 Methylophilaceae bacterium | reverse complement strand
GCCATATTCTTAACCTTGGCGCTATTAATCAATTCCTGACCTTTCAAAACGCCACCTAATAATAAACCCATAATTACCAGCACTATCGCCAATTCTATTAAGGTAAAACCTGATTGTTGTTTTTTCATTTCATTCCCAGAATAATAATTTAAGTGTGGTTAAACGTTTAAATGTAAAAATGTTTAACTGC
Source organism: Methylophilaceae bacterium (assembly GCA_947451235.1). Lineage (GTDB taxonomy): Bacteria > Pseudomonadota > Gammaproteobacteria > Burkholderiales > Methylophilaceae > Methylotenera. The sequence continues at coordinate 14,383 of CANFZA010000058.1, read as the reverse complement.
TGGGAATTGAATATGCAAAGACTGTACCAACTGTTTATTTGCAGACATTGCTAATGGTTTGGGTCTGCGACCTTACAATCAAACAAAAATTACATTAAAAATAGTCAAAAATATGACGATTTCGTCTAAATTTAAACACTCAACATCACAGTGTCTCAGCCATAAAAAAAGCGGCACTTAAGCCGCTTTCTACTAATTACGAACTTTGTTAATTCGTCTTTTTATAACGTGCCGTATGAATGCAAGCCACTTAAAAACATATTCACACCTAAAAACGCAAAAGTGGTGACGATTAAACCAATCAGTGCCCACCAAGCTAACACTGGTCCGCGCAAGCCTTTTACCATGCGTAAATGTAGCCATGCCGCGTAATTAAGCCAAACAATTAGCGCCCAAGTTTCTTTAGGATCCCAGCTCCAGTAACCGCCCCAAGCTTCTGCCGCCCAAATGGCGCCTAAGATGGTGGCAATAGTAAAAAATGCAAAACCTACCGCTATCGATTTATACATGAGATCGTCCAGCACCTCTAGCTTAGGCAAACGCGAAGCTAAGATGCCTTTGTTGGCCAACAAATAGGCCGCACTGACGGAAGCAGCTAATGAAAAAGCGCCGTAACCGATAAAGTTAGCTGGTACGTGTATTTTCATCCAATAAGATTGCAAGGCTGGCACTAATGGCTGAATGTTATTGGCTTGCCGGTCAAATGTGTACCAAAGAATAAAGCCCACTGCTGCATTAATCACCAGCAATACAAAGCCACCTAATTGTTTGGTATTAAAGTTTTTTTCGTAATGCAAATACAGCAAAGCAGTAATCAGGCAAAATAAAATAAACACTTCGTACAGATTACTAATCGGAATGTGACCAACTTCTGGCGCGATTAAATACGACTCATACCAGCGCACCATTAGCCCGACAAAGCCCATCAAAGCAGCACTCCAAGTAAGTGCCGTTGCCACACTGCCAGCAAATACAGAGCGCTTGAACATGGCAAACCAATAAGTCACCATCGCCAATACAAACAGCACATTCATCCACATAATGGCCGACTGACTACAGATTAGAAACTTAAGCAAAAAGGTCTGCGTGGCGCGCGCTTGTTCACCATGATATAAGCTGATTGAAAATAAGCTGATAACGGCCACCCCTATCACCAACTTGCCTAGTGCTTTCCACTGCCAGCCTAAATAACTAAATACTACTGCAGCACCGAACAAAAACACTACCTCATAAATATCCATATAGTTGGCATATTTAGCATAGGCAAAAACTGCGCCTGCCACTAACAAAATGGCATATAGCCAATCTTGCCAATTAAGCTGTTGCAGCAGTGTTTTTGGTTGGTAGTCTATTACCTTGTTCATAAATACCCTTAAATAACTAGCGTTGCGCTACTTCGAGACAACTAGATTTCTAATTTGCTCACGATATAAACTAAATTCTTGCTCAAAATCTAAGTTTTTACGGTTAGACGACATACCGAAATGTACTTGATTGCTGCTTGGTTTAAGTAACAGCCAAATACGCCGCTCACGAATATACAACATAGAAAATATGCCTAGCACCAGTAACGCTGAGCCTAAATACACCCATTTTTCGCCAGGCGATTTTGTGAGTTGCAAGCCGCTGGCTTCTTTATGCTCGAAATTTTCTAGCTGTAAAAAATACGGTGTGCCGTAAAAAAACATATCGCTAAAGCCATTCAAACAGTCTTGTATCAACGCTTGAGTTTCAGCATTGTTGACCAATAATGGTTTTTTATTCGCAGCCAAGCCCATGTTGTAAGCTTCAAATGCGGCAAGGTTAATCATTTTAATATAGGCTTTTGCCGCCACTTCCCGCTCTTTCTCTGGTACATTTTTCTCTATAACTTGCGCGACTTCGTTATAACCACCTTTTGCAAAGTTTTTCAAAAGTTGCACTACGCTGTTTTCAAACGGCTTATTCAGCGGCAAAGCCTTACCATCCGGCGCTTTGTTTTTTGCAGCAACATTTTGCGCTAGGCGATGCGCAATTTCTTCAAAGTTAGCTTGGTCTAGCAAAATAGCCCTCAAATTCATAAAGCCATTAATACTTAAATCATCATCCACTGGCAGGCGTAAATAGAGAAAATCTTCCTGAACGGTTTCACGCATGCCCGAAATAAAATAATACTTTCCGTCTATTTGCATAGGCTGCATATAGGTCACATATTCGCGCGCTTGGCCTTGAGCATCGCGTAGCTTGTAGGTGATATTGGGGCCTACGTTGTGTGGCTTACCTTTGCCATCGGCTGACAAATTAATAATATTGAATTTGCGAAAATCGTTATATTCAACTTTAACAGCGTTCGCACCCGCACCATTAACATCAGCGCCTAGTATCCCTTTTTGGAATATTGCGCCATCCAACTTCTGTGTTGCATTATTTTTGGCTAACAAATTCCATACTTTAAAGTTAAGTTTGGTACCGCCATCCTGAAAATCAGACTGATAAATGGCTACACCCTTGTACGTAAGCGGATGATTAACGCTTATGGTTTTAGTCAATGGCGCTTTAAGATCAGAGTCGGTGATGACAATATCGCTCTCAAACGACTTCGGCTGGCCAGTCGCGTAATGCTCAATACGAAAGTCTTTTAGCGCGACTCTAAATGGCAATTCTTGTACTAAATAGCCATCACGCACGCGTACAAAAGCAACGTTATCACTAGATCCTTCTGGCAGCGTCATATTGCCGCGAAAAGAAGGGTTATTGGTGCTAAGACGACTAATTGCAGGCACTTTAGATCCAGGAATATCGCGTGTTTCTATATGTTTTACGCCTAACATTTCCTGTACTTTAAACGGCAAATTACCATCTAGTAAGCCGCCGAAAAATATGATTACCATTGCCGAATGGGTAAAAATATAGCCTAAACGTTGGTGCGTGCCTGCTTTGGCTGCGATCAGTTCGCTGCCATCTGTTTGGGTTTTGAATTTGTATTTAAAGCCTTTAGCCTTCAAAAACATCAAAAGCTGTTGTTTGGTGTTGGCTAAATTTTGGTTTTCTAGCGCTGAAACTGTGTAAATTTCTTGGTGACTAAAAGCATTTAATGACTTCTCAGTCGCTTGCTCTTTAAATGTACGCCATTCTTTAACCATCAACGGGCTATTACGATAGATACAAAGGCTACATGAGGTAATCAGAAACAATAAAATCAGCAAAAACCAGCTGCTGTGGTAAACATCATAAAGCCCCAAAGCTTCAAAAAAGCCAAACCAAAATTGTCCGAACTTAATGATGTAATTTGAATACGGCTCATTTTGCTTAAGTACAGTGCCGATAATAGAGGCGATGCCCAACACACTCAACATACTCACGGCAAAGCGCATTGAGCTCATTAAGTCGAAAATATTTTTGGAAAGTGACAGTTTAGGATTCAAAATAATGGTGTTCGAAGATGAAATTGGAAAATTTTTAGCGGTTTTCGACTAAATGCGAGAAGCCTAAATAAACTGTGACGCGAGCTGTAAATTGAATCAATTAACCTACGCGCTGGCTTTATAGTCTAATCATGCGCAAAAAGGCTGTAAAAAAGGGTAGCTTACGCTACCCTTGTTCACAGCAAAATGATCTAGCGCAAACCTTGAATATAATCTGCAACTGCGGCCATTTCGGCATCAGTCATTTTGGTTGCAATCGCCATCATCATAGGCGCATTAGCACGCTCGCCAGTGCGGAATGTTTTTAATTGCGCTTGTGTGTAATCAGCATGCTGACCACCCATGCGTGGAAACTGTTTAGGCAAACCCGCACCTGTAGCACCATGACAAGAAGCACAAGCCGGTACATTAGTGGCGGCTATACCACCACGGTAGATTTTTTCACCTAGAGAACCAGCGCCATTAGTTTTTGCAGCGCCTAGCGTAAGTTTTTGACTAGAAAAATATGCAGCTATATTTTTCATATCCTCATCACTTAACATAGATGCCATGCCAGACATTACGGCGTTTGCGCGTTTGCCTGATTTAAATTCAGTCAATTGTTTTTGCAAATAGTCAGGATGTTGCCCAGCTAATTTTGGATTAAGCGTAATCACGCTATTTCCATCGGCCGCATGACATGCAGCGCACACAGTGTTAACAATTTTTTCCGCGGCTGCCTTAGCTGCAACTTTATCAACCACTACGGCAGTAGTAGCAACGTTAACTTCAGCTTTTGTTTCGGCTGTTGCAGCTTGTGCTGACATTACAAACACAAGACTTAACATTAAACTGGTTAAATTTAGCTTCATTAGATGACGAACTTGCATTACTGCTCCTAAATATCAAATTTACACGATCAAATTTACTGATGCCAGTTTTACACAATTAAAATTACACAATTAAATTCGGTAATCAAAATTACTTAAGCCTATTTAGCTTATGTTCAGTCGACACATCTCAACCAATAAACGCAAGCTTCTACGACTAATGTAAATTATTCAATCAATTAACGCACTATTTTAGCGAAAAACGTCTATTCGTGATAGCATTTTTCACTATTGTTTATACAGTCTCCAAATAGCGTGCGAAAGCCTATTAAGAGACAAACCAAATCGAACTGGATTGTCATGCCCTTGTTTCAAAATGCAACTTTTTATATTTCAGCCCATCACTTACGCGACTTACCAATTGCCAGCGGCATTGAAGTCGCCTTTGCTGGTCGTTCAAATGCAGGTAAATCTAGCGCACTCAACACGCTTGCCAATCATAACCGCCTAGCTTTCGTGAGTAAGCAACCTGGCCGCACACAACTCATCAACTTTTTCACGCTAGGTAATGACAGACATTTAGTCGACTTGCCAGGTTACGGCTACGCTAAAGTACCTGAACATTTGCGCGCACACTGGCAAAATGTACTTGCCCGCTATTTAAGTGAGCGTTCAAGTTTAGGCGGCTTGGTGTTAGTGATGGATAGTCGTCATCCGCTTACACCTCTAGACCGTCAAATGTTAGATTGGTTTTGCCCAAGTGGAAAACCAGTGCATGTTTTATTAACGAAATCAGACAAACTCTCACGAGGCGAAGCTAGCCTAACCTTGAACCGTGTGCGTAAAGAGCTGGTAGACACATGGGGCACGCATTACCACAGCGAATGCACCATACAATTATTTTCTAGCTTGAAAAAACTAGGCGTGGAAGAAGCTGAGAAAGTCATCGGCAAATGGTTATTTGCCGAAGAGCCTGAAGATTTAGTGCGTAAAACGTTCAAGCTTGATGAAGGTGATGCTGAGAATTAGTCTTTAGTCATTTGTTGAATTATTTGGTGTGCAAATAAAGACATTTTGCACACCCTACGGTTTTTACATACGCATGATTAGGTACGCATTATTTACCTAGCCTTTATTTACGCGTAAATACCATATCCCAAACGCCATGGCCTAGCTTGATTCCACGATTTTCAAACTTAGTTAACGGTCTATAACTTGGTTTTTCAGCATAATTTTCTGCGGTATTTTGCAATAATGGTTCCGCATTTAAAACTTCCAACACCCATTCTGCGTATTCTTGCCAATCGGTAGCGACGTGTAAATAACCGCCTACTTTCAATTTACTACAGAGCAACTTTACAAAGCCAGCTTGAATCAACCTGCGTTTATGATGGCGCGTTTTATGCCAAGGATCCGGGAAGAAAATATGCACACCATCCAAACTTCCGTCTGCCAGCATATTTTGTAGCACTTCTACAACATCATGCTGAATAATACGGATGTTAGTGAGCGCAGACTCTTCAATAAGTTTAAGTAAGGCGCCTACGCCCGGCGTATGCACTTCAGCCGCCAAAAAGTCACAATCCGCTAAAGTCTGTGCGATTTTTGCAGTTGTTTCGCCCATACCAAAACCGATTTCTAATATTTTTTTACTTTCGGTTCGGCTGAACTTGGCGCTTAGGTCGATTATTTCTGGTGTGTAACTAATGCCAAATTGCGGCAAACCGGTTTCTAGCGCACGCGCTTGACCTCTGGTTAATCGGCCTTGGCGGAGCACAAAACTGCGAATGCGACGATTTTTTAGCGCGCCTTCTTCTGAGGCTTCAACCTGGCTTTCTTCCACTTGGCTAGCTTCAAGTGCGTTTTCTTGCTGTGTTTGAGTATTTTCTGTCATAGCCGTAATTATACTTTATTGCTTATGAATTAAAGTGTGTGAGATTTATCGCCGCTAACAAAACCCAGTAAAGGCGCATCAAAGTTTTTGCTAAAGGCGATGACTTTGAATAAATCGCCCATTTCTGCAGGCGATAATAATTTTTGTGCAGCTGCGGCAAGTGGTGCGTAACGCGCCATATCATTGGGTGACACTTGCGACATTAAATCTAGAATACCGCAGTTCATTAAAAATTGTGCCTGACTGCAAAAACCGCTTAACGCCAGCCCATTATTCACACCAGCGTAGGCAATACTCGTAAAGTCTACATGCGCGGTAATGTCTTGTAGGCCGACATTGATTAGCGGATCCACATGGGCGTAATGTTGATAATGGCACATCAGCGTGCCTTGATTACGTTGCGGGTGATAATACTCACGTTCGGAAAATCCATAATCTATCATCAAAATAACACCACTTTGCAGCATATTAGCCAAGCTGGCAATTAAGCCACTGGCGGCTGGGCAAATTTCTGTGAGATAACCATCGGGCAGACTTAGCTTGCTTGCAACTTCCAGTAAATACGTGTCATTAAGTGGCTTATCTTCAAATATAAAATTTTGTCCATCAAACGCCACACCACGCTCAAGCAAACCTTGCGCTGTCTTGTGAATAAGATGCACCGCAATAGCATCCAACACTTCATTAGCAATGACAATGCCATTAAAAGTATCAGGCAAACTATTCAGCCACACTACACGTTCAAAAACTTCTAACGGAAGTTTTTTACTTAAGGTTTCAAGTTGCACTTGGCGTAAGTGGTCACTTACTTCTAGTATAAAATAGTGCTTTGGTACTAGTGTAAAATCAGGTTCAAGTTCGGCTAAAGTGAGCAATATATCTGCCGCAAACTGACCTGTGCCTGCGCCTAATTCCAGAATATCGCCCTTGGTTTCCTGAAACACTTGTGCAATTTGATTCGAAACTGTCTGCGCAAATAAGGGCGAAATTTGTGGTGCAGTGACAAAATCACCACCACCATTTTTAGCATCGCCGAACTTTTGGCTTCCGCCGCTGTAATACCCATGGGTCGTTGCATAAAGTGCAAACTGCATGAACTCTGCAAAGCTTATCCAACCACCTGCATTTTCTATTGCGTGTTGAATAAAGGATGCGAGTTGCTCGCTGTGTTTTTGGGCATCCGCCGAAGGTGTGGGTAATGTACTCATAGACTTAGATTATAATAGTTAACAATTCAGATTGGATAATTACGTGGCTACAAACAATACAAATAAAGTGGTTTTAATTACTGGCGGTGCTAAGCGTGTGGGGGCTGCCATTTGCCGCTTGTTGCATGCTGAAGGTTATTCACTCATGGTGCATTATAAAAGCTCGCTAAATGAAGCGCGCGCCTTGCAAGCTGAGCTGAATTTACAAAGGCCTAACTCGGTTGCCATTGTGCATGGCGATTTACTAAATGTTGCTGACCTTCCTAATTTAATACATGAAACTGTTCAATGCTTTGGCCGGCTAGATGTACTGATTAACAATGCTTCTACTTATTATGCAAGTGAGATTGGCGAGATTGATGAAGCCAAATGGCATGATTTGATGGGTAGCAATTTAAAAGCGCCACTGTTTTTATCTCAGGCAGCTGCGCCTGAGTTACGAAAAAATCATGGCTGTATTGTCAATATTACAGATATGCATGTGGAACGCCCGAAAAAAGGGTACATTATATATAGCGTGGCAAAAGCAGGCTTAGTGACGCTTACTAAATCGTTGGCACATGAATTGAGCCCAGAAGTGCGAGTAAATGCCGTGGCGCCCGGGCCTGTGCAATGGCCAGAAAACAATCCGCAATTTGATGAAGTTTATCGCCAACGCGTCATTAATCAAACTTTGCTAAAACGTGTAGGCGCTGCTGAAGACGTGGCTAAAGCCGTTAAGTTTTTAGTGGCGGATGCGCCCTTTATTACCGGCCACGTTTTAGCCGTAGATGGCGGCAGATCGCTTAATTTATAATCGTTATTACAAAATAGTAACCAACAAAACTCGAATATTAGAAACCCAATGATTAAACACTTACCAGCCAACCCTTCCAATAACTTCATCAAACTACGTAATAGCTTGATTAGCGCTACCGGCAAAGCCATTGGCGATTACAACATGATAGAAGAAGGCGATACCGTGCTTGTATGCATGAGTGGCGGTAAAGATTCTCACGCCATGTTGATGATTTTGCTGGCCTTGCAAGAGCGCGCGCCTATCAATTTTAAGCTCATTGCAATGAATTTGGATCAAAAGCAGCCTGACTTTCCTACCGATATTTTGCCGACTTATTTTGAAAAACTTGGTATTGATTACCGCATTGTTGAAGCCGACACGTATTCGATTGTGAAAGAGAAAATTCCTGAAGGCAAAACTACTTGCTCGCTTTGCTCACGTTTAAGGCGCGGCGTGATTTACACGACTGCAAAAGAGCTGGGCGCAAACAAGATTGCGCTTGGTCATCACCGAGACGACATTGTAGAAACCTTGTTTTTGAACATGTTTTTCGGCGCAAAAATGAAGGCCATGCCGCCTAAATTATCAACCAATGACAAACAAAATATCGTCATACGCCCATTGGCTTACTGCAGCGAAAAAGACATCGCCAGCTACGCGCGTCAAATGGAGTTTCCAATAATCCCCTGTGATTTATGTGGCAGCCAGGAGAATTTACAGCGCCAAAAAGTAAAAGATATGTTGCACGCTTGGGAACTTGAGCAACCCGGTCGTGTGAATAATATATTCCGCGCCATTGGTAATGTAGAGCCATCTCATTTAGCTGATTTTGATTTGTATGATTTCAAAAACTTAACCCAATCTAAGCCTAGCGATGAAGATCCATTATTTGGCGATATTGCAAATGAAGGTGCAGCCCTGAGTTTAAATAGTAGCGATGGCACACGTATCGAGTTTGTGCGAAATACCAATTAGTCTTAAATATAGCCCTTAATATAAGCTTTAACGCATATTTACCAGCGTAAGTGATTGTCTTATAGCCATTTACCTTGTTATGATGCCAATCTATTGTGTAAGCAAACCCCATTTATTTAGGCATTCATGTCCAAACTGTTAATTGTTGAATCTCCATCCAAAGCGAAAACGCTGAAAAAGTACCTTGGAAATGACTACGAGGTGCTAGCCTCTTATGGCCATGTGCGCGATTTAATTCCTAAAAATGGCGCAGTAGATACCGCCAATAATTTCGAGATGAAATACGATATTATCGAGCGTAACAGTAAACATGTGGATGCCATAGCCAAGGCCGCCAAGAGCGCAGATAGCATCTATCTGGCAACCGATCCGGACCGTGAAGGTGAGGCAATTTCATGGCATATTGCCGAAATTTTAAAATCTAAAAACCTACTTAAAAACAAAATCATGAAGCGTGTTGTGTTTCATGAAATTACCAAAAGTGCAGTTGAACACGCCATAGCCGAGCCGCGTGATATCTCCATGCCTATGGTCAACGCTCAACAAGCGCGCCGTGCGCTAGATTATTTAGTTGGCTTTAATTTATCACCCTTATTGTGGAAAAAAATTCGTAGAGGGCTTTCAGCGGGTCGCGTGCAAAGTCCTGCGCTACGTTTGATTGTGGAACGCGAGCTAGAAATCGAAGCGTTTAAATCGCAAGAATATTGGTCGATACACTTAGATGCACTAAAACATAGCCACGGCTTTAACGCTAAATTAGTGTTGCTCAACAATCAAAAAGTTGAGCAATTTACCGTCATCAACCATGATCAGCAAACCGATATTGTTGGCAAATTACTATTGGCTAGCGCAGGCAAAACCACTGTTTCTCGGGTTGAGAAAAAACAGCGTAGCCGTAGCCCAGCAGCGCCTTTCACCACTTCAACCTTGCAGCAAGAAGCGGTGCGTAAATTAAGTTTTACCACAGCCCGTGCCATGCGCGTTGCCCAGCAATTGTATGAAGGTATGGACGTTGGTAGCGGTACGGTAGGTTTAATTACCTATATGCGTACTGACTCGTTCAATATGGCTACTGAAGCGATCATGCAGATTCGTGATTACGTGAAAAAGAATTTTGATGCAGAATATTTGCCAAAATCGCCTGTCATGTACAAAACAAAGTCAAAAAGTGCACAAGAAGCGCATGAGGCGATTCGCCCGACTGATATTAGCCGTTCTCCAGCCAGTGTGCGCCAATACTTAACTGACGAGCAATTCAAACTTTACGAAATGATTTGGAAGCGCGCGTTGGCTTGCCAAATGGCACCGGCTAAATTTGATGCTGTCAGCGTAGATTTAAGTGTGGGTAGCGACGCCAATTTATTCCGCGCGACTGGTCAAACTTTGGTATTTCCTGGCTTCATCGCCGTGTATATGGAAGGGACGGACGATGAGGAAGAAGAAGGCGAAAGTAAACTACCGCACCTTGAAACAGGAGAAGTGCTGACGGTTGAAAAAATATATGGCGATCAACATTTTACCGAACCACCGCCACGTTACGGCGAAGCCAGTTTAGTTAAAATTTTAGAAGAATACGGCATTGGTCGTCCTTCAACTTACGCCAGCATTATTAGCACCTTACAAGACCGCGAATACGTAATATTGGATAAAAAACGCTTCACGCCTACCGATGTGGGCCGCGTAGTGAATAAATTTTTAACCGAGCATTTTACCCAATATGTGGATTACGACTTTACCGCCAACTTAGAAAGCGCGCTAGATAGCGTAGCCGATGGCGAACGCGAGTGGATTCCATTGATGGCTGAGTTTTGGCAGGGCTTCAATCAACAATTGTTGAGCAAAGCCAATGTAGATCGCCCAGGGAACGAGCTGATTGATGAAGCTTGTCCAAAATGCGGCCAACCATTACAAAAACAATTAAGCCGTTTCGGTACATTTATTGGTTGCACGGGTTACAACAACGAGCCTAAATGTGATTACAAACGTAGCTTAAATGGCGCAGCGGCGGCTGGTAGCGACCCTATTTTAATCGGCACCGATGCTGAAACTGGCAAAGAAGTCATGCTGATGAACGGACCTTACGGACCTTATCTGCAGCTAGGTTTAGCCATTGAAGGCGATAAGAAAAAACCTAAGCGTGTCAGCGTGCCTAAAGAAATTCCGCTGACTGATATGAGCATGGAAACCGCGACTATGGTGCTGTCTTTGCCACGCGATTTAGGCTTGCATCCAGTCACCAATAAAAAGATTGTGGCTAATATTGGCCGCTTTGGTCCGTATGTTAATCACGATGCTAAATTTAAATCTATTCCAAAAACTGAGAGTGTATTCACCATTGATCTTGACGGTGCAGTAGCCTTGTTAGCGGCAGCACATACTGGCCCTGCGCCATTGTGTACGCTAGGTAACCACCCTAATGAAGATGGCCAAATTGAGATCTATGCAGGCCGTTACGGGCCTTATGTTCAACATGGCAAAATTCGCGCAACGCTACCAAAAAGCGTAGAACCTGAATCGCTAACTTTAGACGAAGCGCTTGAATTATTAACAGCAAAAGCGGCAAAAGAAGTACCGGCGAAGAAAGTAGCGGCAAAGAAAACAGCCTCGGCAAAAACAGCGGTTAAGAAAGTTGCCGCAAAAAAACCTGCGGTTAAAAAAGCCGCGGTAAAGAAACCAACAGTGACTGAGAAAGAAAGTACCACTAAAGCCGCAGTAAAAAAACCTGTCGCTAAAAAAGTAATTATCAAGAAGGCAGTAGCAAAAAAACCAGCAGCTAAAAAAGTCACAGCTGAGTAGATGCTGTAACGTTCCATAGCACTAACTTTGGTGTGACTTATATAAAAAAGCGGCTAAAAAGCCGCTTTTTTTATTACTAAATCCAAGCAATTCAATCCCGATCGAATTGCTTAAACCCTATCCACTTACATTTTGCCCTAATGAATTAGCATCATTACGCTCAATCCATCTACGGATGCGGTTCGCATCACCAATACGAGTAAGCTTACCGACAGAATCAAGCAAAACAATAATCATAGGCTGACCTGAAATTTCAGCTTGCATAACTAAGCAGCGTCCAGCTTCATTAATAAAGCCGGTTTTTGACAAGCCTATCACCCAGTCACTGCCACGCACCAGCGCATTAGTATTGACAAAATTGAGAGAATTTCCGCGACCATACAAGTTAACTGACTGCGAAGCGGTCGTTGTCACTTGGCGAATCTCAGGATAATGGTAAGCCGCGTTCACCATACGCACCAAATCTTCGGCGGTAGATACGTTATTGCTATCTAAGCCCGTTGCATCAAAAAAGTGAGTAGACTTCATGCCCAACAAATCGGCTTTATGATTCATTGCGCCAATAAAAGTGTGTATACCACCTGGATAATTACGTGCTAATGCAGCTGCCGCACGATTTTCTGAGGCCATTAATGCCAATTGTAAAAGCTCACCACGAGTCAGTGAGGTGCCTACGCTCAACCTAGAATGTGTACCTTTAAGATAATCAACATCTTCATCGGCAATGAACAGTACATCATCCATAGGCAAATGTGCGTCTAGCATCACCATGGCCGTCATCAATTTAGTGACAGAAGCGATGGGCGTTGACTGACTGGTATTTTTTGCAAATATGGTCTCGCCAGTCAATTGGTTAATCACTAGCGCTTTAGATGAAGCTAATAATAGTGGGCCACGTCCATCGTAAGCATCGGCATAACCAGCAGCAGATTTTTGAGAATGTAGGCGTACATTAACGCGAGTTTTAGCGGCGTGGATACTAGATTTATTCTTGTATGTGGCGTTATGAATATGCTTAGATTTACTACTCACAGCAACATGCTTGTGTGACTTTTTGCTAGCCGCATGTGAAGCCAATGGTGCAAGGCTTAATGCAAAAGCGATATAAAGTAGTATTAATTTGCGCATATAAAAACCCATTTGTTTGTTTAACGTCATACAGTTACATCGGAATACTATATAAAAACTTTAGCTTTGTCTTTATAAATTTCATTTAAATCTAAGTTTTTATTTACCTCACCTAATTTAGCTAAATAAAATTTATAAAAATCAGCGCTCAATAATAAAATTAAGGCTAAAATGTTGATTAAATCAACTTAAATAAGCCTTAACATGCGAACTCCAGAGTCACTCCGCTACAGCACAGAACATTTATGGACGAAGCCTTCAGCTGACGGTCTGTGGGAAGCTGGTATTACTGATTATGCTCAAGATTTACTGGGTGATATTGTTTTTATTGACGCACCAGCAATGGGTACAACATTATCGGCCGGCAAGGCTTGTGGTCTCGTTGAGTCTGTTAAAACTGGTTCTGATTTACATGCCTTAGTCGATGGCGAAGTAGTTGAAATCAATCAAACGCTAATCAACACACCAGAACTTATTAATGAAGACCCATACAAGGCATGGATCTTTAAATACAAACCAAGTGTGGCGAATCCTGAAGTTGAGTTACTTTCAGCAGAGGCTTACAAAGCGCTGATTAACGACCTATAGCTGAACTTATAGTTATAGTTAAGCTTATTTAATAGTTAAAGTCTTTTTTGAAATACTAAGCGTACTGAATCTATTAACTTCTCAATTTCCGTACTCACACTGGCGACCATTTTCTGCTCAATGACAGGCAGTTCAAGCTGAAGAATCTCTTGCACCTTATTAGCTAACACCAGTTCAACGGCTGGCAAGTCTGCCTCTAGCGCATTCACAAAATTAGCTTTTGCGCTTTCTGCCAGCAGCACAAAGTCATTACGCAAAGTTGCACTTAACTCGTTCGATAATCCCTGATAGATTGCTGGGAATGTATCCCCTAGCTTCTGTTCTAATTGCTGCTGAGATTGCAGTTGTAAAGCTTCTAAATAAACACTCAATTCTGTTTGCGTTTGTTGTGTTAACCCTTTGTACACTAGACTCAGCTCAACTGTAAGATTCGCTTGATGCTCGCTCAAAATATCTTCATGCAGACGCGATATTTTGTCTTGCAACGCATGCGTAGCATTTTCTACAGTCAAGACTTCTAAACTTGCCAGCGTGTCTTGTAACTGAGCGGTTAGCGCCAGCTCCATTGCTGGTAGTGCTTGTGTAAGATGACTTTCTACATCAGCAATCCCTTGCGCTTGCACTTGACTCAAAGCATGCTCGAGGTCAGCTTTAAGAATGGCCGCGTTCGCGTGCATCATGCTAGGTAATTCAGTGGCTAAATCTGCCTTGGCTTTATCCACAAAATTAGCCGTATTCTCCATAATCGCTTGCTGCGCGGCATCTATTGCCGAATCCAGCTCTTGATCTATGGTGTGCTTAAT
>CANFZA010000057.1 GCA_947451235.1 Methylophilaceae bacterium | reverse complement strand
GATGGTGATGCCGATTTCCTGGGCGGCGGCATCGACAAAGTCACGCACGCTGTATTGCACACCGGTGGCAATCACAAAGTCTTCAGCGGTTTCTTGTTGTAGCATCATCCACTGCATTTCTACTTAGTCTTTGGCGTGACCCCAATCGCGTAGAGCGTCTAGGTTGCCTAAATATAAGCAGTCTTGCAGGCCTAGATTAATGCGGGCTAAAGCGCGGGTGATTTTACGGGTAACGAAAGTCTCGCCACGTAATGGGCTTTCGTGATTAAACAGAATGCCGTTACAAGCATAAATGCCATACGCTTCGCGGTAGTTCACGGTAATCCAGTAGGCATACATTTTGGCGACTGCATAAGGGCTACGTGGATAAAACGGCGTGGTTTCTTTTTGTGGCGTTTCTTGTACTAGGCCATAAAGCTCTGAGGTTGACGCTTGGTAAAATTTGGTTTTTTTCTCTAACCCTAAAATACGAATCGCTTCTAAAATACGTAAAGTACCAATACCATCGGCATTGGCGGTGTATTCCGGCGTTTCAAAGCTCACGGCTACGTGGCTCATGGCGGCCAAGTTGTAAATTTCATCTGGCTGCGTTTGTTGAATAATACGAATCAGGTTGGTTGAATCGGTAAGGTCGCCGTAGTGCAATATGAAGTTTTTATTATCTACGTGCGGATCTTGGTAAAGATGATCGATACGGTCAGTATTAAATAACGAGGCGCGGCGCTTGATACCATGCACAATATAATCTTTGCTAAGTAATAGCTCGGCCAAATACGCGCCGTCTTGTCCGGTAACGCCGGTAATTAGAGCAACTTTTTTCATTGATTGGTTAACCTTCCGTAGTGATCATCAAACCTTACAATATCGTCTTCACCTACATATTCGCCGCACTGCACTTCTATAATACTTAATGGCAAATTAGTGTTGTTTGCCAAACGATGCTTATGCGTTTTGGGAATATAAGTCGATTGATTTTCTTGCAAAGTGTATTCAATTTCATTATTACTAATAGTGGCAATGCCTGAAACAACCACCCAATGTTCAGCGCGGTGCTTGTGCATTTGCATCGATAATTTTGCACCCGGGTTAACCACAATGCGCTTAATTTTAAAATTAGCGCGTTCTTCTAGCACCGTGTAACTACCCCAAGGCCGATATACCGTTTGGTGAATTTCTGTGAGCGCGGGTTTAATTGTTTTGACTTTTTCAACCAAAAGTTTAATGTCTTCAGCACGATTTTTATCACAAATTAAAGTCGCATCGGCCGTTTGAATGACCACCACATTATTTAAGCCTAAAGTGGCTACTAAACCAGTTTCTGTCCAAATTAAGCTGTTATGCGTATCAACATTGACTACGTCACCGTGATTTACATTATTGTCAGCATCTTTTTCATGGCGCGCATAAATAGAATCCCAGCTGCCTAAATCACTCCAGGCCATATCAACAGGTACAACGGCTATTTTTTCTGCTTGCTGTGCGAGCACTTCAGCCAAACCGTAATCCATGGATAAACTAGGTAACTTTTCGTAAGTTTCAGCTACGTTATCTGCGTTAATAGCACAAATTAGTCTATGAATTTCTGGCTGATATTGCGCGAGCATCTTCATAAAAGTGCTGGCTTTAAACACAAACATGCCGCTGTTCCAAAGATAGCCTTCGCTTACAAATTGTTGCGCTTTTGCTAAGTTTGGCTTTTCTACAAACTGCGCCACTTGATACACCGGCAACGCATTATTCAGGCTTAATGCTTGCTTGGGTTTTATGTAACCATAACCGGTGGCAGGTTCGTCTGGTTTAATGCCTAACAACACTAAATAATCTTGCTCAGCCATTAACTCTGCGGTTTGCCACGCTTGCAAAAAGGCGGGCTCGTTATCAATCGCATGATCTGAGGCAAATACGCCTATCAACGCATCGGCATTTTTTTGGTAAATTTGGTAAGTCGCCCAAGCAATAGCCGGCAAAGTGTTTTTAGCGCAGGGTTCTGCCAAAACGTTGGCGACTAACTGAGCAAGGTCTTGTGGGTAAATTTCCGCAAGTTGGCCTTTAACTTCAAATTTATGATCTTGGTGAGTCACCGTATATAAATTAGCGGGGGCAATATGCTGGGTTAATCTTTGTGCAGTTTGTTGCAATAGCGTGGGTTCGCCATTAAGCGCCAGTAATTGCTTAGGGCGCAAAGTGCGCGAAAGCGGCCATAGCCTAGTGCCAGAACCACCGCACAGGATAATCGCATAACTGTTATTCATGATTGGTGTAGTCAAACTGCAACCTCTGGTGACACTTGCGCTGTATTAGCTTCTTTCATTAAGGCGTTGATTTCTGCTTGAAGTATTTCATACTCATGCATTTTTGACTTTAAAAAACGCAGCGTAATCGCTGATTTAGCTTCAATACCAGTGGGTGTTAACAAATACATATAAGCTAATTTATTTTGACTATTACGGAAGTTGCTTGCCTTTATTAGGCCAATATCAATCAGGGCTTTCAGACAAAAATTAGTTTTACCTAGGCTCACCCCTAGATTTTTAGCAAGCTCACGCTGGCTGATTTCAGGTTGAGCTTCAACTAGTTTTAGTATTTTGTATCTGTATTCGTCTGTTAGCATTTTATTAGTTCGCTATTAATCTCGCCATTTAAATACGTTGCTGCTAATTCAAATTTGGTATGTAAACCAACTGCGTTCACTTAATGAACACCAGTTTACCAAACAACACTAAGTTTAATCAATAATTTGCGAACAAATTATTATTCTAGGAAGCTTTATAATTTTAACCAGTACTATTTGCATCAAAATCGCACAATAAAAAGAATATATTCCACCAGCTTAGTTATTAGAGACCTTTGCACGAGCGCATTTAAACCCCAAAACCCATCAACACCGTCATTCCCGCGTAGGCGGGAATCCAGTTAAGTTGTTTACTCGCCTAGATTCCCGCCTACGCGGGAATGACGATAAATGGGGGGGGTATAATAAACTGCGGCTTATTTAGCCTCGTGCAAAGCTCTCTGTTAATAAGAAATAGGATGAATAGTTGGAAATAGAGAAATATTCGACTTAAATATCAGCAAATGCAGAAGCTAACAAATCTTTTGCAGACAACGTAGGCGTAACTGCCAGCGGCCAGCGGATATTTAAAGTTGGATCATCCCAAGCAATAGCTCGCTCATATTCTGGAGCATAATAATCTGTAGTTTTATATAAAAACTCAGCCGACTCTGTCAGTACAAGGAAGCCATGGGCAAATCCTTCTGGAATCCATAACATACGCTTATTTTCGGCCGATAACTCCAAGCCAACATGCTGACCAAAAGTGGGTGAATTGTGACGGATATCTACCACAACATCGTACACAGCGCCCTGCACTACTCGCACTAATTTACCTTGCGGCTGCTGTATTTGGTAATGCAAACCGCGTAGTACATTTTTGGCTGATCGCGAATGATTATCTTGTACAAATTGCACTTTTTTGCCGATTGCCGTATCAAATTTTGCTTGATTAAAGCTTTCAAAAAAGAAGCCGCGTTCATCTCCGAATACTTTTGGCTCTAGAATTAATACGTCAGGAATGCTAGTTTGTATAACGTTCACGGTTGTATTCCATCTTTAAGCAAACGTAGCAAATATTGACCGTAGCCATTTTTAGCCAGTGGTTCTGCCAGTTTTGCTAATTGCTCAGCATTGATAAAACCTTTACGGTAAGCAATTTCTTCAGGACAACTGACTTTTAAACCTTGGCGCTTTTCTATGGTTTGAATGAAGTTACTGGCATCAATCAGGCTTTCGTGCGTGCCGGTATCTAGCCAGGCGTAACCGCGACCCATAATTTCAACATTAAGCTGATTACGTTCTAAATAAACACGGTTCAAGTCTGTAATTTCTAATTCACCGCGTTTAGATGGTTTTAAATTGGCGGCAATATCAACCACTTGATTGTCGTAAAAATATAGGCCGGTAACGGCGTAATTGCTTTTTGGGGTGAGTGGTTTTTCTTCTAAACTAGTAGCACGGCCTTGGGCATCAAAATCTACCACGCCGTAACGTTCAGGATCTTGCACGTGGTAGGCAAAAACCGTGGCGCCTTGCTCGCGCGCCATAGCATCAGACAACTGCGTGTGCAAATCATGGCCATAAAAAATATTGTCACCCAACACCAAAGCGCTAGGGTCGTTGCCAATGAAATATTTACCTATTATAAAGGCCTGCGCTAGGCCATCTGGACTTGGTTGCTCAGCGTATTGCAGATTCAGTCCCCAGTCGCGGCCATCACCCAGTAATTGCTGAAAGCGTGGTGTGTCTTGCGGGGTAGAAATAATCAAAATATCACGGATACCAGCCAGCATTAATGTGCTGAGCGGATAGTAAATCATCGGCTTATCGTAAATGGGTAGTAATTGCTTAGAAACCACTTGGGTTACCGGATACAAGCGCGTGCCGGAGCCGCCGGCAAGGATAATGCCTTTACGTTGGGTCATCATTTTTTCTCTAGAATTTCATCAAGTAGGCGAATAACGCCAGTTTGCCAATGTGGCAAATGTAGGTCAAATGTATTTTGTAATTTATGGGTATCTAGGCGCGAATTAAGTGGGCGCTGTGCAGCCGTCACAAAAGCATTACTAGCCACGGCTTGGATTGCAGCTGTGGCAACTTTAATATCAATACCCGCTTGCCTGGCATAATCAATCACAAAGCTGGCGTAACCATGCCAAGAAGTTTGGCCGCTAGCTACTAAGTGATAAAGGCCACTCAATTCAGGGCGTAATAATGCGCTACGAACCGCATGGGCGGTAACATCGGCCAATAAATCGGCACCTGTAGGCGCGCCTATTTGATCATTGATTACGCTTAAACTCTCACGTTCTTGCGCTAATTTCAGCATGGTTTTGGCAAAATTATTGCCACGAGCGGCATAAACCCAGCTAGTACGAAAAATTAGATGCTGGCAACCAGAGGCAATGATAGCAGCTTCGCCAGATAGTTTGGATTGGCCATAAACATTCAGTGGGCCAGTGGTGGCGGTTTCTAAACGCGGTTGGTCGCCACTGCCATCAAATACATAATCTGTAGAATAATGAACCAACCATGCACCGCTACGTTTTGCTTCTTGTGCCAGTAGTTCTGGAGCTAAGGCATTTATGACGTAAGCTAAGTCTGGTTCACTTTCGGCTTTATCTACGGCTGTATAAGCGGCGGCGTTTACGATAATATCTGGCGCAATATCGCGTATGGTTTGTTTAAGGCCAGCCAGATTAGTCAGATCGCCGCAAAGTTCAGGGCTGTTTGTGGCTAGCGCGAAGACTTCACCTAACGGCGCTAGGCTGCGCTGTAATTCCCAGCCAACTTGACCATTTTTGCCTAACAAGAGAATTTTCATATACCCAACCTATAAATGCGAATATTCGAATTTATGTAGGAGCGGCGCCTCGCCGCGATAGCGATGGTGAATGTTGCAGCATTTTTCGCGGCGAGGGCGCCGCTCCTACAGAGAGCTGTGACCACAGAAAACTGTTTATAGGCATGTGAAATATTAGTCTTAAGTATCATGGGCACTCCGACTTTCTAAGCGCTAAAGCGCTTGAAAGTCGTATGTAGGAGCGGCGCCTCGCCGCGATAGCGATGGTGAATGTTGCAGCATTTTTCGCGGCGAGGGCGCCGCTCCTACGGAGAGCGGTGACCACTGGGGATTGTTCATAGGCGTGAAAAATATTAGTCATAGGTAATACCAGTAAACTTTTTAATATCCCGCTGTTGCCGCTTGGTTGGCCGCCCTGCACCAGGCTCGCGCAAAGCATATTCACCCTCGCCTGTCACTTTGGCATTTTCGCGCTTGGCGATACTTGCCGGCGTTTCCGCATATAACAGTGTAGCTTCTGGCGCACCTTTGCGTATATTAGCCAAGCCTAGCACTGCAAATTCAATTTCAAAATCTTTATTGCGAATATGAATAATTTGGCCAATTTTGACTTCTTTGGCAGGTTTTATTCGGTCTCCATCTACATGCACTTTGCCGGTTTCAATCGCGGCAGTGGCTATGCTACGGGTTTTAAAAAAACGCGCCGCCCACAGCCATTTATCTAGCCTTAGTTTAGTTTCAACGTTATCAGCTAAAGCGGTCATGTTAAATATTAAAAACTTTAGGTAAATTAGCTTCCAGGGTTAATTTAAAGGTGCTTAATCTAGCTTCAGCCAAGCGATTAATTTCTTCTAAACTACGCCCAGTTAAATGCAAAATACCCTCAGCCACATTGTTCATAGTCGCAATATGAAACTGGCCATTAGCCACAGCATCTAGCACTTCATCGCTCAAAATCAAATGGCGCTGATTACGGTCTGGCAATAAAACGCCTTGTTTTCCATCTAAGCCTATATCTTTGCAGACTCTAAAATAGCCTTCAATTTTTTCGTTTAACCCGCCCACTGGCAGCACTTCACCATGTTGATTGAGTGCACCGGTAACGGCAATGCCCTGCTTAATCGGCACTTGCGCGAGTGAAGATAATAAAGCGAACAACTCCGCACAAGAGGCAGAATCACCTTCTACGCCATTGTATTCTTGCTCAAATACTAATGAGGCTGTCATGTTCAGCGGGTTCATTAAGGCGAAATTGCTGTGCAGCCAACTTTGCAAAATCATCACGCCTTTATCATGCGTGGGGCCGCTCATGGCGACTTCACGGTCTATGGTTAGCACATCGCGGCGACCGGCATAACAATTAGCAGAAATACGCACTGGCGAGCCAAAGCTGGCATCGGCAAGATCAATGTGCGTTAAGCCGTTAATTTGCCCGATAGTCTCGCCATGTACGGTAATCATCAACTCATTATCGATAATAGAGTCGCGCATGTGGCCTTCTATATAACTGTGGCGCGCGTATTTTCTATTAATGGCAGATTTTACGTCTTCAATACCTACCAATGCGGCGCCGCGTAACTCAGCAGCAGCAGCGCTTTCTAACATCAGTTTTTCTAGCACAGCAAATTGTGTGCTGATGCGTTTTTGGTCTTCTTCCAACCTGTGCATAGATTGCAATAAAGCCGTAACCGCCTCAGCCGTAAAGTGGCTACATTTAAATTGCTGACATTTTTGTGCGATAAAAGCTGCATAGGCCGCGTAATTTTCTGGGCTGGCTTTTACTTTTTCAGCAAATTCAATTTTGATAGGAAAGTAGCTGAAAAAATCATAATTTTCATCAATCAACAAATAATAATCTTCACGCGTGGCCACTAATACCAGCTTCACAGAAACCGGTATTGCCGCCTGCGCGCTGACAAAGCTACTGCCTTGACTGCTACTGCTACTTAAATCTTCAATTTGCAGTGTACCGTTGCGCAAAAAGCGATGTAGCTTTTCTAATATCTGCGCACCATTTTGTTCATCGGCCAAAATATCGCGCAAATTAAGTAACAACGTACCGCCATCAGCACGTAGTAAATTTCCTGAGCGTAAGCGCAAAAAGTCTGGCGTGGTGCTAGATTCGCCAGCGCTTTCTACGCCACCAAATAAAGAATGTAGGCTAGGATCATTATCATAAACCACAGGCGCGCCTTGGCTTGCTGGATGCTCAACCAACACATTGGCGCGATAACGGCCTAAAAAACCTTCGCTAAGCAATACTTCATAATTATTATCGCCATCGCCACCAGTGTTAGGTTGCCAAGCTTCCAGCACATCTAAAATATCGCGTTGCATTAACTCAAAATAATGGTGCGGCATTTTTTCCGGCGTAATCAGCGTAATGCTGGCCTTCACCATGCTTAATTGCGCTTCCACAAAAATCTGTATCGGTGCCATTGAGCTTTGCTGGCCTTTGGCTTCCAGCAATACCGCGAGGTCTTTGGCTAGATTACGGATCATTAAATCTAGAGCTTGCCTTAATTGAATGCCGGCACCTGCGGGCAATTTCAAAAATAGAGGTTTGCCATTAGCATCAAACCTATACAAAGCGACTAAATCTCCAGCTTCCGCTTGCTTAGCCGCAGCCTCATGCATGGCGCTTAACATCAAGGAGGTGCGACCTGTGCCGGGCTCGCCTAACGCGAGTAAATTAAAACCGGCTTGATGCAAGTTCAAACCAAATTCAGCTGCTTTTTTCGCTTCAGATTGCGCGACCCAAGCATGATGCTGGGCGCTAATATTATCCGCGCTGATCAGCTCAGAAGTATCTGCAAAACTGAATTGTTTGGCAGAAATATGATGGGTTAATTGCTGTGGTGTTAGTATTTGTGACATATCGCCTGACTGGTTTATCTGGTATTTAATGTAGTGCCTATTAATTATTTTCAGCATCCTCGATGTAAACGCACCTAAAGCTTTTTGTAGGAGCGGTCTGTGACCGCGAAAGATACCGTTCGCGGTCACGGACCGCTCCTACAGATGTCTTAAAGTCGGTTTACTGAAAATTATTAATTGGCATGTTTAATTTTAATGCTAACTATTTAACCCAACGTTCTCTTGCATCATCATCGCTTTGCTTGGCCTCTAGCCAATGCTCGCCGTCTTGCGTGACTTCTTTTTTCCAAAACGGCGCTTCTGTTTTCAAAAAATCCATGATGAATTCACAAGCTTTAAATGCTTCACCACGGTGTGCGCCACTGACTGCTACTAAAACAATTTGGTCAGTTGGCTTCAATGATCCAATACGGTGAATAATCAGCGCATCAAAAAAATCCCAACGTGTTTTGGCTTGCTGAGCAATCGCTTCTAACGCTTTTTCTGTCATGCCCGGATAATGCTCAAGCGTTAATTGCGTAACGGTATCGCCGTCGTTGAGATCACGCACTTGGCCTACAAAGCTGACTATCGCACCGGTATCTCTTCGTGCATTGCGTAGTTGGTTAACTTCAAAACCAACATCAAAATCTTCTGTTTGTACGCGAACTGTCATGGCTTTGAATTATTTAACCGCCAGTAACCGGCGGAAAAAATGCCACTTCATCACCATCAACTATTGGCGCATTATCGTCCACCAATTCATGGTTAATCGCACCGCGCACTTTAAGTTTTCCTAGTAACATTTGCTGCCAAACATCGCTGCGTTTCGCTAAAAAAGCTTTCAACTTTAATATGGTCAAAGCTTGCGCAAAAGCATCGTCTGGCAACTCCAAATCTTCCGTAGAAAACTTGAGCGTTTCTTTGAGTCTAGCAAAGTAAAATATTTTAATTTTCATAAATAGTTCGTTAATTACTCTTCAATTTCATCAATAGCGTCTAATAGATCTTTTGCCAAGGTTGCAGGCAAGTCTGCTGGCTTATTTGCCAACTCAACACGTTCGATTTGGGCGAAACGTTGTGATATTTTTTGGCTGGAAATATGCACATCTTGTGCATTTTCATGCGCTTGACGTATATTATCCGCCAACTTTTTCATGCGCACATCAAAGCGGCCAAAATCTTTACTTAGCTTACCCAACTCTTCTTTAATTACATGCACTTGCTTGCGCGTTTCTACATCTTTTAGTACGGCGCGGGCGGTATTTAATACTGCCATCAAGGTGGTCGGTGAAACCACCCAAACGCGTTTATTCATCGCATATTCAATCACATCCGAATGGTAAGCGTGAAGCTCAGCAAACACCGCTTCAGCAGGAATAAACATCACCGCGCCGTCAGACGTTACGTTAGAAATAATGTATTTATTAGCAATGTCATCCACATGCTTTTTCACGTCTAATTTAAATTGTTTTTCAGCGGCAGTTTGCTCAGCTTCACTCAATTTAGCGTTAAACATGCGGTGATAATTTTCTAGCGGAAACTTGCTATCTACCGCTACCGTGCCGGTTGGATCTGGCAAAAATATTGCACAATCGGCACGCGTGCCATTTTCAAACGTGTATTGCATGGCAAATGAACTGACCGGTAACACATTACGCACCAAAGCTTCTAATTGCACCTCTCCAAAAGCACCACGACTACGTTTATCGCCCAGCAATTCTTGCAAACTAACCACATTGGTGGTTAAACCGTCTATTTTCTTTTGCGCTTCATCGATGGTTGCAAGGCGCGCCATTACATCAATAAAGGTTTGATTGGTCTTTTTAAAGCCTTCATCCAAACGCTCAGAAACTTTGCCGCCGATTTGTTCCAGACGGCCATCTACCGCTTTTGCCAAATTATCGATGGTGCTTACTAATTGCAAAGTGGCATTGCGCATAGTTGATTGAATCAATTCTTGCTCAGCTTTGCCTTGTTCAGCCAAGGTAATATGCAGTTTTTCAAGCACGGTTTCACGAGTAAGCGCTAAGCTATTATTTTGGGCTAATTGCAAGGCTTGCATGGCATCACGCGTGGCCTGTAATTCTGCCGCCACACTTAACCGCAGCCGCTCACTGGCATCACCAGAAGATGCGCTTAAACGGTCGCCTAATTTATTCAAGCCATCGTTAAAGTCTAGCAACATAGCCCTGTGCTTTTCTTCCAACTGTTGCAAAATCATTTGCTGGGCTGTAACGGCGCTGGCGTCAGGCTGACTGCTTTTCCATAACTGCCGAACTAGCAGGAATAAAATGGCTAGCACTATTACTAAAATTATAATTTGTATCATAGGACTGAATTATACCTGATGCTATAGATTTAATAATTGTGGCTTTGGTGGGGGTGCTTAGAATGCAAATAAGTGCTGCGTGCAAAAAACTAATTAGCAAACTGGAAAAGCTCAATATTTTTGCTAGCCAGTGTTTTTATCAACAATCGATAGTTATCTAGATCAAACTTAAGTGGCTGTTTTTGCGCTATCGTTTCTTGTAAATCAGTTTCATGTTCGATTACACCCAAATAACACCAATGTTCAAAAATATGCATTTGGGTTTTATTGTTTTCGTTATTGTGTTCGCGTATGCCGATTTTGCCCGCATACGGCCATGCTCTTAAACGATTAGCCACCATCGCTTGCTGCAAACGTAAATTGTGCATAATTAAGGTTTCACGACCGCAACAAGCGCCTTTACAACGCTTTATTTGGCTAGAAAAACAAGCGCCCTCACCAGTTTCAAGACCTAATATTTTGGGGCATAAATGATGCGCTTCTGCCAGTTTTCGTAAAGCAGCAACCGCTTGTTTCTTACTTTTAAAAGTGCCAAATAATTGGCCTAATTCGGCTGGGTTAATATCATCTTCATGCAATAGCTTTAATGCCGGCTTTGCATCCAACTCGGTATTAAGCTTCCAACTACAAAGTTGTTGTTCATTACGTAGTTGCCGGTTATGTAGCGGTTGCAGCTCTTTTACTAATTTAGCTTCTAACAATAAAGCGCTAAAATCTCCCGCTGTTTCTATCCATTCAACCCGTTTAGTTTCTTGGCTAATCCGCATTTCTTTAGCTGAGGCATGGTCGCGGCTAAAATGTGAATAGACGCGTGCGCGAATATTCACGCCTTTGCCTATATAAAGCGGTAAGTCATTTTCGCCATAAAATAAATATACGCCTGGGGTTTCAGGCATATCTTCCAGCGAAAGCCCGTCTAAATGCGGTGGCAATGCAGGGCCGCGCATGAGCTGTTTAGCGGCATTAAAAATAGCGGCATCGCCTAATTCTAATTTGGCAGAATCTAAAAAAGACAAAATAGATTCAACATCGCCCATCGCTCTATGCCGCGCAATGCTAGTAATATTGTGGCGCTGCATAATGGCATCTAAGCCGTGGCTGCGATGTTGCGGGTAAAGCAAGCGCGACAACTTAACCGTACACAACACTTTTTGCTTTAGCGTATAGTCCAAGCGCTTAAACTCGGCTTTAATAAAGCCGTGATCAAAACGCACATTATGCGCAGCCAATACTGAGCCTTCTAGAAACGCCAGCAATTTATCCGACACTTCAGAAAAGGTAGGCGCATTGGCCACCATTTCATTATTAATGCCTGTGAGTTGCTGAATAAACGCAGGGATTTCTTGCTCAGGATTCACCAGAGTTTGCCAGCGTGCAACCTCAACGCCATCATCAAATCTCACCAACGCAATTTCTGTGATGCGGTCTTTAAGCGGCGTTGCGCCTGTGGTTTCAAGATCTAAATAGGTGATGGATGGCAGCATGAGCTTATTTATTTGAGAAATTTAGGTTAATTTAAGGAAAGCAATGACTTAAGCAAACTGACTATTAATTGCCGTAATAAATGGTCCAAGCTTAGGCGGATTTGCCTCAACATCTACCTTAAGCCCAAATTTATGTAATGCCACGGTACAAACCGGGCCGATCGAGGCAACCATACTGCGGTTTAAGTCAGCTTTTAAAGCTTCGTTTCGCGCCAATTGCTGTGCTACGGCGAACAAGTTATGTACTTGCGAGGCACTGGTAAAACACACCATATCAATGCTATTTACTGCTAATGCATCCATCATATCCACCATAGGCTGGATATTTTCTGGCAGACTCCAACGGTAAGTGGTAATTTCAGCCACGCGTGCGCCTTTGGCCTCTAGCGCATGTTGTAGATCCCAATTGGTATCGCCGTAACGTTGCACCACTACCAGCTTGCCAGAAATATCATATTGCGCAAGCGACGCCAATACTTCAGCGGTGGTATAAGGGTCGTTAGCAGGCAAATCAATCCGCACATTGCGCGATTTAAGCACGGCAGAGGGTTTAACGCCGCGCACAGCAATCACCGCAGCATTAAGTATCTGTAAAAACTGCTCTGAAATACCCAAACTATCTGTAGTGGCAAATAACGCTTTAACACCAACGCCCGTTTGAAAAATAAAAAAGTCTGGTTGATTAGCTTGCCAATCTTCAATCATTTGACTAATTAACACCGGATCAATATCTGGAATCTCAGCCAAAGCTGGCGCAGAAAAAGGCGTGCCGCCATATTTTCTGACTAAATCAGCCAGTTGCTCGCCTGCACGATTTTCTAAAATAGCGATGGTTTTATCTTTCAAGATTTGATTCCTTTAATAATGCGCAAAAAATTAGGCACTAAATGACACTAAATTTACTTTTAGCTGAAGTTTTCAGTATAACAAATCCCCCTTCAGCCCAAAAAACATTTATGATTTTGCCCACAAGACAATATTCAAACCAACATTCTAAACAATACTGATAAGCATCTCCCATGAATAAACTCAAATTAATCATCAGCCAATGGCTGGTAAGCGTTACGCGCAAGTTAAGTAATAACTTTTATTTATACTTATGCGCCCTGCTGACTTTATTTGTGTTGCTAGATGCCAACCTGTTTCACGTAGGTCAAAACATGCGTGATCGCGCTTTTGACATGATGGTTAAAAATCGTATTGTGATGCCAAAAGCTGATCCTGATATTGTGATTATCGATATTAACGAGGCTTCTTTAAGTGCAATGGCAAAGGATTACGGTCGCTGGCCCTGGCCACGCCAAGTATTTGGTGAATTTGTAGAAAATATCGAAGCGCAAAAACCAAAAGCGATTGTCTTTGATATTTTGTTCAGCGATGCCGACGTTTACAACCCGGATAGCGATACTTATTTTAACGATGTAATTGCTGGCACCGACAATACCTTTTTCCCTATGTTGCGCTTACCACAAGCCAGCGATCACTTAAGCAAAGTCACGCCAGAGATGATTCCAGGTCTGGTTTATTCGGCCAAAAATGCAAATGGCGTTGCGATTCCACAAACCAAAAATCCAATCGCTATTGTGCTACCACATTTTGATGCAGCATTAAATTCTAAACATTTAGGCACGCATAATATTTATGCCGATGCCGATGGTATTACCCGTGAATATAGACTTTGGCATGATGAAAATGGCTGGTTACTGCCATCTTTACCGTTAGCCGTGGGCAGTTTTGCCAAATTAAGTACTCTGCCGCCGCCGCAAAGTATGCTGATTAACTGGCGCGGCAAACCATTTACCTATCAATATGCAACCTTTAGCGATGTTTATACCGACATGGCTAGCAAGGTTAAAAAACGTGCGCCTGATGAATTTGCCAATAAAATCGTGATTATCGGTTCTACCGCGCCTTCACTTTTTGATGTAAAAGCCACGGCAATGGCCAAAGAGTTTCCTGGTGTAGAAATATTAGCCACCGCCATTGATAACGTAAAACATACCGATTATTTGCACGTTTGGCGCGGCAAAACGCCCTATATTTTGATGAGTTCATTGCTGATATGGCTAACGGCTTTAGCGTTTTACCGCAATGTAGACCGCGATAAAGTCACCACTATTTTTAGTAGTAGCCAGCTTAGCTTGCTTGCACTTTCGTATTTAACGCTAAATTTAACCGATGTTTATTTGGATATTACTGGGCCAATTACTTGGGCGGTCATGTATTTTAGTGTGGCTAAAATTTACGCGCTAGCCAACGACAGAGCCATGCAACGGCTATTAGCTAATGACATTGAAGCAGGCAAAAAAGGCACGGCGATTCTGCTGATGCCAATTATGATTGCCAGTAAAGAAGCACTGCCGGATGGCATGTTAAAAAAAATACAACATCAAATTCAACAGCATTGCAATTTACCAACTACCGTTGAATTTTTAAAAGGCACGCAAAGTGGTATTTGGGGCTTATTTGGCGACATGATTGTTGTGAGCTGGGCTTATGCGCATGATGACGAAGCCGAAGCTAACAAAGTCCAACAGGATGCTAATCAATTAGGCGCGAAACTAAAAACACTGTTACATAACCTGGGTATGCCAAAAGGGACAGACGTGCGTTATGTACAACACCTTGGCATGCTGAATGCAGAAAAACCGCTAGCCAACCAATGGCGCGTTTTATTTGCCCAAGCGATTATTAAGCTAGATATGGTCTAGCTAGATATGATTTGAATAGATATGATTTGAATAGATATGATTTGAATAGATATGATTTGAATAG
>CANFZA010000056.1 GCA_947451235.1 Methylophilaceae bacterium | reverse complement strand
TGCTGAAGAAGCGAATCATTTTAATTTGCTCAATGCACATTTGCAGTATTTAGGCTTTAATTATGGCGATTTTGATGCACATAATAGCCTGTGGGAAATGGTCGATAAAACCAAAGCTGATGTCTTAGCGCGTATGGCTTTAGTGCCAAGAACAATGGAGGCGCGGGGTTTGGATGCATTGCCAGCGTTACGGGCAAAGCTGGCGCAAGCCGGCGATATGCGAGCGGCAGAGATTTTAGATATTACTTTGCGCGATGAAATCGGCCATGTGTCCATTGGTAATTATTGGTTTAATTATCTTTGTGAACAAAAAGGCTTGGAAGCGCTGAATACGTTTGTAAGCTTATGTAATCAATATGTTGCG
The DNA here is from genome assembly GCA_947451235.1 of Methylophilaceae bacterium. GTDB lineage: Bacteria > Pseudomonadota > Gammaproteobacteria > Burkholderiales > Methylophilaceae > Methylotenera. Next base: position 14,601 of record CANFZA010000056.1, on the reverse strand, counting down.
CCCAAGCTACGTGGACCTTTTAATTTAGAAGCGCGTCGTGAAGCTGGTTTTACCGAAGCAGAATTGTCACATTTAGTGGCAATTAGCTAAGTTATAAACCCATCACCTAGGTTATTTAAGTCGTCAGTAAGCCGATAACACCCTCTAAACCCACATGGTTTAACGCATAAGTGGCTTGTGCCTGTACGATAGGTTTGGCGTGATAGGCAATGCCAATGCCAGCCGCTGTCATCATTTTTAAATCATTCGCACCATCGCCAATGGCAATCGTTTGTGCCGCTGTGAGGCCTAAACTATCGCGTAATTTTGTTAATTCATCGGCCTTGGTTTTCGCGTCCACAATGTTGCCTAAAATGTTGCCTGTTAACTGGCCGTCAATAATTTCTAAAGTGTTCGATACCGCGTAATCTAAGCCCAGCATCGCTTTTACGCGATCAGCAAAAAAGGTAAAGCCGCCAGACACCAGCAAAGTGATGATGTTGTTTTTCTTGCAAGTTTCTATCCATTCAATAGCGCCAGGATTTAATGTCAGGCGTTCGTTCAGTACACGCATTAAATCAGACTCTTTCAAGCCCTTAAGCAAGGCCACGCGCTCGCGCAGGCTTTGTGCAAAGTCCAGTTCTCCCTGCATTGCGCGCTCGGTAATGGCCGCCACTTGTGGCTTTAGGCCTACCATGTCGGCAATTTCGTCAATGCACTCAATGCTGATTAAGGTTGAGTCCATATCCATCACACATAAACCAAATTTCTTAATGGTTTGAGTATCTTGCACATAAGCGCAATCAATATTTTGCTCAGCACAGAAACTTTGAATTTCTTGTTGTATGCTGGATTGATTGGCTAAGTAATAAGCGTGTTGCGCAGTTTGTACAAATTGCACGCTGGTGTTAGCTAGGTTGGAATTACATAGCTGGTGTATGTGCGCTAAATGTGAATACGTAATGGCAGAACCTTGAACAACGAGACGCATGGCTTTTGATTTCTGTAAAAAATACGATTATACACTTAGCCTGTTTTACGCCGTATTAAAGTAAGCATTAAACAGGCGAGTAAACGCATTATAAAATAGTGTTAAAAACATAACAAAATGATGGCATAAGTAAGCCAGTGCTAGCGCATTTGCCTGAATTGCGCGAAAATAGTCACAATCGTTAACTAGAGTCTAATTCTTATGAATTTGCATGAATATCAAGCCAAAACCTTGTTGCAAAAATATGGCATTCCAGTGCCACGCGGTCAGGTAATTTCTGTTGCTAAGCAAACGCCAGCAGTCACTTCTGAAATCGATAGCGGTGCTTGGGTGGTGAAAGCCCAAGTACACGCAGGTGGTCGCGGTAAAGCCGGTGGCGTTAAAGTGGTTAAATCCACCGAAGAAGCGCAAAACGTGGCGAGTGAGTTATTAGGCAAAACTTTGGTCACTTATCAAAATGCGCCCGATGGCCAACCCGTTAATCAGGTGTTGATTGAAGAAACCTTGCCAATTGCACGTGAGCTTTATTTGTCTATGTTAGTTGATAGAACGCTGGAACGTGTTGTCGTGGTAGCGTCTAGCGCCGGCGGTATGGATATTGAAGAAATCGCACTTAACAGCCCTGAGAAAATCTTGCAAGAAGTGTGCAGTCCGCTCAATGGTTTGGTCGATTATCAAGCGCGTAATTTAGCCTTTAAATTAGACTTAGCTGGTGAACAAATCAGTGCGTTTACTAAAATTCTTAAAGGTCTTTATCGATTATTCAAAGAAAACGATTTAGCGCTACTTGAAATTAATCCTTTAGTAGTCACCACCGATGGCAAGTTGTTTGCCTTAGATTGCAAAATGAGCGTGGATGACAACGCTTTATATCGCCAAAAAGCCTTGGCCGAGCAGCGTGATTGGTCGCAAGAAGACAGTAAAGAAGCCATTGCGCATCATGCTGGCTTAAATTACATTGCCTTAAACGGTAATATCGGTTGCATGGTGAATGGTGCTGGACTTGCAATGGCGACGATGGATTTAATCAAATTACATGGCGGCGCACCGGCTAACTTTTTAGATGTAGGCGGCGGCGCAACGGCTGAAACCGTGACTAAGGCTTTTAAAATAATTTTAGCCGACACTAATGTTAAAGCTATTTTGGTGAATATTTTTGGTGGCATCATGCGCTGCGACATTATTGCAGAAGGCATTATTACGGCAGTGAAAGATGTCGGTATGCAAATTCCTGTCATCGTGCGTTTAGAAGGGACGAATGTGGAGTTAGGTAAAACCATGTTACAAACAAGTGGGCTGAATATTATTTCGGCAGATGGCTTAACAGATGCTGCTGTGCAAGCAGTAAAGGCAGTGGCAGCATGAGTATATTAGTGAACAAAAACACGAAAGTGCTATGCCAAGGCTTTACTGGTAAACAAGGTACTTTTCACTCTGAACAAGCGCTTGCCTACGGCACAAAAATGGTCGGTGGTGTCACGCCGGGCAAGGGCGGTTTAATCCACTTAGGCTTGCCAGTATTTAATACCATGCGCGATGCCGTGCGCTTAACTGGTGCAAATGCCAGCGTCATTTACGTGCCACCGGCGTTTGCTGCGGATTCTATTTTAGAAGCCTGTGATGCTGGTATCGATTTGATTATTTGTATTACCGAAGGCATACCAGTACTGGATATGTTGAATATAAAAGCGGCTTTAAAAGCCAATGGCGCGCGCTTGGTTGGACCAAATTGCCCTGGCGTGATTACACCGGATGAATGCAAAATCGGCATTATGCCGGGCAGTATTCATTTGCGCGGTAAAGTGGGTATTGTGTCGCGTTCTGGCACGCTAACTTATGAAGCGGTGCATCAAACTACTGCGCTAAAATTAGGTCAAAGTACTTGTGTAGGTATTGGTGGAGACCCAATTAAAGGCTTGAATTTTATCGAGTGCTTGCAAATGTTTGAAGCTGACGATGAAACTGAAGCCATTATTATGGTGGGTGAAATTGGCGGCTCAGACGAAGAGGCTGCGGCTGAATATATCAAAAGTAATATCACTAAGCCAGTGGCTGCTTATATTGCTGGGCAAACAGCGCCAGCAGGCAAGCGCATGGGCCATGCAGGTGCGATTATTTCTGGCGGTAGCGGTAAAGCCTCAGACAAAATCCGCGCTTTAGAATTGGCTGGTGCAGTGGTAGCAAGTTCGCCAGCGGGTTTAGGCGAAGCAGTGCTAGCCGCTATTAACAGTAAGAAGTAATGGTTTGAAAGATAATTTAATCAATAAAATGCCTACTTTACTTAAACGTATTAGCCTGATCTTAGCCTTTGCGGTAACAACCTCAGTAATGGCGGCAGAAGATGTTTCATATCTACTGACCGCCGCCGCTAAAGGCGACGTAGCCATTGTCAGTGCTTTATTAGAGAGCGGCGCCAATGCCAATGCTAAAGATGAAGATGGCTTAACCGCCTTAATGTATGCCGCTCGCAAAAATAATGTTGGTGTCATTGCTGCATTAATCAGTCGTGGCGCAGACATTAACGCTAAAGATAATGGCGGGTGGACGCCATTGATGTTTGCTGCCAAAAAGAATCATGTGGCTAGCGTACAGTTATTATTAGAAAAAGGTGCTGATGCAAAAGTACGTGATGTTGCAGGTTGGAGTGCGTTTGGCATTGCTGCGGTTTCTGGATTTTCGCAAACTGTCGATCTTTTGATTAAACATGGCGTAGATGTGAACACCAAAAGTGATGATGGTAAAACGGTATTGATGCATGCCGCTAAAAGTGGTGATATTGCGACAATTACGGTCCTGCTAGACAATCGTGCCGATATGTTAGCGCAAGATAAATTAGGCACCACTGCGTTAATGATAGCCTCGCGTGAAGGACATTTGCCCGCCGTGGAATTACTAGCGCGCCGTGGTGTGTTGATTAATCAAAAAGACCTTTCTAAGTGGACTGCACTGACTTGGGCTGTCAAAAAATCAAAAAACGCAGCGGCTAAAATCCTCATAGATAACGGCGCTGATGTGAATAATTTAGATGCAGAAGGTACGCCTTTATTGCACATTGCCGTGGATAACGGCAATACCGATATGGTTAAATTGTTGTTAGATCACAACGCAAAAGTGAAGGCTAAAGATCAATACGGCTTAACCGCCTTAGTCTATGCGCTTAAAGGTCAGCGTAGCGAAATTGTTCAGCTGATTAAAGATGCCGGTGGTTCTTATTAATATGCCATTTAATAAACTCGATTATTCGGCTTTAATCCCACGAGTTTTTCAATGAAAGTTGCCATCGCGCAAATCAACTGTGTAGTCGGTGATGTGGCGGGTAATGTCGCCAAAATTATTGCCAGCGCTAATGAGGCAAAGGCCTTAGGTGCCACTTTATTAGTTACGCCTGAGCTTTCCTTATGCGGTTATCCACCAGAAGATTTATTATTACGCGCTGATTTTTTGCAGGGTTGCGACTTAGCGCTCAATAAATTAAGCGCGGCTCTAGTTGGTATCACCGTGATAGTTGGACATCCGCATCAAGTCGACGAGGCGTGTTTTAACGCGGCTTCTGTGCTACAAGATGGCAAAATTCTCGCCACTTATCATAAACACGCCTTACCCAATTACAGTGTATTTGACGAAAAACGTTATTTCACTGAAGGTGAAGAGGCTTTAGTGTTTGAGCATCAAGGCGTGAAAGTTGGCGTGCTTATTTGTGCTGATGTGTGGGAGCCAGAGCCGGCATTGATGGCTAAGGTAGCCGGCGCAGAACTACTAATTGCACTTAACGCTTCACCATTTCACATGGAAAAACAATCGACGCGGCTAGAGGTTTTGCGCAAGCGTGTTTTTGAAACGCAGTTGCCGATTATTTATACCAATATGCTGGGTGGCCAAGATGAATTGGTGTTTGATGGCGCTTCTTTCGTGCTTGACGCTAGCGGCACGATAACGCACCAACTACCAGCTTTTGAGGCTGCTTTAGAGGTGGCAGAGTTTAATGGTGCTATGCCAATCGCTGGCTTAATCACGCCGCAGTTAAGCATAGAAGCTTCAGTTTATACTGCGCTAAAACTTGGCCTTGCCGATTACGTGCAAAAAAATGGTTTTCCAGGTGTGGTGCTTGGTTTATCTGGCGGTATAGATTCTGCATTAACCATGGCGATTGCTGTCGATGCGCTAGGCGCAGAAAATGTACATGCGGTAATGATGCCCTCAGAATTTACAGCGGATATCAGCGTGAATGATGCGCGTGAAATGGCTGATATATTAGGCGTGAAATATAACGAAATTGCTATAGGCACTTTGTTTGAAACTTACCTAAATACGCTTGCGCCATTGTTTGGCGACCTTGCACAAGATGCCACAGAAGAAAATCTGCAAGCGCGGATTCGCGGCATGTTACTGATGGCGCTCTCAAATAAATTTGGTAGCATAGTGGTGACTACCGGCAATAAGAGCGAAATGGCCGTGGGTTATTGCACACTTTATGGCGATATGGCAGGTGGTTTTGCCCTACTTAAAGACGTGCCTAAAACCTTGGTTTATCAGCTTTCCAATTATCGCAATACTATTTCAGCGGCAATTCCGCAGCGCATCATTACCCGTCCACCTTCTGCTGAGCTACGCGCTAATCAGTTAGATCAAGACAGCCTGCCGCCTTACGACGTGTTAGATGCGATTATTCAAGGCTATGTTGAAGATGATCTCAGTCACGAAGATATCGTCGCTTTAGGCTATGCGCCTGCAGTGGTTAAGCGTGTGATTAGCTTGATAGATCGCAATGAGTATAAGCGCAGGCAATCACCTGTGGGTGTGCGTATTACGCATAAGGGCTTTGGTAAAGATAGGCGTCATCCGATTACAGTGAAGCTAGATTTTGATATACACTTAAACTAAATTTTCACCAATAAAACACCAATAAAACACCAATAAATAAAAGCTAATAATAAAATCTAATTAAATATCTAATTGAATATCCATGGAGCTAGTCGAATATGAAGAAAATTGAAGCAATCATTAAACCATTCAAGTTAGATGAAGTGCGTGAATCGTTATCTAACATAGGTGCAAATGGCCTAACGGTGACGGAAGTTAAAGGTTTCGGTCGTCAAAAAGGCCATACAGAGCTTTATCGTGGTGCTGAATACGTAGTGGATTTTTTGCCTAAAATCAAGCTAGAGCTAGTGGTAGCTGATGATATGGTAGATGCTGCGGTAGACGCCATTATTAAAGCGGCACACACCGGTAAAATAGGTGACGGTAAGATTTTTGTGAGTTCAGTAGAGCAGGTTATTCGTATTCGTACTGGCGAAACTGGCGAGTCAGCGGTTTAGGAATTTTAGTCTTTGTAAGCGAAGGCCTTATTAACATTCGGCCTTCGCACTTTATAAAGTGATGGCCTTCATGCGTTTGTAGTACCTGGGCATTGTTTGAATAAGCTTTTTAAATATGCTGTTTTAATAACCCAGCCAGCGCGCACCTTGGTAAAACACGAAACTCACCACCCAAGCCAAGCCTAAAGACCAAGCAATAGAAAGCCACATAAACGCACTACTTTTCGACTCATTTTTCAGGGTGGCAATGGTCGATAAGCACGGTGTATAAATCAGCGTAAACAGCATAAAACTCATCGCCTGTACCCAATCTATCTGGGTAGCCATTTGCGTCATGAGAGCATCACCTTGCAAGCCATAAATCACAGCTAGCGCGCCAACTACAATCTCTTTAGCTACAAAACCAAATATCAAAGCAATGGCCAATTGGCTATTGATGCCTAGTGGATCTAATATAGGCGCAAACAATGTACCGATTTGGCCGGCGAAAGTGCCAATGCTGGCTGGCGGCACGTTGCTTGGAAAGTTAGTTAGCGCCCAAACCAACACCACGCCGATAACGATAAATTTACTGGCACGCGTTAAAAAGTGTTTCACTTCTTGCCAACCACGCAAGATGATTTGGCGTAATGTAGGAAAGCGATAGGGTGGCAATTCTAAAATAAATGGCTCTGAATTTTTGTATTGACCTTGAAAAAGTACCGCAGTGATGAACATGGTTAAAAAGCTCATCACATACAGCGAAAACAACACAAACGGCGCTTGTTTGGCAGTAAATAGCGCAGTAATCATGAAGATAAAAACTTGCAGCCTAGCTGAGCATAGCGATAAGGGGATGACCAGCATGGTGAGCAGGCGCATCGGGCGTGAGCGCATAATCCGTGTGCCCATTAAGGCTGGGACGTTGCAGCCAAAGCCCATCAACATCATGACAAAACCACGGCCATCTAGGCCCATTCTAGCCATTAATGCATCCATTAAAAAAGCCGCGCGCGATAAATAGCCACTGTCTTCAACCATCGCCATCACTAAAAAGAACAATACGATAATAGGCACAAAAGCCGCTACGGTAGAAACGCCGTTATAAACGCCATCAAGCATTAAGCCACTCAACCATGCAGGGCTAGAGGCGAATAAAGGTTCCAACATACCTGTGCGTAATAATTGCAATGCCCAGGCTAGCCCATCTTGCAATGGCTTACCTACGGTAAATATGAATTGAAATAAGGCAAACATGGCTGCAAAAAATAGCGGTAATCCTAGCCATTTATGCAACAGTATTTTGTCTATTTTATCGGTAGTGCTGTCTGTGAATGTGGTCGGAATCTGCACGTTATTTTGAATCAAGGCATCCATTTCTTGTTCAATTTGATTGTCTTCTTGCAAAAGCTTACTAATTACTTGTGGATCAGATGCGGGTAAATTTTGATTGATAATGACTGTTGCGGCTTGTAAAGCTTTTGGCAAGCCATCGCCATATTTAGCGCTTATTTGTAGTACCGGCATTTTTAATGCTTTGGCTAGATTCTCTGTATCGATGGTAATGCCGGTTTGCTTGGCTTCATCCGCCATGTTTAAGGCTAAAACAGAGGGTAAGTTAAGTTTTTTAATTTGTAAAACAAGCGAAAGTTGGCGATCAATTTGTGAGCTGTTCAGTAAAATAATCACTAAATCTACTGCATTACTGGCTAAAAAATGCCGCACTACTTGTTCGTCTTCAGAAAAACCGTGCAAATCATAAATGCCCGGCAAATCAATTAGTTCAGCAATATGTCCGCCGATTAAAATTTTAGCGCTCATTAAATCAACGGTAATGCCAGGCCAGTTGCCAACCCTAGCCGAGGCGCCGCTAATGCGGTTAAACAGGGTTGATTTACCTGTATTGGGCATGCCTAATAATGCGATGCGTTTCATAAATGATTAAGTCGAATGAGTGTTAATGCGAATGCGTGCCGCTTCGGTGCTTCGCAAGATGACATCTGTAGTGCCTAAACGCACTTGGAGTGGCCCGCTAAAATTAGCTTGGCGAATAATGCTCAAAGGTTTTCCTACTCTAAATCCTAAAGCGGACAAACGATGGAATAAAGTTTCGTCAGCCTCAATTGCAGAGATTACAGCTTGCTGGCCAATTTTTAATTGCGATAAAAGTTGCATGAGATTAATTTACGCTAATCTGTGAATGATAATTATTCTTAATTATGGCATAAAATCATGATTAAGTGCGGTTGCAAATGCAAAATATAGCTAACTATAATTTAGCTTTATTCAATTGAAAAAGGCCCATATTACGGGCCTTTTCATGAAAAATATTACTAATTAAATTGATTATTTAGCAATATCAACTTTAGCTTTACTACGTAATTCAGCCATCATTTTTTCTAAGTTACGTTGTTGTAGATTTTTTTGCAGGCCTTCTTTCACTTTATCGTAAGCAAGTGGTTGTGAAGGGCGTGTATCTACCAATTTAATTACGTGCCAGCCGAATTGTGTTTGTACTGGCGTGGCAGTAACAGCGCCTTTTTGTAGGCCTGCAACAGCTTCGCTAAATGGTTTTACCATAGTTGCTGGAGAAAACCAGCCTAAATCGCCGCCTTTTTCTTTAGAGCCAGGATCCATTGATTTTTCTTTGGCGATTTTAGCAAAATTGCCGCCTTTGCCTAGCTGGGCAATTACATCTTTGGCCTCAGCTTCAGTTTTAACTAAAATGTGTTGCGCGCTGAATTCTTTATCGCCGTAAGCTTTTTTGTATTGCTCGTAAGCAGCTTTACTATCAGCTTCTGAAACTGGGTTTTTCTTTACAAAATCTTGTAAAAAAGTGCTGGTCAAAAGTTCACGGCGAGACAGCTCTTCGCGTGCAAGGTAATCAGGCTGTTTATCTAAACCTAGTTTTTGCGCTTCTTGATACACTAATTCAGAATCTACTAATTTATTGACGATGGCTTCTTTTACTGGCGCATCAATTTTTTGTCCACGTGCCGCAGCATCTTTGGCAATGTAATCAAACACTGATTGTTTGATTGCTTTGCCGTTAACAGTCGCAACATTGTCAGCCGCAAAAGCGGTAGAAGTTAAAGATAAAATAGCGACTGCGATTAATGTTTTTGTAAATTTCATGCAAAAATCCTTAAAGTTGTATAAAAGTGAGTGCTTTTGGCTGGTTGATATTTAATCTTGATGTTTCAGCTTTATATTTCATTTGGCGCAAGCGCTTGAATGCTCAAAGCATGAATTTGATTAGGTATAAGATCATTAAGTGCTTGATAAATAAGGCGATGACGTATTATCTGTGATTTTTCTAAAAAATGCGAGCTGGTTATTTTAAGGTTGAAATGGCCACCACCACCATTGCCTTTGTGACCAGCGTGCGAGGCGCTATCGTCTATTATTTCAAGCGTAGTGGGTGTTAATGTTTGCAGGCGTTGGGTAATTTCTTGAATCAATGTCATGGGCTTAGGCTGGTAAGGTTTTTCTGAAAGGCTTTACTGTAACACGCTGGTATACGCCTGAGATGACAAACGGGTCATTATTCGCCCAGTTTGTGGCTTCTTCTAGATTTGCAAATTCTGCCACAATTAAGCTGCCAGTAAACCCTGCTGGTCCTGGGTCTGAGCTATCAATCGCTGGAAAAGGGCCAGCTAGCAACAGACGGCCAGTTTCTTGTAAGGATTGTAATCGGCTTAAATGTGCAGGTCTAGCCGCTAAGCGTTTCTCTAAACTGTTAGGAATATCTTCGGCCATAATTGCGTACCACATGATATTTAATCTCCCTTTTTATCGTTGTTACTATCATTCTTAGCATCTTCAGGCGTTAGATATTTGCTGAGTATGAGTGTTTGCAACACAATAAATACGAACATGATGCCAGTGATGCCAAATAACTTGAAATTGACCCAAGCATCTTGTGTGTAATTGAAGGCAACGTATAAATTTAGAAAGCCTAGCGCCAAAAATAGTAGTGCCCAAGCCAAATTAAGCTTAGTCCAAATGTTTTCAGGCAAGCTGATTTGTGCTTCCATCATGTTGCGAATTAGATTTTTTTTGAAGATCAATTGTGCGCCGATTAAGCTGGCTGAAAATAGCCAATATAAAACCGTAGGCTTCCACTGAATAAAAGTTGGGTCTTTTAGTAATAAAGTTGCACCCCCAAATACCGTGATGATTGCACCGCTAACCATCAGCATTTTTTCTACTTTTCCGTGGCGAATTTTACTGTAAGCAATTTGTGCAACGGTGGCAATCATAGCGACTGCGGTTGCGGTGTATATGCCAAAAAATTTAAAAGCAATAAAGAATAAAATGACTGGAAACAGATCAAACAAAAACTTCATATTGGCTCTCAAATAATATTTATATTAGCAATCTTAATAACTAACAATCTTTTAATTAATAACAGTGCTTTAGACTAAGGCGCTATTTTGCTATGATTGATGTTGTGTCGCAAGGCGTAATTGCAAGCTTACTGAGCATTATTCTCTTTCACATTATTTTCTAGCGTATTATTTTCAAATGGTCTTCTCATTTTCTAAGGTTTATCTAAGTTCATGTCCTTAAGCATCGATTTGCATGCACATTCTAATATTTCTGATGGCCTGTTAACGCCCTCAGCGCTGGTCGAGCATGCGTTTGACCGCAATATTAGAGTGCTTGCATTAACTGACCATGACGATACCAGCGGGTTAGCCATCGCTGAGGTTGAAACTAATCGCCTAGGGATGCAGTTGATTAAAGGTGTGGAAATATCCGTCACTTGGAAAAAACGCACATTACATATTGTCGGTTTGAAAATAGACCCAGAGTATGCGCCGTTAAAAGAAGGCTTGGCGGCTATTCGCGCTGGTCGGCATATACGAGCTATCGGTATGGCGGCCGGTTTAGATAAAGTTGGCATCATGGGTAGCTTAGAAGGCGCTTATGAGTATGCGCAGGAAGGTATTATTAGCCGCACACACTTTGCGCGATTTTTGGTCAATACAGGCGTAGCTAAAGACAATAAAGCGGTATTTAAAAATTACTTAGTAAAAGGTAAGCCTGGATTCTTTGAACATCAATGGGCAAGCCTAGAAGATGCCGTCAGTTGGATTGTTGGCAGCGGCGGCGTGGCAGTAATCGCGCATCCGGGGCGCTATGATTTAGGCCGTACTAATATGTTACTGTTGTTAGAAGAGTTTCGCGCTGTTGGCGGTGGAGCTATTGAGGTGGTGACGGGAAGCCATACGCCAGATCAGTATGTAGAATTTGCAAAATATGCACAGTTATTTGGCCTTAAATCTTCGCAAGGTTCAGATTATCACGGCAAGGGCATTAGCTTTATGGAAATGGGGCGTTTGCCGGCATTGCCCAGTAATTGTGTGCCGGTTTGGCAAGGTTGGTCAGAAGCGGAGTTTTTACAAAGTTCATTTTCTGAAACACAACCGCAAGAAACGTTTGCTAGCTAAAGATTTATAAAGAGAAAGTTTACAAACGAGCATGTCGCAACTTTTTAATATCAACCTAGACAATCCACAAGCGCGCTTAATCGCGCAAACCGCAGATATTTTGCGTAAGGGCGGTGTCATTGCCTATCCCACTGATTCTGGCTATGCGCTGGGTTGCATGTTGGGTAATGGCGATGCGCAAACGCGTATACGCCAAATTCGTGGTGTGGATGATAAGCATTTATTCACGTTAATTTGCCGAAGCTTAAGTGAATTAGGCAATTATGCGATTGTTAGCAACAGCCAGTTTCGTTTACTTAAGGCCAATACGCCGGGCGCTTATACGTTTATTTTGAATGCCACGCGTGAAGTACCGCGTAAATTGCAGCATCCAAAACGTAGCACTATAGGCTTGCGCGTGCCGCAACATGCCATTGTGCAGGCTATTTTAGAGGCCATAGATGCGCCTTTGTTGAGCATGACGCTAACAATACCTAATGAAGATGCGGCACTAAGCGAAGGCTGGGAGATACGAGATAAATTGGAACATCAGTTAGATTTAGTAATTGATGCTGGTGATTGCCTACATGGCGCGACCACTGTGATTGATTTAACCGGCGATGCACCCACTTTAATCCGCGAAGGCTTGGGTGATTTAGCACCTTTTGGGCTTTAAGCGTGAAGCCGCTTATTCAAATAAAGTCATTTTTAAAAACAATATCCAATTAAATTAAAGAGTCGCTAATGGAATTATCCCTAATACAGAAAATTGTGATTTACGCGCTGCCCGTGATTTTTGCCATTACTGTGCATGAAGCCGCGCATGGTTATGCCGCCAAATATTTTGGTGATATGACCGCCTATAAAGCGGGCCGTATCAGCTTAAACCCTATGCGCCATATCGACCTATTTGGCACTATTATTTTGCCAGTGTTGCTTTTCTGGTCTACTCAAGGGAGTTTTTTGTTTGGTTGGGCAAAGCCAGTGCCGGTAGACTTTAGCCGTTTACGTAATCCTAAAAAAGACATGTTGTGGGTAGCTGCTGCTGGCCCAGCATCTAATCTAGTTATGGCTATACTTTGGATATTTGTGTTTAAATTTTCTGCTAATTCGCCGGAATATCTTGCAGATCCTCTAGTAGCTATGAGTAACGCGGGTATAAAAATCAATATAGTTTTGATGGTGCTGAACCTACTACCGTTGCCTCCGCTAGATGGCGGTCGCATTGCCGTGAGCCTTTTGCCGATTAAATATGCGATGAAATTTGCACAAATAGAACGCTATGGCTTTATTATTTTAATCGCGCTGATGTTTTCTGGCGTACTCAACCAAATATTAAACCCGTTGATCAATGTGGTTTATGCGCTAATAATTAGCTTGTTTGGCTAAGCTTGTTTGTATAATAACAACACCATTTAACTCAAGCATTAAATTTAAGGTTTTATCACATGGCAATCGAACGTGTTTTATCAGGCATGCGCCCTACAGGTAATTTGCATTTAGGGCATTACAACGGTGTATTAAAAAACTGGATTAAGCTACAACACGAGCATGAATGCTTGTTCTTTGTAGCAGATTGGCATGCGCTTACCACGCATTACGACACGCCTGAAATCATCGAAGAAAGCGTGTGGGAAATGGTCATCGATTGGCTAGCCGCCGGCGTAGACCCAGCTAATTCAACGATTTTTATTCAATCGCGTGTACCAGAACATGCCGAATTACATACTTTATTAAGCATGATTACGCCACTTAGTTGGCTAGAACGTGTGCCAACTTATAAAGATCAGCAAGAAAAACTTGCAAGTAAAGATTTATCAACCTATGGATTTTTGGGTTACCCATTACTTCAAAGCGCTGATATTTTGATTTATAAGGCCACCCAAGTGCCAGTTGGTGAAGATCAAATTCCGCACATTGAATTTACCCGTGAAATCGCTAGACGTTTTAATCATATTTACGGCAAAGAAAAAGGCTTTGAAGAAAAAGCCGAAGCGGCTATTAAAAAATTAGGCAGTAAACGCAGCGCTTTGTATCAAGAAATGCGCAATGCTTATCAACAAAGCGGCGATGCCGAAGCCTTAGATTCAGCACGCGCAATGATAGAAGAGCAGCAAGGCATGAGCATGGGCGACAAAGAACGCTTGCTTGGCTATTTAGAAGGCGGCGGCAAGATGATTTTGCTAGAGCCAGATTACAAGCTTACGCCAGCGTCAAAAATGCCAGGTTTAGATGGTCAAAAAATGTCTAAATCTTACAACAACACCATTTCTATGCGTGAAGATGTAGATTCAGTCGCCAAAAAAATCAAAACCATGCCAACTGATCCGGCACGCGTGCGCCGCACTGATGTGGGTGATCCGGCAAAATGCCCAGTGTGGCAATTACATCAAATCTATTCAAACCAAGCCACGCAAGATTGGGCACAGGCGGGTTGCAAAACTGCCGGTATTGGTTGTATCGAATGTAAAGGTCCAGTGATTGAAGGTGTATTAGCTGAATTAAAACCCATTCAAGAGCGTGCTGCCCAGTATGCTGAAGACCCGACATTAGTGAAAAATATTGTCGCAGAAGGCTGTGAAAAAGCGCGTAAATTAGCTAGGGAAACCATGCGCGATGTGCGTGAAGTGATGGGTTTGAATTACAGCTAAAGGCACTAATCTGCAGCTATAGGATGGAAAAATTTCACGTATTCTGACCTATGATTTATATGTATGCATTTTTTGTTTGGCATTTCAATTAATCTAATAGGTCTACTAATGAAAAAAAATCTTATTTATTCTTTTGTCGTATTTTTTATTTTGTTTGCTTATTTCATTGCGGGATTGCTGACCACGTTCAAAATTGGAGGAGTGAAGTCAGAGGATTTGTCATTTACAATAATATTTATGACAATTTT
>CANFZA010000055.1 GCA_947451235.1 Methylophilaceae bacterium | reverse complement strand
ATTAAGTTTCTACAATATTTAGCCAACAATGGTTACGCCGAAAATAAGCTACCTTTGCAACAATGGAACGCTGACGATCTTACTTACTGCGCACTTTACTTTCACCCTAGTTTAGATGTGGCACGGGCTCAGTGGCGTTTGGCTGAACAAGCTGAAGCGCTAGCCGGCGCAAAACCTTTGCCGAATTTAAATGGGCATTTGGCGAACAGCAATCAAGCCAATGGCGACAGTAGTCCTTATGCCTTTGGATTAAGCATTGATATTCCAATTGAAACTGCTAGTAAACGCGATATTCGCATTGAAAATGCCAGACATTTATCCCTAGCCGCCAAGCTTGAGGTGGCGCAAATCGCCTGGCAGTTACGCTACCAAGTGGCGCAAGCGTTAAATGATGTTCAGTTTAATCAGCAGCAAATAAGCTTATTAACCGATGAAGTGGCACGTCGCGCCGAAATTGTCGCAATTTATCAAAAACGGGTGAATCTTGGCGCGGCCTCAAATGTGGAATTAAGCACAGCTAAGCTACAATTATTGGCGGTGTCCTCGGAGTTAAATGCTAAGAAAGCTAATACTTTGGTTTTGCGTTCAAAATTAGCCAATAATTTAGGTTTACCCTTATCTAAAGTGGAAGGCATGGATTTTGTGCTTGATATTGATAAACTTGATGCTAGGAAAATAAAAGCTGACTTACCTACGTCTGAAAACTTCCTAACAAACGCACTGCTCAATCGCCTAGATATTCGGATTGCACTTGAACAATACGCTGCCGCTGAAGCTAAATTAAAGCTCGAAATTGCCAAGCAATACCCTGACATTGTTTTTAGCCCAGGTTACGCCTATGAGTTTGGCGATAAAATTTGGTCACTAGGCTTGTCTGGTTTACTCAGTCTAATCAACAAAAATAAACTAGGCATCGGAGAAGCGACACAATTAAGAGAAGTGGAAGCTGCGCAATTTTTTGCTCTACAATCTAAAGTGATTGCTGAAGCTGAAAGAGCAAATACCGAGCTTTTGTTGGCTAAACAATCATTAAGTAATCAACAAAAACTACGCGAACAGCAACAATCTAATACTCAGCGTATGGAAAGAAAGTTCAAAGCGGGTGAGATTGATAGACTGGAGCTGGCATTTAATCAATTAGAAAAAATTGCCGCTGATAAAAATGTAACTTTGGCAAATTTTCAGTTGAAAATGGCACAGAATCAGCTAGAAAATGCCCTACAAATTCCATTAGCCGACATTAAAAATAGCACTCAAAATAACTCAAAAATTAATACTAGCTTTGAAAATTCAAGCTCTGAAAATTCAAGCTCTGAAAATTTAAGCATAGAAAAACCAGTCCTTAATAACACTAAGTAAAAAAACTAAACCAATAGTCATTGCGAGCATTAATTGCTGGCATTCATTAAAAGCGTGATGGGGAATATTCAATAATGAACCGTAAATTAGCCCTAATCATAGTCATACAAGCATTTCTTATCGTTCTGCTATTTTGGGTATTGGTCTTCTATGGTAAAGATGAATACGAGGCTTCAACACACGCTTCTGAAGATAATATTCAGGCGCCAAATCGTGTCAATGCCAAGCAAGGTTTAACAACCATTCAGATAAGCCCGGCAACCCAAGCACAAAGCGACATTGCTACTAGCCTACTAAAATCTACCACTCACCAAGGCGGTATTACCAGCTATGGCAATGTGCTTAGTATTGATAGTTTGATAGAACTACGCTCACGTTACCTAGCCGCAAAGGCTGAGAGTCAGGTGATAAGCACCTCTTTAGCGCACAATAAGATTGAACTTGCACGTTTACGTGAACTGAATTTAGACGATAAAAATATCTCGGATAAAGTGCTGGCAACCGCGCAGGCAGATACCAAAGCCGATGAAGCTAAAATCATGGCCGCCGAATCCAATGCTAAAAACATATCTGACAGCATGCGACAAACTTGGGGCGATGCGCTTACCAAATTGGCGACCGAGAAAAATCCTAGTGTTTTATTGCAAAGCTTGATTGATTACAAAGAAGTATTAGTGCAAATTACCTTGCCATTTGATAGCGTAGAACCAGCAAATAATAGCAATGTGTTGATTGCGCCTGTAACAGCACCATCAAACTCAGCGAAAGCTATTTATTTGTCACAATCGCCTAGTAGCGCTGCAACGATTCAGGGTAAAACATATTTTTATCATGCAAGAAGCGATGCATTACGTGCTGGCATGCAGGTTAAAGTGAGCAACTTAAATAACGCCAGCAAGCTTATAGGCGTGGTTATTCCAGCATCAGCGGTGGTTTGGTATGCAGGCAAGCCTTGGGTGTATAGAAAAACGAATGATAATCAGTTTGATAGATTACCCATCAACACTAATGTTGAAGTAGAAAATGGTTGGTTTTATCATAACAATTCAAAAGATGGCTTAAATAGCGGCGACAAAGTCGTAACTAGCGGTGCGCAACTATTACTTTCTGAAGAATTTAAAGCGCAAATCACCAATGAGAACGAGGATTAAAGCACAATGATGTCAGCTTTAGTCCGTTTTTCTATACGCTTTAGTGGCGTGATTATTGGCTTGTCCACGCTGATGGTGCTTTATGGCATTTATAGTCTCACTCATAGCAATTTAGACGTTTTTCCTGAATTCTCGCCCACGCAGATAATTATTCAAACTGAGTCAGCAGGTTTGTCGGCAGAATTGGTCGAAAGCTTAGTCAGTCAGCCCATTGAAACCAGCATTGCCGGCACCGTAGGCATTTTAAGTTTGCGTTCGCAGTCCATTCCCGGCTTATCAATTGTAACGGTGATTTTTGATGAAAACACCGACATCTATAGAAACCGCCAAGTAGTGGCTGAGCGCTTGGCCACACTAAGTAATCGATTACCGCAAGGCATCACGCCTAATATCACGCCGCTGACTTCTTCGGCCAGTACGGTGTTGGGTGTTGGGGTCACCTCAAAAACACGTAGCCTCACGGAGTTACGCACGATTGTCGATTGGACGATAGTGCCGCATTTATTGGCGATACCCGGTGTGGCCGATGTAAACGTATTTGGCGGAAAAGTACGGCAGTTTCAAGTGCAAGTGGATCCTGAAAAAATGATTCATTACGGCGTATCACTCACGCAAATTGAAGAGGCTGTTAAAAAAGCCACCGGTGTGCGCGGCAATGGTTTTATTGAAAATAAAAATCAACGTATTGTTATCAATACTGAAGGGCAATCGACGACACCAGAAAAATTAGCGCTGGCAACCTTGCTGCACAAAAATGGCCAGACGATTAGATTAGGCGACATAGGCAAAGTAGTTGAAGGTGAAGCGCCTTCGATTAGCGCGGCATCAATTAACGAAGAAACGGGTGTATATCTATCGGTGCAAGGTCAGCTAGGCGCCAACACCCACGCGGTTACGCAGGCGATTGAAGACGCGCTAGATGAAATAAAACCCAGCTTAACGGCCGAGCAAGTAGTCTTGCATGAAGGCTTATTCAGGCCAGATAACTTTATTGAAGTGGCCATTAAAGGCGTGCGTGCCGATATTTTAATCGGCTCGGTATTGGTCATTACCGTACTATTTTTATTCTTATTTAATGCCAGAACTGCGTTCATTTCTGCTACGGCCATTCCACTTTCATTACTCACGGCTATTGTGGTGATGAGCTACTTTAAAATCGGCCTTAACATTATGGTGCTAGGCGGCTTAGCCATCGCGCTGGGTGAAGTGGTCGATGATGCGATTATTGATACCGAAAATATTTTTAGGCGCTTACGTGAAAATCGGCTATTAACTCAGCCCTTGCCAAATCATCATGTGGTGTTTAATGCCTCTATGGAAGTGCGTAGTTCAGTCGTGTATGCCACCATTATTGTGGCTTTAGTATTTATGCCACTGCTCACATTAGGCGGTGTGGCAGGCAAGCTTTTTGCACCGCTAGGCTTTGCTTACATAGCGGCTATTCTGGCTTCTTTAGTAGTTGCTCTAACGCTCACGCCAGCACTTTGTTATCTACTTTTAGGCAAGGCCAAATTAGAGGCTGAAGATCCGCCTATGATACGCATTATCAAAAAATGGTATGTGCAAATATTGTATAAAATTGAAAAACAATACAAAGCAGTAATGGCGATTAGCTTTATATTCATCGCGCTGGGTTTAGCAGTTTTACCCCTATTCAAAAGCCAGTTTATTCCGGCCTTGCATGAAGGCCACTACATTATGCACATGACGGCCGTGCCTGGTACTTCTGAACAAGAATCGCTGCGTATAGGCAAAAAAGCGTCTGCGATTATTCGACAAATAAAAGGCGTTAAGTCTGTCACTCAATGGGTAGGCCGCGCACCGAATGGCGCCGATACTTTTGGCACCCATTACAGCGAGTTTGAAATTGAAGTAGGCGCAATTTCTGGCGAAGAACAAAATCGTATTTTAAGAAATATTCGTGAAGAAATGGCCGGTGAAACCAAAGATGACGACAATGATGGAAAAGCCGAACTTGGTTTTGTGGGTGTTAACTTTGCCATCAATACATTTTTAACTGAACGTATCGAAGAGACTATTTCTGGTTACGCCGCCTCAACAGTCATTAATATTTACGGCAATGATTTAGACGCCTTAGACCGCGATGCGCAAGCCGTAGCAAGCGTTATTAGCAGTGTTAAAGGTGCCGCAGATGTGCTGGTGCAATCGCCACCGGGTACGCCACAATTGGTAATGCGTTTACGCCCAGAAAAATTGGCTATTTGGGGCATGCAACCCACAGACGTATTGGACAACATTCGCGCCGCCTATGAAAGCGTACCAATCACGCAGGTATATCAAGGAAACCGTGTGATAGGCGTCAGCGTGGTGTTAGATTCTGATGCACGAGATGACGTGCAAGACGCAGGGAATTTGCCGCTATTTAATCCTGAAGGCAAGTTGCTGCGCTTACGGGATGTCGCTGATATTGTGCAAGAAAATGGCCGCTCAAAAATATTACATGCTGGTGCAAAACGCATACAAACCGTCACTGCTAATGTAAATGGGC
The DNA here is from genome assembly GCA_947451235.1 of Methylophilaceae bacterium. Classification (GTDB taxonomy): domain Bacteria; phylum Pseudomonadota; class Gammaproteobacteria; order Burkholderiales; family Methylophilaceae; genus Methylotenera. The sequence goes on along the minus strand of CANFZA010000055.1, from coordinate 10,063 downwards.
GGGACATTGATGCTTTTACCGATGAGATAAAAGCCAAAATTAAAAGTGATGTGACATTATCTGAAGGCGCTTATTTAGAATTTACTGGCGCCGCTGAAGCCAATGCAAAATCACGTGAAGCCCTTATTTTGCAATCATTTTTAGCCGCAGTCGCGGTATTTTTAATGCTTTATATTGCCTTCGGACAACTGCGTAATTTACTACTCACTTTCGCTAACTTACCGTTTGCGCTAATAGGCGGCGTATTAGCGGTATTATTCACAGGCGGTTGGATTTCTCTCGGTTCATTGGTAGGCTTCGTCACCTTGTTTGGCATCACACTACGCAACTCAATTATGATGGTTTCACATTACCAACACTTAATCGATGAAGAAGATTGCGTATGGGGACTAGAAACCTGCATACGCGGTGCCTCAGAACGCCTGCCGTCTATATTAATGACGGCAATAGTAACAGCACTTGGTCTGCTACCACTTGCGGCGGGAAGCGGCCAACCTGGGCGCGAGATTGAAGGTCCTATGGCAACGATTATTGTCGGTGGTTTGGTCACATCGACTATTCTTAATTTATTGATTTTACCGACGATAATGTTGCATTTTGGCCGCTTTAATAAACAAGAGAAATTTTAGCGTTTAAGCAATTAAAATGCCTTTATAAAACATGCGTAAACAGTTTATTAAATATTGTACTGCCGGTGGATTTTCTACCCTGATACATTACCTAGTATTTTTACTCAGCATAAAATTACTATTTTGGCCGGCGTGGCAAGCCACTTTGGCTGGCGCCACCGTTGGCGCGCTTACCGCCTATATACTCAATTATCGCTACACTTTTTCTAGCAAAATAGCCCACGCTAGAATCTTGCCCAAATTTTTAATCACCGCGGGCTTAGGCGTTATAATACAAACCTTAATTGTGGCTGGTCTTAGCCAAACGTGGCATTTACATTATATGCTAGCGCAAATAATTGCTACCGGCTTCGGCTTAATATTGACCTTCATCATCAATCGCTTTTGGACATTTGCATGACTGACGCTACAAATCAATCAATAGAACAGACGGGTTCAGGCATAACACTCAGCATTATTGTGCCGGCTTATAACGAAGAAGCCGTATTGCCGATATTTCATGCAAAGATTCTTGAAGTCCTCACACCGCTCAATATCAGCTACGAAATCGTTTACATCAACGATGGCAGTCGAGACAAAACAGATGCCATTATTCTTGAGCTGCAAGAAACCTGCCCACAAATTGCGTACGCAAAGTTTAGCCGTAACTTTGGCAAAGAAGCCGCCATGACAGCAGGCTTTAAACTATGCCGTGGCGATGCCGCCATTATGATAGATGCTGATTTACAAGATTCGCCTACGCTCATTCCAGCCATGCTAGCGGCTTGGCATAATGGCGCCGACATTGTGAACATGAAGCGGTCTGAACGCTATGGCGAGCCTATGTGGAAGAAAACGACCGCCAGTATGTTTTATCACCTGATTGGTAAAATTAGTGAAGTCGCTATTCCGCATAATGTGGGTGATTTTAGGTTATTCAGTCGCCGCGCCATAGCGGCGATTAATCAACTGAATGAGCGTGGCCGCTTTATGAAGGGCTTGTACGCTTGGGTCGGTTATCCGCAAAGCACCATAGAATACGAGCGAGACGCACGTGCCGCTGGAGACACCAAATGGCCGTTCTTCAAATTAGTTGGCTTGGCATGGCAAGGCATTACTGCTTTCTCTACCGCACCACTGCAAATGGCTACTTGGTTAGGCTTAGCCAGTGCGGGCAGCGCGTTTGCCTACGCCAGTTATTTTCTAATTAAAAGTATCGTCACACCAGATACCGTACAAGGCTTCCCTACCCTCATTATTGTGATTTTATTTTTGGGCGGCTTACAATTATTTTGCATCGGCATTTTAGGTGAGTATCTAGCTCGAATTTATACCGAAGTTAAACAACGCCCCGTCTATTTAATCGAAACATTCTATCCAGCCAAATAAGGTTTAAATTGCCATTTATGAATCAAATTTCACGCTTTTGGCTGGACGCTAAATACGCGCTTGGTAAGCGTACAGTTATTATTTTTGCTGCACTCGTGATTGTGCGACTAATCTCGCTAGCACTTTATCCACTCATGGATATGACCGAAGGCCGCTACGGCGAAATTGCCAGAAAAATGGCGGAAATGAACGATTGGATTACCCCTTGGTACGAGGCCGGCATACCTTTTTGGGGTAAGCCGCCATTGTCTTTTTGGATGTCAGCCATCGGCGTTAAATTATTTGGCGTGAATGAATTTGCTGTCAGATTTCCACATTTTTTAGCGGCATTATTGGTTATTGCTATTGCTTACGATTGGGCGAAAAAATGTCTAATCAATCCGTTTTATGTCACCATTCTACTCAGCACCTCGTTTATATTTTTAGTCTCATCAGGCGCGGTCATGACAGACATGGCGCTGTGCGTAGGCAGCACTTTAGCGCTAAGAGCTTTTTGGCTATGTCTACGCGGTGAAGAAACAGCTAGAAAACGTGAGCAATTTTTATTTTTTATCGGCCTAAGCATCATGTTGTTGGCCAAAGGTCCGGTTGGTTGGGTACTGGTTTTTCTGCCGATTGGCGTATGGGCACTATTCAGCAAATCTATTAAAGAAACATGGCAAGGCATAAATTGGATTATTGGCTGCTTAGTGGCAATATTAGCAGTCATGCCTTGGTATTTATTGGCAGAACAACATACGCCAGGTTTTTTACATTACTTTTTTGTTGGTGAACATTGGCAACGCTTTACTGTTTCCGGCTGGAAAGGTGATTTATACGGCACCGCCCATGCAACAAGACGTGGCACAATTTGGTTACAATTTATCTACGCCACCTTACCTTGGAGTTTGATTTTAGCTGCATCTGCCTGGATTTATAAAAAACAAGTCGCTGTAAAAAAGTCAGCACAACAGTTAAGCAAACAAAACCAATTAAGCCTGTATTTATTACTGGCTACCATTTCACCCTGCCTGTTTTTCACAATGTCTGGCAATATTTTATGGACGTATATCCTGCCCGGCGTACCAGCTTTTGCCCTGTTACTAGCGCTTTACTTAGATGGCCTTGGTCAAATAATCGCCAAAAAAATACTGCTTATTGGCACGGCTTTTAGTGCCTTAGTATTTGTTGGCGTTTTAAGTACTTTAACCATAGGGCATGCGGCAGATTTGAAGTCGGCTAAATCCATCACGCAACTATATGAAGCACAGTATGTAGAGAACAAAAATATTACACCACTGATATTTTTAGCTGAGCGCCCCTATTCAGCCATGTTTTACAGTCATGGCAAAGCTTTAAAAATGGGAAGTTTAGAAGAAATCAGCTTGTACGCAAAAGCTAATCCTACCTATATTGCAATTAAGAAGAATCAATTAGCCGGTTTAAATGAGCAATTGAAAAATTTAAAAGCTGTGGGTGACAGCGGCAATTACCGCCTGTTTTTAATGCTTAATCGTATTTAATATATTTAAAACGCACATCATCATTAGGCGTGCCACTTAGCGCGCTTTTTGAGCCATCGGCCTGTACTTCTTGTGCAGGCTGCCAATTAATAACAGCTTCTATTTTGGCCGCCAACTCAAAATCTTTATCGGTAATGCCTTTTGCATCGTGTGTGCATAATTTTACAATCACAAAAGCATAAGAAACCGCTAAATCTGGATGATGCCAAGCAGCTTCAGCCAAATGCCCTATCGTATTCACCACCATTAATGTGGCTTTCCAACCACTGGTTTTATACTTGCGACGTATCCAGCCATTTTCTAAAAACCAAGCGGGTAACTCAGCTTTTAATTTGGCTTCCACTTCTTCAACTGTATAAACTTGATTGCTGGTCATTGCTGTGATTCCTGACGATTAAATTTAAAATGGCTCAATGGTGAGTAGTTCTTTGAACAAAAGTTAGCCATCTATACGTAAACCAGTTTTCGCGAGTTCTTCAGGGGAAAAACCGTGCTCAAATATACTGTAATCTGCTTTATTTAACACCCAAGTTTGATAGCCGTCACTTGAGGTCTTTTTCTTAATAAAGGATATGAATTGGCTGTCAATCAGCTCATCCTCGACCAAATGCTGTAAAGATATTGATTCTTCACTTCGATAAGCCGTCAGTGGTTTAGATTTAACTAAAATGAGCTGATCTGCACCTAGCTTATTAGCCAACCAAGCACTCAAGCTGTCGGATGTTACATCCCAACTTTTGGGAATACTGTCATCGGCAAGCACCATTTTACTGGGTAGCCAAATAATGCCCCTATGTTGCCAACCGCGCTCCGCAATTTCTAGCTCACTGCTTGCGGTCACAAGTTCTGGGTTCATGCCAGCAAGTAACAAACCAAATTGATCCATTGCCAATAAGGCCAACTCATGCGCTACTGCATCACTGACACTAGAAATTTTTTGAGCATCCCTAACCGCATCAGCAAATACACCACCGCCAGGTACTATCAGCACCTTACCATCACCAAATTTAGCGATAAGTGCCAACCATTGCGCCAACTCAGGCGAACCCAACAAACTACCACCAAGTTTAACTATCCACATAGGACTGTCCTTAATGCGTGAATTCTAACCATGAGTATAAGTTACTTTTTAGCTGACAGTATCATATTGATTAAAAGTGACTTTTAACCTTGTGGCTCATTAGTTTTATTAAAAAACGCCATCGTTTTCAGCATGCTAGAAGCTTTATCCAAGGTCTCAACATATTCTTTTTCTAAAACAGAATCTGCAACAATACCGCCGCCTGCATAAAAACTAATTTCGCCGGCATCACCACTCTCATCAGCCTTTAAATATAACGCTGTGCGAATCGCGATATTGGTATCCATATTGCCATCAAAGCCAATGTAACCAATAGCTCCACAATAAATCCCACGTCTATGTGGTTCTAACTCTTCAATAATCTGCATAGATCTTAACTTTGGCGCACCAGTAATTGAGCCTCCTGGGAAACAACCACGCAATAAATCTAGCGCTGTTTTTCTTTGGCCTTTGTCACCCGATTTTAAGGCTCCTGTTACTATGCTGACTAAATGATGCACATTAGCAAAACTTTGTAATTGAAATAATTGATCTGCTTTTACCGAGCCAATTTCGCAACTTTTGCTGATGTCATTTCTCAACAAATCTACAATCATCAAGTTTTCAGCGCGATCTTTAATGCTCTCTTGTAGTTCTTTTGCAAATTGCTGATCTTGCTCAACATCATCAGAACGCGGCCTTGTGCCTTTAATAGGACGAGTTTCTACGTGATTACCCACCACTTGCAAAAACCGCTCAGGCGAGCCAGAAAGCACCTGCATGAAGCCGAAATTCAAATACGCCATGAATGGCGCTGGGCTAATTTCACGCAGTTTATTGTAAGCAGTCCAAGCGCAACCTTGCGCCTTTGCAGAAAAGCGCTGCGCAAGATTCACTTGATAGCAATCGCCTTCAGTAATGTAATTTTTAACGGCATTAAACGCAGTGGCATATTGCTCAAAAGTCATATTACTAGTCACTGGCGAGCTTAAGGAAAATTCAGCTAAAGCCATTGCTGAAGGCGCATCAAACAAAGCGCATAAAGCATCCCATTGATCGTGAGTAGATTGCTGAAAGCCATTAGAGACCAAATATGCGGTTTTTTCACGATGATCAACCACCACGGCCCAATCGTAAATGCCCACCATCATGTGCGGAACAGCGTCATTATTTAATGCAATATTATCTAAATGCTCTAATTGACGCGCTAAATCATAAGAGAAATAACCAACCGCGCCGCCACTAAATGGCAAAGCATTTTGTACAATTTGATAAGGTGCTAATAAGCTATTTAGAATTGAAAAAGGGTCTTCTTGATTAATCGTTGTTAGGCCATTTTGGACTATTTCAGTACGAGTTTTGCTGCCAAATTCAGCCGCATATTCCGCGCTAGCTTCATAGCTACTTATAGTCACAAATGGATCTGCCACTAAAATATCGTAGCGCCCATATTGGCTTTGCGGTTGGCCACTATCAAGTAACATCGCCCAAGGCTTATGGCTAATACGGTCAAATAATTGAGCCGTATTCAACTGATATTTTAAAGGGTATTTAAGTAATGGCATGTGCGATAAATTTTAGTATGTGGCTGAATTATAGGCCAGTTAAGATGCGAGATAATATGAAAGATAAGCTACGGCATAAGCCGGCAGGCAAACGCTGGCCATACGATGAATGGTTAAATCCTTATCAAGCGCGCTAACTGACTCTGGTTCAGAATTTTTAGCAGTGAATTCAATTAAGTCAGCAACATCAATATATGGAAAACCTAAATCCTTAGCCATCTGCCTCACTAAAAACCTACCCGCACCAGCCCCGACTAGTGGTATTAACTGCGTGTGGCTGTCACCACTTAGACGGCTGATATGATTTAAGGCGATAGCTTGTAATCGTGAAATTTGTTGAAATTTAAATTCCCCAGCGAGTGCCAGCCAATCCGTTATTGGCGCATCTTCTACATCATGCCCTATCATGCGAGCAATTCGTCTAGCACTTGCAAGCGTGCCTTTGTCCTGAGCATCGGCCGTTTCGGCCATATCATCCTCTGCAAGTAAATTGCCAGTCAAGCGGTAAACATCAGCACTAGTGGCAAAATATTCAGCCGCTACTGAAGTTGTTAATTGCTTAAATGCTATTTTTTGCGCCACAGCCATTAGCGGTGTACGCACTACGCCAGTGTAAACCAGCTCTTCCGATTGCATACGTGTTGCATCCGTGTAGCCTATACATTTCGGCTGATGATCATTGAAGAGAACAAAGTCTGATGTGGTACTACCAACATCAATAAAGAGTCCAGCTTTTAATCTTTTAGCCACAAAACTAGCACTGGCTTGCCAGTTGGCAGATGCAATATATTGCCAATAATCCTTCACAGCTTCGTATTCAACAAAACCAGTAAACGCTGAATTTTTGGATAAATCTGGATGTAAATTACCTGTGTAAAATTTAACGTTAGAATTGAGCGTAGCATTTAATTTAGCCTGCATGACACGGCTAATTTCAAGTACGCCTTCACGTCTATTGGCAAACAAATCAACCAGCTCACCTGTCATTGTCACCGCATGTGCGACTGAATTGAGTGCAAATGAACCCAACACAATATCAATAGCGGCCTCTAGTTCGTGGAGGCCACGCCAAAGTGCACAAGGCACTTGCAACACTTGCAGCAAATTGCCATTACTATCTAACAAAGCGGCCTTTAAGTGCGCCCCGCCTACATCCCAGCCTATTGTTTGCTTATTCATTGATATTAATTAACACTTTATTGGCAGCCATATTTTTAGGTAATTTAAATGTTGAAGCTGAGTGTTCAGCCAACGCTAATATTAGTTTAGCGGGGTTAATGTTGAGCGACTCATGCAGTGCAATGTATGAAGTTGTTATTCTGGGGTTCACTTCCACCACGTAAATTTCGTCGCCATTAACTATGACATCGATGCCCACATAGCCGTTCAAATCTGGAAATGCATGAGCTATTGTTTGCGCTAATTGACTAAAAGCTACATGTTGTGAGAATAAGCCATTGACTACAGAACCCGTATAGCGAATAGGTGCATGAAGTACCGGTAATTCCTGAATTTCCGCTCGGTTAGAAGCCTGATTTGTATCTTGTTCAGATGATAGTGTAGTTTTTTGACCAAGTACTAAGTTAATTTCAACTAACTGTTCATTGCAACTCAGCACCCAAGCGTAGCCAGCATTACACAACATTGAAATACTGGCTGGTAAGCCGGCCTGAAATGGCTGGACGATATAACGCGCCAAATCGCTAAATTGAGCAGTCTCATTTATCCATAAATGTAAGGCTGATACCGTAAGGAAAAAATGCGTTTCACTACATCCGGCGCCATCGATAGGCTTTAAGACACAACCTTTATTGAATAAAGTAATTAATGATGGATTTAGTTTGAAAAATTCAGCGTGTAAAAACTCTCTGGCGGTGTAAGTTGGTATGGTTGGGATTTTCGCATGATTAAGCGCATGATAAGTTTCATATTTATTGCTGAATAGATTAACCGCTACTGATTTAGATCCCAGATTGATGACACCACAAGCATCCACAAATTGTGTTAATTGGCTTAAAATCCCGTCAGATTCTGGCGCTATGATCAAGGCCGCATCACATTTTTTTAAAAGCGATTTCCATAGATCGATTACGTTAGATGACGCATCCACAAGCATAGCGACATTGGCATGTTTTGGTAAACTTACACGTGCATCATAGGTAGTTAAAACTTCAACATTGGCTAACTCACTAAAATCAGCCAATAAAGCATCGCGCATTAACGTGCCTTCGCGTAGCAAAGAGTCTGGTAATGGCTGATTGCACAAACCGCCTGCTGTGATATATTCTAATAATAATATCTTCAAACAATACTCACACTTAATACTTAAAAATCGAACTTAAGAATCATATTTAAAAATGGAAATTATCCCCGTAATCGACTTAATGCGTGGCCAAGTGGTGCATGCAAAACTAGGTCAGCGAGAACATTATCAACCGATTCAGTCTTTGCTTTGCAACTCTAGCGCGCCGCTTGATATTGTAAACGCATTGGTAGAATTATACCCATTTGCACGCTTGTACATTGCAGATCTAGATGCGATTACTGGCTTAGGAAATCATTTAAATGTTATTAAGAATATTCAGCAAAAACATCCATCAATAGAAATTTGGTTAGATGCAGGCATACAAGATATAACTGCGCTTAAATTATGGTCAGACTTAAAAGTAACTTACGTGATTGGCTCTGAAAATATAAACTCAATCAATCAGTTGAAGAATATCCATCAACATCTAAACGGCAATTTCGTTTTGTCTTTAGACTTCAATCAATCTGGATTTTTAGGCTGTACTGAATTACAAACGAACACTGAATATTGGCCCAACAAAATCATAGGCATGACTTTAAACCATGTAGGTAGTCAACTTGGCGTGGATGTTGAAAAATTAGCGCTAATTAAAAAAATGGCTATTGGTAGCCAAATATATGCAGCTGGTGGCGTTAGAAATAACGATGACATAGGACAACTGCGTACTTTAAAGATTGCTGGGGCTTTAATTGCAACAGCCCTGCATAACAAACAAATACCAGTGTTAGGTAGGTAAAAAAACCCAGTAAGCTTAAAAGCTGACTGGGTTTATCTGGTGCTAACTTTTTAAGTTAATTACTCAAGGTTTGCGTGAATTGCGCGCATACCTACTTCAGTTAAGCCTTTTGCTGCGATTAAATCAGCAATAGCCGCTTCTAAAAACACCAATGTTGAAAGCTCAAACTGGCTACCCATAGGCATACCGCTAGTTAGCGGGAAGCTATTATCGTTACCAATTTGGATGACTAAATCAGCAACGTCTGCCATTGCAGATTTAGCTTTCATAGAAACCACTGCCAATTTAGCACCTACAGATTTTGCTTTTTTAACGAATGGAAGTAATGTTTCTGTACCGCCAGAACCTGAGACCAAAATCAGCAAATCGCCAGCTTTAATGGCTGGTGTAACTACTTCACCAATCATGCTAACGTCATAGCCAGAATGCACTAAACGCATTGCAAAAAAACGTGACACTAATAGTGAACGACCTGCACCACCGATAAAAATACGGCCAGCTTCGTCAACTAGATTTAATAGTTTAGCGGCATTGCTGTTATCTGTTTCTGACAAGATAGTGGTCAGTCTATCTAAAATTAATTTTTGGTTATCCATGATATTTCCTCTAGTAAACACTTCAACTAATATCCAATGTTAATTACTGTTTATTAATAGTTAACAATTGCAGCTTGTTGAATTATATTAAAAAAAATCCTGACTCATTACTGAGTCAGGATTTTTATATACTCATCTCAATAATTTCTTATTGGGCTTATATAAGCTTGGTTAATTAAAACCAATACTTAACTTAAGCGTGAGCAATAGCTGTGATTTCAGCAGCAGAAGCAGCTGGATCAGTAGCGCCGTAGATTGCAGCACCAGCTACAATGATAGTAGCGCCAGCATCACGAACT
>CANFZA010000054.1 GCA_947451235.1 Methylophilaceae bacterium | reverse complement strand
AGTGTAGCCGCAAGAAAATGCGGTTCTTCTACCAGCGCCCAATCGGCAGGGCGGCGGTCTTTATGGTGTTGTATTCTTGCGCCAAATTCGGCATCGTAAATTTGTGCACTGGCAATGTAGGTCACGGCAAGGCCGCTCTCTAATGCCAATTTTTCTGCATAAGCGCTTTTGCCTGAGCGTGCGCCGCCTAAAATTAAATGTGTGGTCATTTAGATACTTTCCAGTGTTTGATGGGTTTGAGCGGCTTGCCATTCTTGAATAATTGCTTGCACTTGTTTAAGGCCATGTGTGATGAGCGATGGGCCAGGTTGCAAAATATCTACTGATTTTATTTCACGCACAAAACCATTTTTTATCGCAGGAATATTTGCCCAGCCTTCACGCGCCATTAATTTTTCCGGCTGAAATTTCTTGCCGCACCACGAGCCAATAATAATGTCTGGCTGTCGTTCTACCACTTGATGCGCTTGTATGATTCGATCTCTAGCGCTATGAAAATGACTGAGTTCAGGAAAGCAATCTAGCCCGCCAGCAATCTCAATTAACTCCATTGCCCAGCGTATGCTGCACATAATAGGCTCATCCCATTCTTCAAAATAGACAATGGGTTTACGGCTGAATTGGCTGGCAGTTTTTTGTGATTCTAGGATAGTATTTTCTAATGCTGAAATTAGTGTTGCTGCCTTGTCTGCTGCGCCGACTAAACTGCCGACGGTAGCAATCATGTTTAACATTTGCGCAATAGAGCGCTGGTTAAAAATATGCACCTCAACACCTGCGCGAATAAGTGAAGCAGCAATATCGGCCTGTAAGTTAGAAAAGCCAATGACTAAATCTGGTTTTAATTCTAAAATTTTATCGATTTTTGCACTGGTAAATGCAGAAACTTTTGGTTTCTCGCGCCGCGCAATCGCTGGGCGTGTGGTGAAGCCAGAAATGCCGACAATACGATCTTGCTCACCCAGCAGGTAAAGCACTTCGGTCGGTTCCGTGGTTAAACAGACGATGCGTTGGGGGAATCTCATTAAGTATTATCCGGTTTATTACTGGTTTTATTGCTGCCTTTATTTGCAGCGTCTTGTTTGGTAAGGTCAGCATCAAGATTATCCCAGCTATTTTCCATCACCATTTCGGCTAAGGGCTTAGCTGTTTTCCAACCAGTTTCAACCAACATCGGTTCTTTATAAAAAGTGTTTACATGGCCTAAACATAATACGGCGATAGGTTTTGCCTCTGAGGGCATGCCTAGCAATTGGCCTAATTTAAGTGGGTCAAAAATTGAAACCCAGCCCATACCTAAGCCTTCTGCACGTGCGGCCAGCCACATATTTTGAATCGCACAACTGACTGAAGCTAAGTCCATTTCCGGCAAAGTTCTGCGGCCAAATACATGACGGTTACGGTCGTCACACAAGGCCACCACTAATATCTCGCCACACTCTAAAATGCCTTCTACTTTTAAGCGTAAAAATTCAGCCATGCGTGTGGTGTTTTCAATTTCACCAATCGCCTGCGCGGTTTTAGCCCGTTCGGCATCGACTAATTGATGTATGTTTTTGCGCACATTGTTATCCGTAATGCGTATAAACCGCCACGGCTGCATTAAGCCTACGCTTGGTGCGTGGTGTGCAGCTTGCAAGATTTTAGTGAGGGTTTCAGACGCAACTGGCGTGGGTAAAAAGTGCCGCATGTCTCGCCTTTCGGCAATGACGCGATAAACTGCGGCAATTTCAGCCTCAGAGTATCGATGCGGGTTAGATGCCTCTAACGGAGAATTTGAATTCATGCTAAATCTGAGTTCATAACAAACCTAGTCCTCGGCTAAACCTAAGTTTTTAGTTAAAGCCAAGTCTTTAGTTAAACCCAAGTCTTTAGCTAAATCTAAGTCTTTAGCTAAATCTAAGTCTTTAGCTAAACCCAAGCCTTTAGTTAAAAAAAGGCTAGCCGCCACCTGCGGATTAGACGCAAAGTAAAAGTGTAAAAAACTAGCGGTGATGCTGCCGTGTTGGTACACCGCTTCACCTTGTCCATATTGGCTAGTGGCTTGAAAAGCAATCGCTAGCGGCGTGGTAAAAGAACCATAATGAAACGTATGTGCGGCCAGTTTACTTTGCGCCAGTTCACTTTGATCTAGTGAAACATGCTGAGTGCCTAAACCTTGAAAGCGTTTTTCTATTTGGCAGTGACCAGCAAGCAAGCCAAAAACAGGTGTGCCGTTTATCGCTTCGGCCAAAGCCATCATGCCACCGCATTCGGCAAGTATTGGTTTGTCTGCATCAAAAGCTGCTTTAAGTGATACGCGCATGGCGGAATTTCCGCTAATTTCTTTAACATGCAATTCCGGATAACCGCCGGGCAGCCAATAGGCATCAGCTTCTGGCAAAGTTTGATCATTTAGCGGAGAGAAAAATATAAGGTTTGCACCCAGTGCCACCAAGCAATCTAAATTGGCTGGGTAAATAAAACAAAAGGCAGCGTCGCGCGCAATGGCAATAGTTTTGCCGGCCAAAAGTTGGGGAGTGTTTAAAGGTGCTGGTGCTTTAAAGCTTACCTGCGGCGGCAAAGGCAAGTCGCCAGAACTTGCCAAAGCAAGCGCTGCCGCTTCAATTCTGGCTTCAATATCATCAATTTCGCTGGCGCGAAACAAGCCTAAATGCCGTTCTGGCAAAGCCATTGCTTCATCTTTTTGCAAGGCACCAAACCAGCTTAAATGTGCAGGCAAACTTTCGCGCAACATACTGGCATGACCAGCGCTACCTACTTTATTAGCTAACACGCCCGCTGGAATTAACGCAGGTTGGTAGGCTAATAAGCCAGAAGCAATTGCGCCAAATGTTTGCGCCATACCGCTGGCATCAATCGTTACCATCACTGGTAAACCAAAGCGCACGGCAATATCTGCGCTAGAAGGCGTGCCGTCGTATAAACCCATGACGCCTTCAACAATAATCACATCGGCAGTTTGTGCCGCGCGGTACAAGCGCGCCAAACCATCTTGCTCACCGCACATGCCTAGGTCTAAATTGTAAACCGGCTGCCCAGTGGCTTTTTCTAAAATCATCGGGTCAAGAAAATCTGGCCCACATTTGAACGCCTGCACGTTTAAACCGCGATTTTTCCAAGCACGGGCTAAGGCTGCGGTAGATAGCGTTTTGCCTTGGCCTGAAGCGGGGGCGGAAACCAGAACGGCGGGGCAGGATATGTCGTTCATTACCATTCAATACCCGGCATTGCCTGTACACCATCTTTAAAGGCATGTTTCACCAAATTAATCTCACTCACCGTGTCGGCAATTTCAATTAAGCCTTCGGGCGCACCTCGGCCGGTAATCACCACGTGTTGCATGGTTGGGCGTGTATCTAACGCCGCGCAAACTTCTTCAATCGTCAGCCAGCCATATTTTAGCGTGTAAGTAAATTCATCCAAAATCACTAAGTCTATGGATGCATCTTGTAAATAGCCGCAAACAAGATTCCAAGCGGTGCGCGCAGAAGCTAAGTCGCGCGCTGCATCTTGCGTTTCCCAAGTGAAACCGTCACCCATTACGTGCCAAGTAAGGTTAGTAGCATTGCGAAAAAATGCTTCTTCGCCAGTGTCAGAGCGGCCTTTGATAAACTGGACCACCACCGCTTTCATGCCGTGGCCTAAGGCGCGCGCCAGCAAACCAAAGGCGGCAGTAGATTTACCTTTGCCGTTGCCGGTGTGAATTAGCAATAATCCGCGAGTTTCTTGAGCCGCATTAATGCTGGCATCAACCACTGTTTTTTTGCGTTGCATACGCGCTAAATGGCGCTCATTTTTAGATTCAGTCAATTGCGGCAGCCATTATTTTGAGAGTAGGAATTTCCATAAAAAAACCGCGCTAGAATTGCAATCTAACGCGGCTTCAAGATGATTTTATAAAGTAAGGCTAAGTAATTATGCCGCCGTACCTGATGAAGTTTTAACCGCTAAGCTAAGTTTAGGTAATGCTTTAGCTAAAGCCCAAAACGCCACCAAGTAAATCGCGGTAAAGCCCATGTAGCTAGGTAAATATTCCCAACCATGTTGCAATGATTCAATTACACCGTTGGCTGGAAAGCGGCCAGAAAACAAATAATAACTTTGCGTAGAAATAACAAACGCCAAAAACGTAGCTAATACGCCAGCCGCTGTATATTTAAGCGCGTCAAAACTATTTGTTTGTTTACTTAACCAAACGCCAGCCAACCACATCGCAGCATAAGTCGGCAACATGCCCCAATAACCAGCGGTTAAACAAAAACCTTGCAAGCTATCAACAGCGGCAGCACCAAAATCAATGGCCGTGGCAAGCGCGACAAATAAGCCAAACCAAGCCGCTTTTCTTAAATATAAGCCACCGATTAATAACAAGGCCAAACTTGCATCTGGCAACGCTACGCTGGTTAATACATGGCTACCGCGTGTGAGTAGCATTAGGAAGGCGATTGCGGCTGCAATGGTAAGCGGTCTAGCAGTTTGTGACATATTCATAAATTTCTCCGATTTTATGGTTGTTATCATAACATTTTTTTAAAAATCCGCCTTCATTCCAACGCGCAAGGTACGTACAAAATCTACAGGATAAATTGTGTTGTCCCTTATTTGGATTGAGTTCTCATGCTCAAATAAGTTATTGATTGACGTAAAAAACAGCATATTTTTATATTGATAATTTAGTGCAATATTAGTGGATTCATAATGCTCTTGGCGTTGAGATGCATTGTTTAAGAAATCTTCGGATGCATAGGTTGCAGAGCGCCATGTTTGATTAAGGTTCACGCTCGCATTGCCTAAGAACTTGTAGTTAAGGTTAGCTACAATCGTATGCTTAGGCGCAGAAGGTAAATCCTTACCACTAATAACTGAAGCATCTTCACGCGTTTCTTTATCAACAATTGCACGCGTGTAGTTATAAATGACTGAGGTGCTTAGATTGTCCGTTATTTTGAAGGAATCCTGTAGCTCAAGACCATATTTGTGAGATTTATCGAGATTGGTATTAGTGCCAAAATAAGCTACCGATTTATCTAAGTAAATCTCGTTATCTAAATTTGCATAGAATAATGTTGCTTTAAGCCGATTATTGGTTACAACATGATTCAGACCAATATTGAATGTTTTGGACTCTTGAGGCTTAATAAAGCCATTAAAAACTGTATTATAAAAAGCATCATAACCAAAGAAATTATCTATATTTGGTGCCAAATAAGCTTTATTATAATTCCAGAATGCACTTGCTTCAGATGAAAAGCGGTAATTAGCGCCTATATCCCAAGCATCTAAACTTACAGTGTCATCGAGCAAGTTACCCGTGGTTGGCGCATAAGCATACTTTACTTTCTCGTTTCTGAAACCTGCCGAAAGGGTCAGTGCGCTGGTCAACCAAGTTGGGCGGTACTCTGTATTTATAAACACAGCACGGCTATTTTTGGATGTTATGTCTGACCCTCCATCACGGTTACCGTCAAACAATTGCATACCGGTAATGGCACTCAGCATTTCATCATCGTAACTGAGCGTTAGCTCATTAGAGCTATTAACAAAGTTTGTTTTGGAGCCATACTCAGATACTTTATCTTCTCTATAGTGCGTAGCGGCTATTTTAATTCTAGATGTAATATTGTATTCAACGCCTACTTTCCATTGGTCTGTATTTAAGCTTTGGTGGGTATAAACATTATTTGGTTTGCCATTTTGGATTGGATCGCTGTTGAACTGGGCTTTAGTGAGCGAATTAGGATAACGAATATCATTACGCGAGCTTGTAGCGCTAGCAATTAACCTTAAATTATCTATAGGCTTAATTTTTAATTTGATACTTTGGGTATTACCTGTGAACTCGTCTCGATGCCCGGTTTTATCTGCATCGCTAAAGCCGTCGTTGCTATCGTGCGCCAAGCTGGCAGATAAATCAAAATATTGCTCAGAAATGCCTGCATTTATGTAGTGATTCTGCTGCCCAAAATTGCCAAACGAAGTACTAACAGTGACACCACTTTTGTTTTTTGTGTAGATTTGAATCACACCAGCAGTAGCGCCATCACCATAAATAACTGAGCCACTGCCTTTACTAATTTCAATACGATCAATATTCCCTAATGGAATTGCACCCAGTAGCTGCGGGATACCGTCTATGCTATTTAGTCGTTGCCCATCTACAGTAATAACTACGTTTTGGTTGCCGTTGTCCGTACCATAACCGCGTAAATTGAACAAAGGACTAGCTTTGTTGCCAAAGTATGAACCAAGGTTAACTGAGCTTTGTTGTGCTAAGTAGTCGTAAAGTGTGGCAGCCCCAGAGGCTTCAATTTCTTTCGCAGTGTGGATTTCAGATGCGTAGGTAGTTTCTGACTCTTTTCGCTCAAAGCGATTGGCGCTAACAGTAACATCATCTAAATTAATATTCTCAACCGCAAAAGCATGTGAAGTAAAAGCCAGGCTGATTAAGCTGGCAATGGTAGTTTTTTTCATTCTATTTTCCTAAATTACACGCGGCCCCGCATGTAGATTTTTAAAACTAGAAAACACGGACAGAATGAGAATAAATAAAGAAAGCGCGGTCGAGCAAACGATGCCAATAGCGCAGCCTTTGTTTACCGACACCCCGCGGTATTTCCTAGCTTGCCTTAACATAAGGCGTTGTTTTTAGGCCGGTCTCCGGGCTTGTGAGTGTTAGGTTTTTTAGCCTAGTGTTTTGCGCCTTCCCAAATCTCACCTTTTCTAGGCTTAAACTCAGTGGCATATTGCAAAACTATTTGAATAAATCAAAAACTCACTTACCGTTGCGGGGGCAGCATAGGACTAATTAAACTTTAAATAATTAAAGTAGTAACGCACCTATTTCCCAGTTTCACCTCGTTTGTAGAAAACAAACTTGGCACCTAACAACAAGCGCGAATTATAACGTTTATTTTTCAAAGCTAAACGAACTTTTTTGAAGTTGGTTTTTAGACGGGTGCTTACAACATCTTGTATTACTTTTAAAATTACACGTTAACTATTGACTATAATCAGTTTTTTCAATTATAGTAGGCGCATGGATGCAGACTTAAAATCGCTAGAACTAAAATTGTCAGGATTGATTTCGCTGTGCAGTGACTTGCGCAATGAAAACGCACAGCTGCGCCTTGATTTAAACGCCACGCAGAGTGATGCGGCCTTATTAAAAGCTAATATGGCGAGTGCAAGTGAGCGTATTGAAGCCTTGATGGAGAGCCTGCCTTAAGGCGGATTTTAAGTATACGATGTTGATTAAAATACAACCAGTTACAGTGAATGAGCACGAGTAAATGAGCCAAAGCAAAGGTGTAGATGTCAATATTATGGGGCGTGAATTCACGGTATCTTGTACCGATGAAGAGCGTCCGGGCTTGATTAACGCAGTCAATTTTTTAGACAAAAAGATGCGCGATATTCGTGACAGCGGCAAAATAATTGGCGTTGAGCGCATTGCAATTATGGCTGCGCTTAATTTATCGCACGAGTTACTTAACGCAAAAAGCGGTAATGTTGATGTCGGCGATATCAAACGAAGAATCTCACAAATGCAAGATCAAATTGATGATGTATGTGCTAAAAAATAGTCACTTAGAACTTCTTCACACCCCCGAATTTATAGTAAAATCATTTCAATAGTTTTAGCGTTACTAGTAAGCTTTTAAAAAGTAACGCTACAAACTTCTAGCATTAAAAATTCAAAATTCAAAGTTTTAAAGTTTGTTCTCTGCGGTGAGGTTTAGGCTATTAATTCCTAGAACTAGTTTATAGCATCGGTTTTAGTCATTCGAGTTGTTGTGCGCGCGCCCCAGTTAAGTGTTCTTCGGAGCCTTTTTTGCCGGTGTACCTAATACGCTCTAGGCTGCTACCACTTGAGCCTTTTTGGTTCAGGATGCTAGTCTAAGTCATATCCGTGGAGAACTCCCCCAATTCAGTTATCGCAATTCGTGATATTTCAAATCTGCCAAGCTGACAATTTCTAAGCATTTTGCATGGCAAGCTTCTAAAATTACTGGCGGTGCAAAGCCTGCTTCAGAAGCTTCTAGCCAGCGCGCGGCACATACGCACCAACGGTCACCGGCTTTTAAGCCGTCAAAACCATATTGTGGGCGTGGCGTGCTTAAATCATTGCCACGCGAAATTGAGTAAGCTAAAAACTCATCCGTCATTTGCGCACATACGGTATGGCTACCATTGTCTTCTGGGCCTGTTTCACAGCAACCGCTTCGGGTAAAGCCAGTTAAGGGATCTGCGCTACATAACTGTAACGCGGTGCCTAGCACGTTTTTGTCTGTGCCTTTATTTGGGGTGTTTGCCATAATAATTTCTCTGCTGATTGATTAAATTGTTTAGCGGTATTGTCGTACAATTTGCGCTGTAAATAGTAACAAAATTATCTGCAATAAAATCCAAGTTTTAAAAAGCTACCTTTGCACGAAGCTAAATTGACCTTAATTTAATATAAAATCCTCAATTATCGTCATTCCCGTCCCTCTAAGTACCCGCTACTTTGTAGCGACCTTAGAGGGACGGGAATGACGAAGTTGATGGGGTTTTGGGTTGAAAAGCGCTTGTGCAACGGTCTCAATAAGTTTAAATAATTTAAAGGTGAAATTATGCGTTATTGGCTAATGAAATCTGAGCCTACCGATGTGTCGATTGATGATTTGGCTGGCTTTCCCAATCAAACAGTCGATTGGTATGGCATTCGCAATTATCAAGCGCGCAACTTTATGCGTGACCAAATGAAAGTGGGCGATGGCGTATTTTTCTATCATTCAAATTGTGCCGTGCCTGGCATTGCCGGCGTTGCTGAAGTTTGTAAATTAGCCTACCCAGATCGATTGCAGTTTATCAAAGGCCATAAATATTACGATGAAAAAGCCACGCCTGAGAATCCACGCTGGCTAAATGTAGATGTTAAATTAGTGCGTAAAACACGTTTGCTGAGCTTAAAAGAATTGCGTGAATATGAGGCCTTGACCAATATGCGTATATTGCAACGCGGCAATAGATTGTCGATTACGCCGGTTGATCCTAAAGAGTGGGCATTTATATTGGAGAAGTTAGAGGCTGATGGAAGTTAATTGACAACTTGAGCTAACCGTAAGCCCACATAAGTTGCCACGAATGATTGGTAGGAGCGGCGCCTCGCCGCGAAGCAATGGTGCAATCGCGACGAGGCGCCGCTCCTACCAAAAACAATAAGTGATGGCAGTATTTACTTAATCGCCGTATCTAAACTACCCATGCTTTTAGGATAAGTCACTAAACCCCAAGGCATTTTTTTATCTTCAATTTGTTTGGTGACTTCTAGTTTCTCAACATCAATCACTAAAACCGCGTCTGATTTTCCGCAAGCCAGTAAAATTTCTTTATCATCTGGCGTAAAGCTAAAGTGCCAGCAACGATTGCCAGTAGTAATGTCTTTTACTTTTTCATAGGTTTTAGCATCATAAACTTCTAAGGTTTTGGCTTTATTGGCCGCCACAAAAATGCGTTCACCTTTGCGGTCGTAAGCAATGCCGTAAGGCGTTACGCCGGTATCAACCGTGCGTAATACTTTAAAGTTTTTATCCATCACCATAAATTTATTGCCATATTCAAGCGTCACAACATAAGTTTTACCGTCAGGCGAAGCTTTTACGCCGCGAGGCCTATCGCCGTATGCATGGGTTTTAATGGTTTTTAGTAGTTTGCCAGTTTTTAGGCTGTGTACCGTAACGGTGTTATCCGCTTCGTTTGTAATGACTAATTGTTTACCATCTTTGCTAAATTCAATGCCTTCGGTTTCAGGGCCACCGATTATTTCACGTACTTTTTCGCCCAATTTTAAATCAACAATACCTATGCGCGCTGGTTCTTTATCATCATCCGCATCTTCTTTAGCGGCAGCCGTTGCAGCGGCTGAACCTGGTGCTGGTGGCGGGCCACCTTTGGCGCTTGGCTCATAAGATACATAGGCAAAATTACCGCGTACACGTACAAACTCAGGATTTTTTCCTACAGCAATTTGGTTTAACACTTCATTGGTGGCTGTGTCGATAATCGAAATGCTGCCATTTTCACGCGTGGCAACAATTAAAAGTTTGCCGTTATCACTGACTGCTAGGCCACGTGGGCCTTCAGCTTTCACGTCAATATTGCCGCTTGAAGTCATGGTGTTTAAATCAATCACAGAAACACCGCCATCTTGATTCGATACATAAGCTTTGCCGCGATCTGCGGCATTTGCGTTTAAGCCAACAGTCATGCTGACGGCGGCGGCTATTACTAAATGCGTTAACTTCATTGTTTATTTCTCCGTTTGGACAAAATTATAATATTTTTTATGTCTTTAGCTCAGTACTTGTAAATCTAGCGCCTGTAAATCCAGTAACTGTAAATTAGCATTTCTGTTTCGGCACTCAAAATGGGCCAAGGTTCAACTTGGCCATGCACCAGTAAGTGAGTGTTTCAGGTCGGCGCGTATTAATAAGCAAGAATTGCACCTGTGACTAAATCGATAAAATACAGTGACTTGTGAGTTAGCTATTTTTTTGAGGCTCTTTACAGCCACCATAATGGCTGTAAAGAGCCGGCTTATAAAGGATTTATCCTAAAAATAGTTTATATGCAGGGTTGTTAGTTTCGTCCCAAAATGGGTAGCCTAGTTGATCTAAAAATTGGCTAAATTGGGCAGTATCCGACGGCGGCACTTGCATGCCGACCAGCACACGACCAAAATCTGCACCATGATTGCGGTAATGAAATAAGCTTATATTCCAATCTTGCCCCATCGTTTCTAAAAACTTCATGAGCGCGCCCGGTTTTTCTGGAAATTCAAACCTAAACACCACTTCATTTTCTGCTTGCGGCGCATGACCACCAACCAAATGGCGTAAATGTAATTTCGCCACTTCGTTATCGGTTAAATCCAGCGTAGGCAAGCCTTGTGCTTGCAAATTGGCGACCAGTTTTTCTGATTCTGCGGGGTCTGCAATCGCCACGCCTACAAAAATATGGGCTAGTTTTGGGTCAGAATAGCGGTAATTGAATTCGGTAATATTGCGGTCGCCTAACAAGCGGCAAAAAGTTTTAAACGCGCCCGGTTTTTCAGGAATGGTCACGGCTAACACCGCCTCGCGTTTTTCGCCGATTTCGGCACGTTCTGCAATAAAACGTAAGCGGTCAAAGTTCATATTGGCGCCAGAAGCGATGCCAATTAATGTTTTCCCCGTGATTTTATTGCGTTTGGCATATTCTTTAAGACCCGCCGTGGCTAGTGCGCCAGCCGGTTCTAAAATGCTGCGGGTATCTTCAAATACATCTTTAATGGCGGCGCAAATTGCGTCGTTATCCACCACGATCATTTCATCTACATATTGCTGACAAAGCGCAAAAGTGTGCTCGCCCACTTGTTTTACCGCAGCGCCATCGGCAAAAAGCCCGACTTGCTCAAGAATCACGCGTTGACCTTGTTTAAGTGATTCTGTCATGGCTTCAGAATCTTTTGCTTCTACGCCGATAATTTTGATGTCTGGTCGTAGCGCTTTCACATAAGCTGCAACGCCTGCAAGTAGACCACCACCACCCACGCAGCAAAAAATTGCCTCTATAGGTTCCGGATGCTCATTTAAAATCTCCATGCCTATCGTACCCTGGCCGGCAATCACCTCGGGGTCATCATAAGGATGCACAAATGTCAGGCCTTCAGTTTTCTCCAACTCAAGCGCACGTGTGTAAGCGTCAGAATAACTATCACCAAACAGCACCACTTCAGCGCCACGGCCTTTTACAGCGTTGATTTTAATGAGAGGTGTTGTGGTCGGCATCACGATGACCGCGCGACAGCCTAGCTTTTGCGCACTAAGCGCCACGCCTTGCGCATGATTGCCCGCAGAGGCGGCAATAACGCCTCTGGCTAATACATCAGCAGGCAAATGCGCCATTTTGTTGTACGCACCACGTAGCTTAAATGAGAACACCGGTTGCATATCTTCACGCTTTAACAACACGGTGTTTTGTATACGTTTAGATAGGTTAGGCTGCAATTCTAAGGGCGTGACTTTTGCCACATCGTAAACAAGTGAGTTTTTTATTTTGATTAAATAATCGTTGATTGTCAGTGCTGAGTCAGTCATGGTAAGTCTTTGGCATGCATTGGTAATTTTCAATCATTACCATGCAGTGTATAGTAGGAGATGTTTGCAATTATAAAGAAAAAATAAGGATTTAACTAAAAATGGCATTTACCCAAGACGAATTAAAGCAACAAGTGGCGCGCGCAGCGGTTGAATACGTAAAAGGCGGCATTATTGGTGTGGGCACAGGCTCAACGGCTAACTTTTTTATTGAAGAATTAGCAAAAGTTAAACATAAAATTGATGGCGCTGTGGCTAGCTCTGAAGCCACTGCACAACGCTTACGCGCACACGGTATTGAAGTGTTTGACCTGAATAGTGTTGATGGCATGGATATTTATGTAGACGGTGCCGATGAAATTACCGAGCACATGCACATGATTAAAGGCGGCGGCGGTGCATTAACGCGCGAAAAAATCGTAGCGGCAGTGGCTAAGCAATTCATTTGTATCTGTGACGAAAGTAAATATGTGCCAGTATTAGGCAAATTTCCACTACCAGTAGAAGTGCTACCAATGGCTAAAAGCTATGTAGCGCGTGAATTGGTTAAATTAGGTGGTCAGCCAGCCTTGCGTGATTTTAAAACAGATAATGGTAATGTGATTATTGATGTGCATGGTTTAACCATTAACGACCCAATTGCGATGGAAGCCAAAATCAACCAAATAGTCGGCGTAGTGACGAATGGTTTATTTGCGGCACGCCCAGCGAATATTTTATTATTAGCTACCGCAGATGGTGTTAAAACCTATAAGTAGTCTGTAAATTTAAGCGCAGTAATATTCCAGATGAATGCTATTTGAAATATTACTGTCATAATTGGTCGCTATTATTGCAGGTTAAAATGCGTCAAAAAGCATAAACCCAAGAGAAACTCCCCAAGGAAGAACAATGCAAACTGAACACACCTTTAAGCAATATGATGCAGAATTAGAAGCCGTGCGTGGCAAAGTCCTTGAAATGGGCGGCTTGGTTGAGCAACAAATTATCAGTGCCTTAGATTCACTGGTAAGATTAGACCCTAATCTCGCTAAAGAAGTGATGGAAAACGATAAGCGCGTCAATGCCTTAGAAATGCAAATTGACGAAGATTGCAGCCACATTATTGCGCGCCGTCAGCCAGCGGCTGGTGATTTACGCATGGTGATGATGATGCTAAAAACCATTACAGACCTTGAGCGTATTGGGGATGAAGCCACTAAAATCGCTCGCACTGCACATAAAATCTACGAAGAAGACCGCATGTACAAGCCGCGCTTTAACGAAATTAAAGCCATGGTTGCATTAGTGCGCGAAATGTTGCGTACTTCTCTTGATGGCTTTGCCCGTTTAGATGTGAGTAAAACCGTAGAAGTGGCTAAGCAAGATGAGTTGGTGGATGAGCAGTTCCGCGCAGCGACTCGTCAGTTAATTACTTATATGCTGGAAGACCCGCGTACGATTTCAATGTCTTTAGAAGTGCTTTTTGTAGCTAAAGCGCTTGAGCGTATTGGTGATCATGCAAAAAATATCGCAGAATATGTGGTGTATATGGTTAAAGGTAAAGATATTCGTCATGCTTCTTTGGAAGAGATGGAGCGCGAGACCTTAGCGCCTTAATTTTGATGCGTAGTTTTGATAGGTAAATTTCTTCATCATTAAAAAGCGCCTTTCTAGGCGCTTTTTAATATGCAAGTAAAGAGTGTTTCTGGCAGATTATTTAGTTTCTGGCACGTAACCCAAAGCGGTATCAGCACCTTCACCAAAAAAGTATTTTTCAGTTTGTTCGGTTAAATATTTACGTGCCGCAGGGTCTGCAAGGCTTAGGCGATTTTCATTCACCAACATAGTTTGTTGTTTTAGCCATGTTGCCCAAGCTTCTTTGGAAACGTTCATATAAATGCGTTTGCCAAATTCACCTGGATACGGAGGAAAGTCCATGCCGTCTGCTTCTTTGCCTAATTTAATACAATTAATTGTGCGTGCCATAATTTACCCAAATTTAATGTTGCCAAAGCATAATGATAGCGCATGTTAAAATAAGCGCATTAAAAATCTACGTTTTAATACTAAAAGATCTTAATTAGAAAGTTCTTGATTAAAAAGTCCTTGATTAGAAGCCCCCTATTACAAAGTTAATAATTAGAAAGTCTATGATGCAAACTTCAAGTAACGATCAATCAAATGATTCTCAACATTCACAAGTGTCTAAGCATTTAGATGCCAGTGCTTTTAAAGGAAAAACGGGCATACGCCGTTTAATTAACGCTTGTGGTTATTCGCTAGAAGGCTTTAAAGCTGCGTTTAAGCATGAAGATGCATTCAGGCAAGAAGTGGTTTTAGCGGTGGTGTTGATCCCACTGGCATTTTACTTAGGCAAAAGCCCGATTGAACAAGCGCTGATGATAGCGAGCGTATTATTGGTGTTAATCGTAGAATTATTAAATTCAGCGATTGAGGCTGCCGTTGACCATACTTCGACTGAACATAATATGCTGGCCAAGCAAGCCAAAGATATTGGCAGTGCGGCGGTATTTTGCGCTTTGCTTATTCTTGCAGTGGTTTGGGGTTTGTTGCTATTGTCGTAAGCCTTCGTTACTATTGCACAAAGATATTGTAGGAGCGGATTTATCCGCGAAAAATGGCGTAAATTCACCACTTTTTCGCGGATAAATCCGCTCCTACCCTAGGTTTAGGGTTTTGTTGGGCGGATTTAAGGTCAATAATTTTGGCGGCTTAGATTTAACGGTCGTTATTTAAAAATCACTACGCAAACCAAACAATATAGCCCTCGCGCCTTGCGGGGCAATATCTTTCAAAATCGACGCATGCTCGCGAATTTCTTGATTCAGTAAATTGTTCGCTTTAGCAAAAATCTCTACATTCAACTTGGTCGGCAGTCTGTACGATAATAGCGCGCTTAAATTGGTGTAACCATCGGTGGCTAATTCATTGTTGGCTGTACGATTTTGCGCGAAGGCATGCAATACATCCAACCTAGCACCAAGGTTATTCTTTTCATAATGCAAACCTACGCCTAATCTTAACGGTGCAATTCTCGGTAATGCTTCGCCTGTATTTAGGTTTGTGGCACGTACATAATCGCCAGTCAGTT
>CANFZA010000053.1 GCA_947451235.1 Methylophilaceae bacterium | reverse complement strand
GGCGGCAATCAGTTTAAGTAAGGTGCTTTTACCCGCGCCAGAATGACCAGTGACAAACACTAATTCGCCAGCTTCAATATTTAAGCTTACATTCTTTAATATCTCGTCGCTACCTGGGTAGCGCTTGGTCACTTGGTCAAATTTAATCATGCTTTTACTTTATAAGACTCGCTATGTTTTACGCTTAATGGTTTACGCCTAAATTAAGGCGATCAATCTATCATCGCATCAATAAAATCACTTGCATTAAACGGCCTTAAATCATCAATCGCCTCGCCAATGCCAATATAACGAATCGGAATAGGGCGTGCCTCAGCAATGGCCGCAATGACGCCGCCTTTAGCTGTGCCGTCTAATTTACTTAGCACCAAACCTGTTACGCCTAGCGCATCATCAAAGGTTTTTACTTGATTAACGGCATTTTGGCCAGTATTGGCATCCAACACTAACAGCACTTCATGCGGAGCGCCAGGAAGTGCTTTGTCCATCACGCGTTTTACTTTGGCAATTTCGTCCATTAAGTGCATTTGTGTGGGTAGGCGGCCAGCGGTATCGGCTAATACAATATCAATATTTTTAGCAATAGCAGAGTTAATCGCATCAAACATTACGGCAGCGGCATCGCCACTGGTTTGCGAAACCACATGTACGCCATTACGCTCGCCCCATATTTGTAATTGCTCACGGGCAGCAGCTCTAAAAGTATCGCCAGCGGCAATTAATACGCTTTTACCTTCAGCTTGAAATGCATGCGCAAGTTTGCCTATAGTGGTGGTTTTACCTGCGCCATTCACGCCTGCTAGCATGATAACAAAGGGTTTATGGCCACTAGTATTGAGCGGCACTTGTAAAGGCGTAAGCAAGTCTGACATTGCGTCTTTTAAGGCGGCTTTAAGCTGCGCAGTATCGTCTAAGCTTTGGACTTTAACACGCGTTTTAATATCGGCTAATAAGTTTTTTGTGGCGTTAACGCCTACATCTGAGGTAATTAAAATTGTCTCAAGCTCTTCGTAAACATCAGCATCAATCTTGCCGCCACCAAACAGGCTGGCAAGTTGATTGCCTAGCTGCTTACGCGTCTTGCTCAAGCTGAGTTTTAGGCGTTCGGTAAAGCTCAGCGGTGCGGCAGGCGTTATGTTTTGTTTAGCTTGTTCTTGATCCTGCACTTGTTCTTGCGTATCACTGGCCGCCGCTGGTGTTTTTTTGAAAATATTAAACATAATTTCGCACTGAAAAGAATCCAGCTATTTTAGCGTAAACTGGCGTGCTTGCGCGTTTGTTGCACGTTTGTTGTGAAGCGGCATGTAAAATGAAGTCAACAGTTAGAACTAAACACGCAAATGTTGGGTCATTTACATGGGCGTGAATAGTCATGGTTTATTTACAATTGATTAATGAATTTCAGGAAGTCATTGAGTAATGATAAAAAAAACAGTAGTAATGCGCAATACAGCGATTGTGTGCACGGTGCTAGCCAGCTTATTTACTAGCTTTGCACAGGCCGCTGTAGAAGAATTTAAACTTAAAAACGGCTTAAAAATCATCGTACAAGAAGATCATCGCTCGCCGGTAGTGGTTTCGCAAGTGTGGTATCGCGCTGGCAGTATTGACGAAGTGAATGGTAAAACAGGCGTGGCGCATGTGCTTGAACACATGATGTTTAAAGGGACTAAAAAAGTACCCGCTGGACAATTCTCACGCTTAATCGCCGCTGCAGGCGGTAAAGAAAACGCTTTTACCAGCTCAGATTACACCTGTTATTTTCAACAGCTAGAAAAATCGCACTTACCGTTATCTTTCAAGTTAGAAGCTGATCGTATGGCGAATTTACAGCTCACTAAAGTCGAATTTGATAAAGAAATTAAAGTGGTGATGGAAGAACGTCGCTGGCGTACTGAAGACAAGCCGCAGGCGATGGTGAATGAGGCTTTTCAGGGCACAGTTTATCGCGCACATCCCTACGCAAGGCCTGTGGTTGGCTTTATGAACGATTTAGAAAACATGACTTATGAAGATGCGCGTGAGTGGTATCACAATTGGTACGCACCCAACAACGCGACTTTAGTGGTGGTGGGCGATGTTAACGCTAAAGAGGTACACAAGTTAGCTGAACAATATTTTGGTAAGCTTAAACCAAAAACGCTACCAGCACGCAAGCCGCAAGTTGAGCCTGCGCAAATTGGCGAACGTAATATTATTGTAAAAGCGCCAGCCAAACAGGCTTATTTGCTGATGGGCTACCACGTACCTGCGGTTAATAATCCACAACAAGATTGGGAGCCGTATGCCTTAGAAGTGCTTGCTGGCGTGTTAAGTGGTAATCCAGCTGCACGGCTTAATCAACGCCTTGTGCGTGAAACACAACTTGCGGTTGATGTGAGCGCCGGTTACGATTTATTGTCGCGCGGTCGCTTAAGTTTGTTTGAGTTGGATGGTACGCCTAGCGAAGGTAAAACCGTTGCCGAGCTTAAAGCGGCACTATTGGCTCAAATCGAAAAAGTAAAAGAGTCGGGCGTGACGGTTGAAGAGCTAGACCGAGTAAAAGCTGGTGTTATTGCCGCTGATGTCTATCAACGCGATTCTATGTTTTATCAAGCCATGCAAATTGGTACGGTAGAAAGTATCGGTTTTTCATGGAAAATTTTAGATGAATATCCAGCAAAATTACGTGCGGTAACGCCAGAACAAGTGCAAGCAGTGGCTAAAAAATATTTACTGCAAGATAATCTGACTATTGCCACTTTAGACCCACAGCCTATGGATCCAAATGCGAAGCCTAAAGGTAAGCCGCATGTGCATTAAGGCTCAATTTCAATCTGCGCACCACGGGCACTCCGATTTTCTAAGTGCGAAGCACTTGAAAAGTCGTATGTTGCAATGCGTTGTTGCACAATTTCTCGTGTACTTATCGTACACGTCGGCATTGCGCGCCTAGTCTTGCTTAGCAGTTTGAAATTGATCGAATTAGCTATTTTTTAAGTTCTTTATTTTCCTCCGAATAAGGTCATTGCAAAACCACTGACACTTAGACCGGCAAAAGGAATCCAGTTAAGGTAATAAGATGAAAAAAATTCAAATATTAATTCTTGTAATAAGTAGTTTGGTGGCTTTTAATACCAATGCCGCAGTAAAAATTCAACAATGGCAAACAAGCGCCGGTGCTGAAGTGTACTTCGTAGAAAATCACGATTTACCAATTGTCGATTTGAGCGTTAACTTTGCGGCAGGTAGTGCGCGCGATAGCGCTGAGAAATCTGGCCTTGCTGGCATTACTCGATACTTGATGGCGCTAGGTGCAGCCGGCATGAGCGATGAAGTGATCGCTAATAAAATGGCCGATATAGGCGCAATTTTAGGCGGTGATTTTGATGTAGACAGAGCTTCTTTTAAATTACGCACTTTAAGCAGTGCGCGCGAACAAGCGCAAGCCTTAGAAGTTTTTGCCAAAGTATTACAAAAACCTGATTTCCCTGAAGCTGTATTAACGCGTGAAAAAGCCCGTATTATTTCCGGCTTGCAAGAATCGGCCACTCAGCCTGAAAGTATTTCCAATAAAGCCTTTATGACCGCCATGTACGGCAAGCATCCATACAGCTTAGATGGCAGTGGCGAAGTTGAAAGCGTAGGCAATATCAAACGTGAAGATTTACAAGATTTTTACAATAAACATTACGGTGCAAAAGGCGCGGTGATTGCTGTGATTGGTGATTTAACCCGCGAGCAAGCGAATAATATTGCCGAAAATATCAGCAATGGCCTGCCTAAATCTGCCGATGTCAGCCCAATTGCTAAAGTTGAATATCCGACGGCGCCAGTGGAACAGCGTATTGCGCACCCTGCATCACAATCGCATATTTTATTAGGCTACCCGGGTATTAAACGTGGTGACGCAGATTTATTTCCGCTGTATGTCGGTAATTATATTTTAGGGGGTGGTGGTTTCGTGTCGCGCCTAACTGAAGAAGTACGCGAAAAGCGTGGCCTTGTTTACAGTGTTTACAGCTTTTTTATGCCGATGGCAGAGTTAGGTCCTTTTCAAATTGGTTTGCAAACTAAAAAAGACCAAGCCAATGCTGCACTTAAATTGGTGCATGAAACCTTAGATAAATTCCTGAAAAATGGCGTGACTGAAAAAGAATTAATCGCCGCTAAAGCTAACATCATCGGTGGTTTCCCAATGCGGATTGATAGCAACGGCAAGATTTTGGATTATTTAGCGGTGATAGGTTTTTATAAATTGCCGCTTAATTATTTAGATGAATACAATAAAAAAGTAGCCAGTGTGACGACCGCACAAATTAAAGAAGCATTTAATCGTAGGTTAAAACCGGCAAACTTTGTGACTGTAATTGTGGGTGATCCTGACGCGAAGTAAATTTTATAATTCCCGCCACTTTGAGCCAACTCGATCAATAGTGGCGGGTTTTGTGAGCTTGCTTATAAGTAGTAAAATGCAGGTCTTTTCAAACAAGCTCGTATATTACTAATATGGCAACACCCAAACTCAATGCAGTACGTATTAATGCAGGCGAATGGCGCAGTCGCGTCATTAAATTTCCCGATTCAGTTGGATTAAGGCCGACCCCAGAACGCGTGCGCCAAACTGTGTTTAATTGGTTAGGCCAAGATTTAACCGGCTTAACGTGCTTGGATTTATTTGCCGGCACCGGTGTGATGGGTTTTGAAGCGCTTTCACGTGGCGCTTTGTCGGCAACTCTTGTAGAAAATTCTACGCCGGCTTATCAAGCCTTAATGGAAAATAAACAGCTATTAATAGCCGAGCAGGCGCAAATTTATCACCAAGATGCGCTTAAATTTTTAAGTCGCAATACTGAAAAATTTAATTTGGTATTTTTAGACCCGCCTTACCATCAGCAATGGTTAGCAAAAACATTGCCGCTAGTGGCGGAGCATTTGCATCCTGATGCCTATGTTTACGTTGAAGCCGAATATGCGTTAGCAACAGATGCTGCGCTAGCCGAAAAGTGGCAAGTGGTTAAACAAAGCAAAGCGGGCAATGTTTTTTATCATCTGCTAAAATTAGCCCATGACGAATAAATCCCTAAAAGTAGTTTACCCCGGCACTTTTGACCCAGTCACTCTTGGTCATGAAGATCTAGTCCGCCGCGCCTCAGATTTATTTCCATCAGTCATTGTGGCCGTTGCCGGCAGCTCAAATAAACGCACCATGTTCAGTTTAGATGAACGTGTAGACATGACTAAAACTGTTTTCAAAAACTTAGCAAACGTGGAAGTATTAGGTTTTTCTGGTTTGTTAATGCAGTTTGTGCAGGCGCAAAATGCACAAATGGTGATACGCGGTTTGCGGGCTACTTCAGATTTTGAATATGAATTTCAATTAGCCGGCATGAACCGTAAACTTTACCCAGAATTTGAAACTTTGTTTTTAACGCCTTCAGAACAGTTTATGTTTATTTCATCTAGCCTAGTTCGCGAAGTAGCAACACTAGCCGGCGATGTACATGCCTTCGTGTCGCCCACCGTTGAAGAAGCGATTAAGCTGAAGTTAGGAGACTGATTTTGGCTTTAATGATTACCGATGAATGCATTAATTGTGACGTGTGCGAGCCGGCTTGCCCTAATAATGCCATTTATCAGGGTGAAGAAATTTACGAAATAAACCCGGATTTATGTACTGAATGCGTAGGCCATTACGACAAACCACAGTGCCAAGAAGTCTGCCCGATTGATTGCATTCCATTCAACCCAGATGTGGTCGAAAATAAAGAACAATTGTTAGCAAAATACTATAAGTTAACTGCTGCAAAATAATCACTGTAATTAAATTTAGTAATCAAACTTAGTCAATAAGCCAGGATATTCAATATGCGTATGCTACACACCATGCTCCGTGTCGGTAATTTGGAGCGATCTATTAAATTTTACACCGAGGTGCTAGGCATGAAAGTGCTACGTCAGCATGATTTCCCTGACGGTAAATTCACCCTCGCTTTTGTAGGCTACGGCGCAGAAAGTGAAAACACAGTACTTGAACTTACTTACAATTACGGCGTTGAAAGCTATGATTTAGGCAAAGCTTACGGCCATATCGCGCTAGAAGTGGATGATGCTTACAAAGCTTGTGAAGCCGTCAAAAATGCCGGCGGTAAAGTGGTACGCGAGGCTGGGCCTATGATGCACGGCACGACAGTTATCGCCTTTGTTGAGGATCCTGATGGCTATAAAGTTGAATTTATACAGGCTGGTACGTTTTAAGGTTAGGTCTATTAAGTTCTAGTTAATCAAACTGTAGTCTATTTAATTTAAGCCTATGTGCTGGGTTTTATATTTATTAAAGTGTAATAACGGTGCTTACTACGCGGGAATTACCAATAATTTAGAAGCCAGATTTGCCGCGCATGTTTCAGGTAAGGGTGCGCGTTATACGAGAGCTAATCCACCCATCGAAATAATGGCTTCAAAAGCCTACCCAGACCGATCAAGTGCCAGCGTTGCAGAAGCGCAATTAAAAAATCTGCCTAGACACAAGAAAATAAAGTATTTTGATGAATGAATCTGAAATGATGTTAGCCGTAGAGGCTGCGCTCAATAGTGACTGGCATGGTGCGCATAAGATTGCACAGGCATTCAGCTCAAATACGGCCAACTGGTTGCATGCGGTTTTGCATAAAATCGAAGGCGATGAGTTTAACAGCCGCTATTGGTATGAAAAAACGCAGGGTAAGCATTACGAAGATTTTGTCGATACTCACGCAGAGTTGCTTGCGATTCAATTTAGCCTTCCAGATTAAACAAAAGCCTGCAATTGCAGGCTTTTGTTTAGGCAACTATTTCTAATTTATACGCTTAATAAGATCTTTCAAACTTTTAAGTTTATAAAAAACGTTCTAAAAATTACTCAAAAAAGTCTTTAGCTTTATCTAACCAGCCCTTACTTTTAGGGCTATGTTTTCCAGAATCAGCTTGCGTACTGTCATCAAATTCACGCAATAACTCTTTTTGACGATTCGTTAGTTTAACTGGTGTTTCCACCACTACATGTACCATTAAATCACCATGGTCAGACGAGCGTAGCGGTTTAATGCCTTTACCGCGCAACCTGAAAACGCCGCCAGTTTGTGTTTCTGCCGGAATCTTCATTTTGGCAGAACCACCTAAAGTTGGCACTTCGATTTCGCCGCCAAGTGCTGCAGTACTAAAGCTAATTGGCATTTCGCAATGTAAATTGCCACCTTCACGCTGGAAAATTGCATGTTCTTTTAGGTGCACCACAACGTATAAATCACCGGTTGGACCGCCATTAACGCCAGCTTCACCTTCGCCACTTAAGCGAATACGATCACCTTCATCCACGCCTGCAGGAATTTTAACTGACAGTGTTTTATTCTGTTTTAAACGTCCCGCACCGCTACAGGTTGGGCAAGGGTCTTTGACCATTTTGCCGCCACCATGACATTTTGGACAAGTTTGCTGCACAGAGAAAAAGCCTTGCTGCATACGTACTTGGCCATGGCCAGCACAAGTGGTACAAGTGACTGGTTGCGTGCCAGGGCGTGCGCCAGAACCCTTACATGTGTCACAAGTGGCTTGCACTGGTATGCGAATTTTTGTTTCTGTGCCTTTCGCTGCATCTTCTAGTGAAATTTCCATGTTGTAGCGTAAATCTGCGCCGCGATATACATTATTACGTTGTCCACCACGCGTGCCGCCACCACCAAAAATATCGCCAAAAATATCGCCAAACGCATCACCAAAGCCAGCACCACCATAACCTGCACCGCCACCACCTTGTTCTACACCGGCATGGCCATATTGGTCATAAGCAGCACGTTTTTGGTCGTCAGATAACATTTCATAGGCTTCTTTCGCCTCTTTAAACTGTTCTTCTGATTTTGGATTATCTGGGTTGCGGTCTGGGTGATATTTCATCGCTAGTTTGCGATAAGACTTTTTAATATCTTCTTCACTAGCGTCTTTGTTAACGCCTAATACTTCGTAATAGTCTCTTTTTGTAGCCATTGTTAATCCAATTACTTAAATGAAAAAGCTGATTTATGCAAGACAAAAGCCACGAAGGTCGTGGCTTTTGTTTATTGCACTTGTTTACTGCACTGGTTTATTGCAATACAGCCTAAGTATTAATAATAGCGTTCAATATTAGTCTTTTTTAACTTCTTCAAACTCAGCATCAACCACTTCTGCATCTACTGTTTTTTCGCCTTGTGGCTGTTTTGCGCTTTCAGTATTGGCTTGGGCTTGTTGATCAGCGTAGACTTTTTCACCTAGTTTTTGAGCGGCTTCAGTCAACGCATTGGTTGTAGCTTCAATGGTGTCTTTGTCATCTGTTTTCATGGCATCTTCAACCGCTGCAAGCGCAGTTTCAATCGCTTCTTTTTCAGCAGCTTCTAATTTATCGCCATGCTCAACTAATGATTTTTTCACTGAATGTGCCATGCTATCAGCAGCGTTGCGCGCGTCTACAAGTTCGCGTAATTTACGATCTTCGTCAGCGTACTTAATGGCATCTTCTTCCATTTGCTGAATTTCAGCTTCGCTTAAACCGCTGTTTGCTTTAACGGTAATTTTGTTTTCTTTACCCGTTGCTTTGTCTTTAGCAGAAACGTGCAAAATACCGTTGGCATCAATGTCAAAAGTCACTTCAATTTGTGGCATACCACGTGGTGCTGGTGGAATATCGCTTAAGTTAAACTGACCTAAGCTCTTGTTTGCAGACGCTAATTCACGCTCACCTTGCAACACTTGAATCGTAACCGCATTTTGGTTGTCATCAGCAGTAGAGAACGTTTGTGAAGCTTTAGTAGGAATCGTCGTGTTTTTCTTGATGACTTTAGTCATCACGCCACCTAATGTTTCGATACCTAAAGACAATGGCGTTACATCAAGTAACAACACATCTTTAACATCACCTTTTAGTACGCCACCTTGAATTGCAGCACCAACCGCTACCGCTTCGTCAGGGTTTACATCTTTACGTGGCTCTTTACCAAAAATCTCTTTTACTTTTTCTTGCACTTTAGGCATACGGCTTTGACCGCCAACCAAAATCACATCGGTAATATCGTCAATTGAAACGCCAGCATCTTTAATCGCAGTACGGCAAGGAGCCATAGTGCGCTCAATTAAATCGTCTACTAGTGATTCTAATTTAGCACGTGTGATTTTAACCACTAAGTGTTTAGGACCAGTTGCATCGGCAGTAATGTACGGTAAATTAACTTCAGTTTGCGTAGCACCAGAAAGCTCAATTTTCGCTTTTTCAGCCGCTTCTTTAAGGCGTTGTTTTGCCAATAAATCATTACGTAAATCCATGCCGTTATTGTCTTTTTTGAACTCATCAGCCAAAAAGTCGATTAAACGGTTATCAAAGTCTTCGCCGCCTAAGAAGGTATCGCCATTGGTTGAAAGTACTTCGAATTGATGTTCGCCATCAATGTTAGAAATTTCAATAATTGAAACGTCAAAAGTACCGCCGCCTAAGTCATACACAGCAATTTTACGATCGCCTTCTTGTTTATCTAAACCAAACGCAAGTGCAGCAGCAGTAGGCTCGTTGATAATACGTTTAACATCTAAACCAGCGATACGGCCAGCATCTTTTGTAGCTTGGCGTTGACTATCGTTAAAGTAAGCAGGCACAGTAATCACGGCCTCTGTCACTTCTTCGCCTAAATAATCTTCAGCAGTTTTCTTCATTTTACGAAGAACTTCAGCAGAAATTTGTGGCGGTGCCATTTTAACGCCGCGGATTTCTACCCATGCGTCGCCGTTATCAGCTTTAGCAATCGTGTAAGGCATTAAACCAATATCTTTTTGTACTTCTTTTTCGTCAAAACGGCGACCGATTAAACGTTTAACCGCATAAAGTGTATTTTTTGGATTAGTCACCGCTTGGCGTTTTGCTGGAGCACCAGCTAAAATTTCACCATCTTCTTGATAAGCAATAATTGAAGGGGTAGTACGTGTACCTTCAGAGTTCTCAATAACACGTGGCTTGCCGCCTTCCATTACCGCTACGCAAGAGTTCGTTGTACCTAAGTCAATACCAATAATTTTACCCATAATTCTTATTCCTTTTTTAATGTTAATTTAACCAGCGTTAAGCCAAATCTTTAATTTTAAATGTTTAGCGATTTAACTTATCTGGCGATTTTTTAAACCATGTTGTAACAATGGCGTTTAATTTACTAATTTCAAGTGGTTTGCAAATAAGCTTGGTTTAATGCAAATTTGTAGCTAAGTCTTGCTTAGTTTTTATTTCGCTTTAGCCACCATCACCAAGGCTGGACGTAACACGCGGTCGTTCAACGTGTAGCCTTTTTGTAATACTGTCAACACTGTGTTTGGTTCTTGATCGCTATCTAACATGCTAATAGCCTGATGTTTGTTTGGATCAAACTTCTCACCAACCGGATTAACTTCAGCAATGTTGAATTTATCAAACACAGAAGCTAGTTGGTTAGTGGTAATTTGAACGCCATCTTTATAGCTTTGAACATCTGCAGATTCAATTAGCAAGGCCGCATCTAAGCTATCTTTAACGGCCAATAATTCATTCGAAAATTTTTCTAAAGCAAATTTACGTGCTTTATCGATATCATCAGTCGCACGGCGGCGAATGTTTTCGCCATCTGCTTTAATGTATAAAACCGACGCCTGCGCTTCAGCAAGTTGGGTTTCTAATTCACCAATGCGCTCGTCTAACGAACCGGCGGCGCCGCTTTGTTGTAGATCTACTTCAACTTGCGTTTCTTCGCTTGGTAAATCTGCAGCTTGTGAGTCTTGTGTGTTTTCAGTCATGAAGCATCCTCAGTTATTTTATTCTGTACGTTGATTAATGGGGGCGGCTTAAAAAATCTCAAGTTCAAGATTTAAAATAATGGTTAATTATTTAGCTTAAGCATTTGTATAGTGAAACTTGCTTATTTTATAGGCGGTGGCGGTGGCTGATTTCGTACTTTATAACGATTGTACATCCACAAATATTGCTCAGGACATCGCGTAATTGTCCGTTCAATCTCGCTGTTCAAGCGTTCGGCTGAATTAATTCCACCCATTTCAATCGGGCGAATATGTATATGATAGCCTCGCCCCCAGCTTAAGCGCTCACCAAATGCCATAAACACTTGCGCACCCGTTTTTTGCGCTAACTTAGAGGCCAAAGTCATGGTGTAAGCCTGACGACCAAAAAATGGCGCCCATTCACCTTCACCTTCTAAAGGCGCTTGATCTGGAAGCATGCCTATGGCCTCGCCGCGTTTGAGCGCCTGTAGTAATTGTTTAACCCCTTTGGCGTTGGCGGGTGCTAGCGTAATGCCTCCTCTTTCTCGACCAATGTTGATGAGCGGCATTAGCCATGCCTTACGAGGCGCGCGGTAAAGTACAGTCATCGGGTGGTGTGCACCGTAGTAGCGTGAAGTAATTTCAAAACAACCTAAGTGCGGCGTCAGAAATATTAAACCTTTGCCTTGATTGATCGCAATTTCGACCTGATCCCAGCCGTCACATTTTTTGACTAAGGGCAGTAAATGTTGATTAGGCCTCAACCAAATCAGCAAGGTTTCAAGGATGGCTTTACCAGATTCGGCAATGATGTTACTAAGTAGATTGTTATCGCTTTTGCTAGCTTGCGTGATATTAGCTTGTTTGATATTTTGTTTGATTTGATTGGCATAACTTGGTGAGCAAAGGTAGATTAACCAACCAATTAACCGCCCTAAACCGTGTGCGATGGGTAATGGCAACCGTGCAAATAAAGCGAGCACAACACTTATAATGGTAAATAATAGCTTAGACATACGCGTATTATAACTACTTGCACCCAATATTAATTTAAACTACTGCTTGAAAATACCGAGAAAGAACGTATGGATTTACTCAGAGAATTTGCAATTAATCAGTGGAACCCCTCCCTTGATTTATCAATCAATCAGCAGTTGCTAGAAGCTTTAGAAGGCGGCGCGGTGATTGTATTGCCGCAACTGGCTTTCAATTTATTGCCAGAAGAACAGCGATTTCTTTCAGAAAACTGGTCTGATAAAAATTCTAAAAATATTTCATTGAGACCTAACGGCGGCCTAAGAGGCGCCATAGGCACAGATGATGATTTGGCTTCAATGCGCGCAATGATACAGCGATACGCCAATCAATCTGAACAACTGATTAGCAAACTCTTTCCAAGCTACACCCCAAACTTAACCGTTGCCAATACCAGTTTTAGGCCATTTGAAGTGGAAGCTAGAGTCAGCTCGTATCGAAAAGATGATACGCGCTTACATGCGGATGCTTTTCCATCTAACCCAACCCAAGGCACGCGATTGCTACGAGTGTTCAATAACGCTAATCCATCCGGTCAGGCCAGAGTTTGGCGAGTAGGCGAGCCATTTGGGCAGATGGCGGCAAAATTTTTGCCTAAAACAAAAGCCTTAATGCCTATGCAAGCCTGGTTAATGAAGCAATTGCACATTACCAAAAGAACCCGCACTGAATATGATCACCGCATGCTGCAATTACATGATTTAGTCAAAGGCGATATTGATTACCAAAAAAATGCCCCGCAGCAATGGGTAAACTTTATGCCAGGCACAACATGGATTGTTTATTCTGATCAAGTGCTACATGCTGCGATGTCTGGCCAATATATGATGGAGCAGACATTTTCATTGCCAGTGAGTGGGCTGAAGCGACCTGAAACAGCGCCTTTAAAGGTATTAGAGGCAATGTTGGGGCGGGCTCTAATTTAGCTGCGTTTAGATTTTTCGGTAGCTCATACAAACAAATTTTTAAAGGCCGTGAGCACTTCCTTTGGACTAGGGGTTTTCCCCTTAGCTCCTAAATTAAAGGCTATTTGATTTTCTGCGGCTAAAGCGCCGTTAAGTGCGGGTTCTGAGTCCGTGTAAATGGCAATGCTTGGGATGTTAAGCGCAACAGCCAAATGAACTAAGCCCGTATCAACGCCAATCGCGGCCTTTGCGCTTGCACTTATTTCAGCAAGTGCTTGGATGCTCAATTTGGGTAATACAAGGGCAAACTTAAGTTGTTTGGCAATAGTGCTTGCCCGCTCAAACTCGCTATTATTTGCCCATGGCAATAATAGCGAAATTCCCATTTTTTCTAAAGATTGACCGACTTCAATCCAATTGGCAATAGGCCAAAGTTTTGAATCTCGGCTAGTTGCATGCAAGCCCAATACAAAATTACTAGGTAGCTTAAGTGCTGGGCTTACTGCTTTTGCTAGATGGGTACTAGCTAGCCCATAATCTGGGCTATTGCTTGGGTTTGGATAACTTAAGGCCAAGGCCGTTAACTGGCGATTTCTGCCCACACTATGTTGCTCAAATGGTACTTCAAAACGATGTCGATAAAACAGTGAGGCAAAAGCCTCGCGGTTTGTTTTCCAGCTGCGCCCATAACTAGGCCCATGTGCCAATAACGTAATCAATACACTTTTGAGTAGCCCTTGCGAGTCAATAATGTAATCGTATTGGGTTTGGCGTAGATGATTAATCGCCGATGAAATCTCAGCTATGGTTTTGCGACTAAATAAAGATTTTCTCCATCGCCTAAAAGCAATGGGAATTATATTTGTTATTTCTGGATGTAATTTCACAATATCTACAAAACCTTCTTCTACTACCCAATCAATAATCGCATTGGGGAAGTGAAAATGTATGTCGCGGATGATAGGTAGGTTGTGAATTACATCTCCCATGGACGAGGTTTTTACTATAAGAATTCGCATTACGTCATTATATTACGATGCGCTATAGTTGAAGTAGTCATTGAGCTTTATTACACAAGGTTTTGAGTTATATCAAATGCTAATTGATCCAGCTTAGTAATTTTGCTTGCCTTACCGGCATACAAGAAATAACGTCTGTATGTAAGTTTTGCCCATCTAGAATTGAGGTGTAATACTCCAAGTATTTTTTTGCCATTATTTGTGCCGTAAAGTTTTCCTGCCACCATGAGTGAATTAAACGCCTATCAAAAGACGCCCATTGAGCTGCTGCATCCGCTAGTTGTTTGGCATCATTTGATAGGTAGCCAACTTCATTGTTAACCAGCTCAGGCAATGCTCCGTAAGGTGTGGCAAATACAGGGATGCCGAAATATAAGCTTTCTATAACTGCAACACCAAATGGTTCTGGCCATAACACAGGAAAAATAAGACCTCTAGCATTGTTTAGAAAGTGCGCCTTGGCGTTGTCATTCACCATTCCGTGAAAACGTGCATGTTGAGAAAGTGTTAGACGAAACCCCATTTTGAAATTAAGCCTATGCCCTCCTAAAATATCGATGGTTGCATCTGCAAGACTAGCCACGCGAATTGCCCCACGCACATTTTTTACTTTCCAAGCCGCTTTAGCTAGAAAAACGAAGGATTCGCGCTTAGAAGTAAAGTCAACTGAGCCGTAGCTTCTTGCATCTAAACCATTATGTACAAAAGCCGAAGCGCCATGGTTTTGCGCATGGTTGTGTGAAACAAAAATGCTGTTAGGGTGAAATGTTGCTGAATGACGGGAGTTTCCATGAATGGTTTGACAAGCAGGAATGTTTTCTGGCATTGGAAAACCTGAATGTAAATGTACGATATCAACATCTGATGGAATTTGGCTTTCGATATTTCGTGTTTTGTCAATTAACTGAACTGCGGCAAAATGTATCTTAGATTCGCGAGCAATAAACGTGACTTTATGCCCCAATTCTACAAGGGCTTGCCCAAGCCAAAATACAACACGTTCAGTCCCCCCATAGTTATTAGCTGGAAGTTCCGCATCAATCACAATACATATATGCACTAAAAGACCTTAATTTTTTATGTTAATGATAACTTATTTAGAAAAGAAAGCTTTTTTCTTAGAGTAATTGATCGCATTAGGTCAACTTGGTATTGAATCATCTGCGAGAGTTTTCGCGAGATAGGTAGAGCTGTGTTCTCGTTGCAAAGCCTTACCTGCTATCAGTGCATTTTTACTGTAATGCTCATAATCAGTTATTATCTTTTCGATTGAATCAAGTATGTCTGCAGGACTTGTGCTTTTTATAATAATACCTGCTTTAAATCGATCTACCTGACGCGCAGTCCAAGTCCCTTCGCTACAGACTATTGGGCTTCCGGATAAAAGTGCATCTAATGTAACACCACTAATCCTATCTGCGAAGTCAGAGGCAAGGTAAGGTTGAATGCAAATAGCACCGATAAAATAATCGTTGTATCTATCATTTGAAAGTG
>CANFZA010000052.1 GCA_947451235.1 Methylophilaceae bacterium | reverse complement strand
CCGAAGGCGCGTTTATCGCCACCCTGTGCGCGAAGGACGAGTTCGTGGTCAATCTCTCGATTACCTGTAGCTGGAGTAACGGTCACTGTGCCCAAAAGTCCTGTGGGTTTAATATCGACATCAATTTTTTCAATGCTATTTTTTCCATTTATCGAAGTATAACCTTGCAGAGAAGGTTGCATAAAGCTTAATTGTGCAAATTGTTGAATTTTACTGGTGTATATCATCGCATTTCCTTAACGTTTCTATTGCCTTTTATCAAGACAGCGATACACTCCCATAAGTTCCTTGCACCACACTCCTACAGACACTTTTCACACCACAAAAATTATGCAGCAATTTGATGTTTTAATCATTGGTAGCGGTTTAGCTGGCTTATCGCTCGCTTTGCGGACTGCCGCAGACAAAAAAGTGTGCTTGGTCAGTAAGCGCAGTATTAATGATACTGCCAGCAACTGGGCGCAAGGCGGTATTGCTGCAGTGTTAAATGATGAAGATTCTATTGAAGCGCACATTCACGACACCTTAATTGCCGGCGGCGGCTTATGCGATGCGGCCGTTACTAAAATGGTCGCCGAGCAAGGCAAACAGGCGGTGGAATGGCTAATTGAACAAGGCGTAGGCTTTACTCGTGAGCAAGATAACAGTGGTTACCATTTAACGCGCGAAGGTGGCCACAGCCATAGGCGTATTATTCACGCGGCAGATGCCACTGGTCATGCGGTGCAAATTACACTGTCAGAAAAAGTAAAGCAACACCCGAATATCACCGTAATGGAAAACCATATTGCCGTCGATTTAATTACCACTAGCAAGTTTAGCCACACAAAAATCGAAGCCAACATTGAAACTAACGATGACAACGCCTGCTTAGGCGCTTACGTGCTTGATAACAGCACAGGCAAAGTAATTACCATAGCCGCACAAAACACTATTTTAGCCACTGGCGGCGCGGGTAAAGTGTATCTTTACACGACCAATCCAGATGTGAGCACTGGCGACGGCATTGCAATGGCATGGCGCGCTGGTTGCCGTGTGGCCAATATGGAATTCATACAGTTTCACCCGACCTGTTTATTCCATCCGCATGCCAAGTCCTTTTTAATCAGCGAAGCCGTACGTGGCGAGGGCGGCTTATTAAAGCTAGCTGATGGCACGCGATTTATGCCTGAGCATGACGCGCGTGAAGAGCTGGCACCGCGCGATGTGGTCGCCCGAGCCATAGACTTTGAAATGAAAAAACGTGGTTTAGACTGCGTTTATTTAGATATTTCGCACCAGCCTTTAGCTTTCATCGAAGATCACTTTCCTAATATTTATAAACGTTGCCTAGAATTAGGCATCGATATCAGCAAAACGCCGATTCCTGTAGTGCCCGCCGCGCACTACACTTGTGGCGGCGTAATGACGGACGACAAAGGCCGCACTGATATTAAAAATTTATATGCCATCGGCGAAACTGCCTGCACAGGGTTACATGGCGCAAACCGTCTTGCCAGCAACTCGCTACTTGAATGTTTGGTTTTTGGCCAATCAGCCGCGGAAGATATTTTAAGTCAGCCTGTAAAAGCTTTGCCACAACTACCTTCTTGGGATGAAAGCCGCGTCACTGATGCCGACGAAGAAGTATTAATCACGCATACTTGGGATGAATTACGCCGCTTTATGTGGAACTACGTAGGCATAGTGCGTACCGATAAACGCTTAAGCCGCGCCCTGCATCGCATCCACATGCTGCGTGATGAAGTTTATGAGTTTTACAGTAACTTTAAAGTGAGTAACGACCTGATCGAGCTTCGTAACTTATTACAAGTAGCTGAATTAATTGTTGAAAGTGCTATTTCACGCAAAGAAAGTCGTGGCTTGCATTATAGTAAAGATCATCCGAATACTGAGCAAGAACCTATACCGACTGTCCTTGAACCATCTAATTATTACAGTTTGCTTGACCTTAAAAATGACAGCGGGAATAACAACGGAAATAGCAGCAAAAATTCATATTAATGCCAAGCTTTCGACTAGCATTAATTTGTTTTCTTTTACTCGCCACCACCCTTAGCCATGCTGAAGACTCGCTTGACTCAAATTCAACTTACATAGTCACTTATGTTTATGATGGCGACACCGTAAAACTAAGCAGAATAGACAGATATGGCTCAACTGACGCAAGCAAGGCAAACAATTCTCAAGATGAATTTAAGCTACGCCTCACCGATATTGACGCCCCTGAACGCAACCAAGCTTACGGCTTAAAATCACGCCGAGCACTCATTGATTTGTGCTACGGCGCTAGCATTATTGCCACCGTAAAAATTTCAGGCATAGACAAATACCATCGCGCACTAGGCAGATTGCAATGTAATAATGTAGACGCCAGCCTGCACCTAGCTGAGCGTGGTTTAGCTTGGTATTACGCGCAATATTCCAGCGATGTTGAAATTGATAAAGCCTCAAAAAATGCCCGCAGGTTAACGCTAGGGCTTTGGGCGGATGACAACCCGATTCCACCTTGGGTTTGGCGGCGCCAATTTAAGCGCGCGCATTGAGTAAAAATACAAAACTAGCTTTAATCACAATCTACCGTATAATGCCAAGCACAAATATCATGTCCCTATGCCAACCAATCAGCGTAGCGGTCTTTACCCCTTAATCATCTTGATTTTCAAATCACTTGAATGATTATTACATTTGCCTTCCTCGATTGGTGTTGCTTCATAAGTAATAGGTCGGCTTACATTTCAAAGCTGGAGCTTTAACATTGACCATTGAAACAAACCTATCGACAGAACCAACGATTTCTGTTGAAACAAACACACCTAACATTAACACTATCATCACCGTAGCTTTTAGTGATCTAGGCCTAGCGGAACCGATTTTACGCGCGATTAACGACGCAGGTTATACCTCACCAACACCTATCCAAGCAAAAGCCATTCCTATGGTTTTAAGTGGTGGCGATTTATTAGCAGGCGCACAAACTGGCACAGGTAAAACAGCAGGCTTTACGCTGCCTATTTTACATTTACTCAGCCAAAAACCTTTGGCAGAAGTGGTAAAAGGTCGTCCACGTTGCTTAATGCTAACGCCTACGCGTGAGCTTGCGGCGCAGATTGAAGAATCTGTAAAAACTTATGGTAAATATTTACCGCTCACCTCTACGGTAATTTTTGGCGGCGTGAATGCTAATCCACAAATTGCACGCTTAAAAAAACCATTGGATATTTTAGTCGCCACACCGGGCCGTTTGCTAGATCATGCCAATCAAAGAAACGTGGATTTATCTGGCGTTGAAATTTTAGTGTTAGATGAAGCAGACCGTATGTTAGATATGGGCTTTATCCGCGACATTAAAAAATTGTTGGCCATGTTGCCGAAACAACGCCAAAACCTATTATTTTCAGCCACGTTCTCTGATGAAATCAAAGGCTTGGCCGATGGTCTATTGCACAACCCTGGCTTTGTTGAAGTGGCGCGTCGCAATACTGCTTCTGAGTTGGTTGAGCAAACCGTACACATGGTTGCACAAACGCATAAACGTGAATTAATGAGCTATTTGATTAAACACCACGATTGGAAGCAGGTATTAATTTTTACCCGCACTAAACAT
This sequence comes from Methylophilaceae bacterium, assembly GCA_947451235.1. Lineage (GTDB taxonomy): Bacteria > Pseudomonadota > Gammaproteobacteria > Burkholderiales > Methylophilaceae > Methylotenera. Next base: position 11,946 of record CANFZA010000052.1, on the reverse strand, counting down.
GGCGCAAACCGTTTAGCTGAAAAACTGATTAAAGATGATATTCAAGCCGCTGCAATTCATGGCAATAAAAGCCAAGGTGCTCGTACCAAAGCGCTGGCGCAATTTAAAGATGGCAGCATGCGCGTATTGGTAGCAACAGATATTGCCGCTCGTGGCTTAGATATCGATCAATTGCCACAAGTGGTCAATTTTGAATTACCGAATGTGCCAGAAGATTATGTGCATAGAATTGGCCGTACTGGCCGTGCAGGCAGTAGCGGTGCGGCAGTTTCTTTAGTTGACCGTGAAGAGCTAAAACTACTAAAAGACATTGAAAAGCTGATTAAGCGCGAGATTCCAAAAGTACATGTGGAAGGCTTTACGCCAAATCCAAACCCTGAAGCTGAAGCGCCACGCGAACCACGTCAACCGCATGGCAGACCGCCACGTGGTGGTCAAACGCGGAATGCGGCAGGTGCTGGAGCGGGCCAAAATGCGGGACGAAATAGTAGCCAGCCACGCGGACAAACTCAGGGCAGGAACCCATCAGCACCCAATGCAGAAGGCAGACCCGCGCGCGATAACACACGCAATTCTAGGCCAGCAAATAGCCAAGCTAGAGACGGCCAAGGTAACTCATCACGCGGTGATTCACAAAACGCCAACACAAAAAACATGTCAGAAGCGGCGCGTCATCAAGCAATGCCTCAGCCAGCTTTATTCTCACCAAAAAGTTCAAACGGCAATTTCAACCGTGGCAGCGCGAACAATGGTGGCGCTGGACGCACTAGTCCTAGCACTGGTAGCCAACATCGTACTGGCGGTAGAGGTCGCTAAGCACGACAAACTATTAATGACATAAATCTTAATTATGATATTCATCTTAAATAACGGCTTATTGCATTGATTGAGATGAATAGAAAAATAGATTAAAATTCTACCCATAAAATTTTGAAAAATTAATTTAGCGTTAAACTTTAAAAATTCTCACATCAGAATTACACCTTAGGATTAGAACATGCAAATTGCAATGAACACAGTAGTAACAATGACTTACGAGCTTAAAGATGCAGATGGTAACGTGCTTGAATCAAGCGCAGAACCAGTATCTTACCTACACGGCGGCTACGACAATATTTTCCCATTGGTTGAAGAAGCGATGCACGGCAAAAATATTGGCGATGTCGTTATTGTTGATTTACAACCAGCGGATGCGTTTGGTGAGTACGATGAAGAATTAGTACAAATTGAACCAGCGACTGCTTTTCCTGCGGACGAACTAAAAGTAGGCATGCAGTTTGAAGGCGAAGACGACACTGGTGATGTTGTTTTATACACCGTGACAGAAATCGCTGACGGCAAAGTTGTTGTTGATGGTAACCACCAATGGGCTGGCGAACGCGTTGTGTTTACGGCTACGGTTAAAGATGTACGCGTTGCACTAGAAGAAGAAGTGACACATGAGCATGTACATGGCGCTGGCGGTCATCACCACTAAGATTGATTAGTACTAGTTTTGTAGGTATTAGTTAGATAAAAAAACGCTCAGTGATGAGCGTTTTTTTATTTTGCAATCGTGAAATATAGCGGGGTTTCTGATTAGACAAAGTTAAAAAAACTTTCAATTCAAAAAACTTTAATTTAGACAAATGTTAATTCAAAAAACTTCAATTCAAAGAAACCAAAAATCAAAACACCATTAGTTTTGTGATTCCGTGCCCGACTCGGAATCTAGTGACTTAAAGTGGTCAAAAGCCGCTGGATACCGACCTCCGCCGGCATGACAATGGCAGGTGTTTTGTCATTCCGTGCTTGACACGGAATCTAGTGTCTTAATCACGCTTGTTACCGGCACCTGTCGGCATGAAGATTAGCTACAATTTATTTTGCGTAATAACACTCATTAAGCCTTATCTACCAAATCTTTAAGTTTATACAATAAATCCAAAGCTTGTTTAGGCGTTAAATCATCCGCTTGTATCGCTTCTAATTCGCTTATTGCTGGATGAATCGGTAAATCCACCACAGTCTCACTGACCATAAACATATCGGGTTGCGCGGTATTATTGGCCACCTGGTTATTCTCTAGTTGCACTAGTTTACGTTTAGCAGCGGCCACCACACTTTTAGGAATACCCGCCAACTGCGCCACTTGCAAACCGTAACTTTGGTTGGCCGCGCCCTCTTCTACCTTGTGCATAAACACAATATTGTTGCCATGCTCCACAGCATCTAAATGTACATTGGCAGCATATTTAAATTCATCAACAATACGTGTTAGTTCAAAATAATGTGTGGCAAATAGCGTATACGCTTTATTTTTTTCTAATAATTGTTTGGCTACCGCCCAAGCTAAACTCAAGCCATCAAAAGTTGAAGTGCCACGGCCAATTTCATCAAGTAGCACCAAGCTTTTATCGGTCGCGTTATGCAAAATATTCGCCGTTTCTGTCATCTCCACCATAAAGGTAGATCTGCCGCCAGCCAAATCATCCGAGGCGCCTATTCGCGTCATAATACGGTCTATTTCACCAATTTTAGCTACTGTAGCCGGAACATAGCAACCACAATGTGCCAACAAAACTATCAGTGCAGTTTGCCGCATAAAGGTCGATTTACCACCCATATTAGGTCCGGTAATCAACAACAATTGGCGATAAGGATTGAGTACCACGTCATTAGCAATAAACGGTTGACCGGATGCCGCCACCGAAATTCGTTCAACAACAGGGTGTCGTCCATTCAAAATTTGAATGCCGGCTTCTGTGGTGAAATCTGGGGCAACATACTTTAATGCAACAGCTCGCTCAGCAAAACAACACAGCACATCTAAGCTAGCCACAGCGCCAGCATTGGTTTGCAACGCTGATATAAATGGCAACAACTGCTCTAACACCCTAGCATAGAGCATCTTTTCGCGCGCCAATGCGCGATCATTCGCACTGAGTACTTTATCTTCAAAGGCTTTTAATTCTGGCGTAATAAAACGCTCCACATTCTTCAATGTTTGTCGGCGTCTATATTCTGCTGGCGCACTTTCGGCTTGGGTGCGGCTCATTTCAATATAAAAACCATGTACGCTGTTGTACTCGACTTTTAAGTTACTAATGCCGGTACGCTCTTTTTCAGCTGCTTCATATTGCAGTAAAAATTCGCCATGATTATTTTGCAATGCGCGTAATTCGTCTAATTCAGCATCATAGCCATCTGCAATCACGCCGCCTTCACGCAACACGGTGCTAGGCTCAGTTTTAATGGCCGTTGTTAGCAAATGTACAACCGCAACAGGTGCACTTAAACTAGCGCCTAAGGTTAATAGCAAACCAGTTTTTAAATCCTGCAACTGGCTTTGTAATAAGGGCAATTGCTGCAAGCTCATCGCTAAACCCGATAGATCGCGCGGTCTAGCCGTTTTTAAAGCGATTCTTGCCGTGATACGCTCAATATCACCTATGGCTTTCAATGCTTGGTTGAGTGAAGAAACGCAATCTGTTTGAATTAATTCGGCGATGGCTTCATGCCGTTTAATGACTAAGTTTCTATCTTGCAAAGGATGGTGTAACCAGTGCCTTAGAAGTCGCGCGCCCATTGCAGTTTGCGTAGTGTTAAGTAGCGAATACAAAGTGGGCGATGTTTCGCCGCGTAAAGTCAGGTCAATTTCTAAATTTCGGCGCGTGGCTGCATCTAGCTGTAAATAGGCGCTGGTCGCCTCAACACTAATGGCATTAATATGCGGCAAAGCTGTGCGCTGTGTATGCTTAACATAGTCGAGCAATGCGCCTGCAGCACAAATAGCGGGCTTTAAATCTGCACAGCCGAAGCCATTTAAATCATAAGTGCTGAGCTGTTTGGTCAGGGTGCTAAAAGCGCTATCAAAGTCAAATTGCCACGGACTTAAACGTTTTTTGGCCACTTTGCTGGTGTTGATTGCCGCATGCTGAAAATCATCTGCTAGCAAGATTTCACTGGGCGCAATGCGTTCAATTTCTTGTCCGAGTAAACCTATAGCGATTTCGCTCAAAATAAATGCGCCTGAGGCTAAATTTAATCGCGCTAAACCAAGCATACCGTCAGACTGATAAATACTCAGCAATTGATTATCGCGCGATTCATCCAGCAAAGCGGTATCCGTTAAGGTGCCTGGCGTTAAAATACGTGCAACTTGGCGCTCAACGGGGCCTTTACTGGTGGCAGGGTCGCCCACTTGTTCACAAATGGCCACCGCTTCACCCAGTTTAGCGAGCTTGGCTAAATAGCCTTCAGCCGCATGATAAGGCACACCCGCCATTTTAATCGGCTGACCATTGCTAGAGCCGCGATGCGTTAAAGTGATACCAAGTAAGCGCGAAGCCTTTTCAGCATCCTCAAAAAAAAGCTCGTAAAAATCACCCATGCGGTAAAACAACAACATATCTGGATGCTGCGCTTTAAGGCCATGATACTGGCGCATCATCGGCGTGTGGTTTTCTACTAAATCAGTCTTATTCATAAATTCATTATAAATCAATTTGGACTGCATTCCATGAGCGTCCGCTACTTAAGCGGTCGGTGGGGATATGTGAATTGAATCTGCCCTTAAAACAGACGTTGAGTTTAGTGGCTACCGACACTAAGCGGACGGCCATGACGGTCTGAACAATTAAAGTTGCTAACTAATTTTAGATCGCTATTATGTCTCTGATGCACAAAGTTATATAAATTAATACGATAAGATTCAGACCTGCCCTATAGCTTCCATTTAAGGACTCACTTTAATACAATGAAAAAATTTACGGTGCTATTATCATTCTTATATTCACTTATTACATCAAATTCCGTTATGGCTATCGAAGAACCAAAATTTATTCTCATTGAAAAAGAAAACTCTTTTGAACTGCGTTCGTACCAACCTAAAATCATTGCCGAAGTTCACGTTGATGGTGATATGAGTGAGTCGTCTAGCAGTGGTTTTAGATTAATTGCCGACTACATATTTGGAAACAATACTACCCAGTCAGGAAAAAGTGTAAAAATTGCTATGACTGCACCAGTATCAGTTAGAGAAGAATCTAAAAAAATATCAATGACTACCCCCGTAGGTATTCAGAAAGTTATGAATGGCTGGAAGGTTTATTTTGTAATGCCAAGTCAATACACCTTAGACACGCTTCCCACTCCCAATAACGCCCAAGTAAGTATAAAACAAGTACCTGCAAAGAGATTTGCAGTTATTAGGTTCTCTGGTTTTGTAGACGAAGATAAGATGAGTCAGAAAGTTAAAGAGTTAAATGATTGGATTGTTAATAAAAACCTAAAACCCATTAACAGTCCAGAGCTAGCAAGATATAACCCGCCATGGACTTTGCCCTTTTTAAGACGAAACGAAATCATGGTAGAAGTTTACTAGTTAATTCTATATGTCATGTGCCTCAGAGACATAATAGCGTTTTAGATACAAAAAAGCCTACTCATTTCTGAGTAGGCTTTTTATTCGATAAAGCAGATTACTTGTTCATTACATACATTGTAACTTCAAAGCCAAAACTCATTTCTGTAGCTGCTGGTGTAGTCCACATAATAATTCTCCAGAGTCTTTAACTGGTTGAACTGACAACACGTCTTGTTCTTATCAATTCATTATGAGCCGAACCTAAAATTCAACCCTATTCATCTTCATGAATGCCGGCTAAGTAAAATCATTGAAGAAATATACTTTGCTGACACATCACGAACGATATTTTTGCATACAGCAGACACTTAATTTCGTCTCTTCCAACCCTATATAGCAGACGTTCATACTTAGCGGATCATGGCAGAGTTCATACTAAAAATTAATCCCAAGATTCACATTCAGTGCATTTGAATGATATGAATTTGAGCCTTGAGAGTACAAGTAATTAAAGCTCATGAATGAATTTTTAAGGGTTTGGTAAGTAAGGCCAAATCCAAGTGAACCCAGATCAGTTGGCATGCTTTTGAAAGATAAAGCCACGTCGCCCGTTCCAGACCCAGTGTCGGCGTAATACATATTCTGAGTCATATCACCAAGATAGTTATGTGCGTACTGAAAGCTCACTGCCGGCCTTAGAGTGCCGTTCGATGTAGCAATGTTAGTAAACATTTTGATGCCAGTTGAGACGTTATTAGACCTTATGTCTGTTTGATCGTATGTCGCTGCCAATGATGACCCCGCTTCACTATAGGCATCCAATTTAGCCTTACTCATATCTGCTTTCAAATAAGGTTGAAATGTTATATGGCTCATCTCGAACAACTTGCTTATTTTTAATCCAGCGAATGTGACGGACCCATTTCTATTTCCAGAAAGCAATACATCAGAGTATCTAAGGTTATCAAAACCTAGCCCCCCGTATCCAACTACAGCATCAAGCAACAACTTATTGGCTGATTGATAGCTTAGATAAACAGACCCTGTTTTTTGATTGGAGTTGGTCTTTGAACCAAGTCTATCAATATCAGTATTGCTATGTCCATAACCCAATGCACCACCAACAAGAAAGCTGTTATTAATCCTTCGGTCTATCCCCAAGGTAATGCCATTGGTATGAAATTGATTAGTACCACCTAGGGTATTCATTGAGCCATAATCAATACTCCCCGATGTCCACATATTGACTGGCAAATATGATGCAAGCTTATGGCTAAAGGATTCAAGTTGACTGGTCGCTAATACGTCTTGTTGAGTTGCTTGGTAGGCGGGATCATTTTGCGCTACCTGAGTGCCCGCTTGGCCAAAAGTACTTGTGTTATTGAATAGTGAAACTTGGTTTAATGAACCAGTCGCTCCTTGGTGTAAGGCATCTAAATGACTCCAAACATTATTAATCTGCGCACTTGCAAATTGTTGTACTGCCAAACCCTGGACTGACAACTGAGTTTGAATAGAGGAGTCAGAGGATAAAGAAGATCCTCGTAATCGTAAAACTAGATGCAAAGTACTTTCTTTCTGGATATTGTAATCACTCAGCGTTCGACCATCTTCCAGTTGCTTACCAGCGAAAATCAATCGCTGCTGATCTGGTGGAATACCCTCTTTATCCTGAATCTTAGCTTTTACATTGTCGATACTATCACTAGGCTCAACGTCTAATGTAATCGTCTTTCCTGTTAATGTTTTAATAAAAATCTGCATCGCAAAGACTGAAGGAGACACAATAAAAATTGTTAAAAACAAGATTACTTTACTTATAGTACTGTGAAGAAAATGTGGGTGATTTATCTTAGCTGAAGATGTGAAGGTAATGCCGCTCGATTTGGAAACAAGGTTTAATTGACTATTATTATTGTGGTTGCCTTGAAGCCGCATTCGTTAAACCTTAATGTATTATTCAAATATAATACCTTAATATAAAAGATATAAATTATTATTAAAATGAAATTCTCAGAAATACTAGATCAATTTAGGGCATTAGGCGGTGTTGCTGATAATGTCGAACTGCGCCATGGCCAAATTGGCCGAGGTATATTCCCCATAAACCCAAATTTACCCATAAAAATACAAGCGCCTGCACATCTACTTGCTTCGCCAAGTTGGTTATATTTGGACCGTGATAATCATATACGTGTTAACAAAATGTTAGGCTTAGATCCTGTATTTATCTCTTTTTATGAGGATTATCAAAAGCACTTTGGATGGAGCAATGGTAGCTTGGAAGAACTAGGTGCCCATCACAATGCATTAAGAGGATTATCGAAAACTCTTAAACAATATCTCCTGCTCTTCGGTTGGGGAAAGTCTGACTTTGACTCAAAAACCATTAATGACCATATGAATGATTACTTTGTTAGCCGACAGATTGGCATTGAAAATGAATCAAAATTAATGCCAATGCTTGAACTAATCAATCACTCACCTACTGGTATGCAATACATTATTAAAGATGGCGTTCATGTTGAAGGGATATTTGAAACTGAAGTCTTAACTTGCTATCGTAAAAATTTTGATCCGTTTCATTTCTTTAGAAATTATCATTTTGCTGCAGGAACCAGCACGACTTTATCTTGCAATGTCAAAATTGAAGTGCCTGATATTGGCACAATCAATATATCGAGATTCGATTCAACATTCAATATAAAAGATGGCGTTATTAGGTCCAAAATCACGAAGAATAATTCAGAGATTCACATCTCTTTTCTTGAGCTTGTAAGTGATGGAAAGATTACTTCACCTAAAAAAGAATTCGCAGACCGAATGCATGAATTTCACTTGCCTGCAAATACATCAAATGAAATTTTTGATGGATTGATATTACATAATCGCAAAGCGCTTGAGGATATGGTTGTTGAGTGCAAACTAAGTAGTAACAGGATAGCTAAAGAGCTTGAATCTATTGCAGTAAAACAATTGCAGCTCCTAAAGTGAATTTTTCCTACTAGCGTCTACTTATGAAATGCATCTACCTATAAGCGATCTGTGGCAATCATCGTAACGCGCCCCCTAAAGCAGACCGATGAAATCGTCACTTCCGACCCAAAGCGGACGGTCACCTTAATGTAAAAAATACCTAAGGTTTGTGTTTGATTTTATTAGAAGGTAGGAACTAAAATCAACGGTGATAGCATTAGTATGCCAAATGGTGCTGGAGCATCTTTGTTGCTACTTATGTTTTAAAGTAAACTTCAATTCTTAGATTCTTGAGGGCGTTAGAAATGGAACATACATATTTAGCATTAAAGTCTATTCATATTTTTGGTGTCATCTTACTCATGGGGAATATCATCGTGACCGCATGGTGGAAATTTATGGCGGATAAAACCAAAAACCCAAGCGTTATTGCCTTTGCTCAACGGCAGGTGACACTTACTGATTTTGTGTTTACAGCCCCAGGTGCTCTGTTGGCTATTACGGCGGGAGATTCTATGGCATATACTTTTATGTCTAATACTTGGGACATTCAATGGCTAACTTGGGGACGTTGTCTCTTTATCGCATCTGGCATTATTTGGATTACGATTCTAATCCCAACTCAAATTAAACAAGCTCGTATGGCACGCAACTTTGAAAACACCAAATCAATTCCTGAGGAATATTGGACGTTAAGCAAGCGTTGGAACATATTTGGAGCCATTGCCGTTTTACTTCCACTCATCAACATTTACTGGATGGTGTTTAAGCCCATCTAAGAAGAGTCTTGATGACTGCTTCTGACCTTCTGTACTAATACCCATCTCAAAGAGCCTATATATAAGCGGTCTGTGGGTATAAGTGAATGAAACTACCTCAAAGCAGTCCTTGAAATTCGGAGCTAGCGACCCACAGGAGACGTTCACTTAATTTCACTAGATGATAACTAAATCCCCTTAGCGGCCTGTCAGTTAAAATAACTTACCGCCAAACATATTTAGCTCATTTCTTCATAGGTTGCATGATTTTGGCAGGGTTACCAATTGCGTGCGACCCTGAAGCTATTGATCGAAAACATGATGCACCCTGACAAATCAGAACATCTGAACCGACTTTAATCCCCTTGGCTAAAGTGGCATTGGCGTGCACTATGACTCGCTCGTCAATATCAACGTATCCTGAAACAAATACTCCTGGGCAAAGAGTAACGTACCTACCCGTTCTAGTGTCATGCCCTATAACTACATTATGCATAATGAAGTTATGTTCTCCCAAGCGACAGCGGGAGCCAATCTGCACCCCATGGCCAACCACACTGCCCATACCAATTACGGCAGATGGAGAAATTAAAGCTCCAGGCATAATCATTGGCGGAGCAGGTTTCATACCGTGTTCATCTAGCAGAGCCGACAGTCTGGTTCGTTCACTTGGGTCAGCCACGGCCAACACATAATGACTAGCCTTGGCAGATAATGCCCCCATGCTAAAGAATAAGGGAAGATCAATGCGCGCTTGATTAAGGAAAGCAATATCAGTATAGGCCGCAACAAATCGATCTATCCCGAATGACTCCACAAGCTCTAGACTTAATGCACCAGTTCCAATTAAGGCCACCTTGCAATCATTTAAATTCATCGTGCACCCTTAATCTGGTATATTTCCAAAAAGACAAAATAGCATTGCCTGCGTTGATATCGCCAATACTGGCGTGACCTGATTCAGGAGTCGCTTGGTACAATTTCTGGCGGATAGTTGTCGAAAAATCTACATTACTTAGTAGTTTTAATGCCAACTCTATATAACATTCCCGACATGATTAAGTCTAAAGTTAATTAGACTGCCATAAAAACGTGCTTTTTTAACTTTAAAATTACAATTCTTATTATATATACATATATACATATGTATATATGTATATATGTTATTAATATTACCCATTAAATGATATTTTATTTATGCCAAAGTTGCCTACTTAAAGCAGGTATTTAGATGAATTGTTAGAATTGATATGATCAATGATTAAGAAAGACCACGATGCAACACCATAACAAGCCTATTGATAATTTTAGTCGTGTGCAAAATCTGGTCTTGGTTAATAGATCGTGACATAGCTTTTGCTAATACTAATGGTGGCGGGAAGCAACTTTGTGAAGGCGTTAACTATCTAGAGGTTTGTGACTCAATAACTAGCTTCGATAAAGTTTATAGCCAGTCCATATCAACGGGCATACGAAAAGTTATCGCAAATGAGACAACGCATTATTCGCTTAAATACCCTTGCTATACCCCCAAAGATAAACGCTGGTGTACCGATCAAGTGACTTCTTATGATAATGAAAGCGTTCGCTATGTGATTGTGTATCATGAAACATTTGGTGAACTGTAAGAGTAAAGTTCGACCGTATTAGTTAAACTGAATGGCCACTTGTGGCCCGATACTGCCTGACGGCAGGCAAATCAGCTTTCCACAAAGCCGACAGCCGCGCCAGCATTAGTGCGGCTGAATCTTAGCATAACTAGCTAGCTTGGATTCTAATCGCTAATCGCTGAGTATAAGCGGATGTAATTAAGCCCTCTCCGTACTGCCTAGCCTTTGGACTGACATCCTTACGATTAGCCTTTAGGATGTCGTCTAATTCACCTTTGGTTCGTGCAGCGTTCATTACAAACTAACGTAAATAAGCATTTCCAGTAGACTTTAAATTCACATGACATGCAGTAGGTGAATAATGCCAATTATAGGCATAATTCTTCATTCAGGATTCGTTAAAAGTTGCCTATAGTTATCTTTCTGTTTTAAGTGGTCTGGAAGCCTCTATATTAAAGGCTTTAAAACACACTCAGATACTGGCGCATCATTGGGGTGTGGTTCTCAACAACAGCTAAATCACTAGCAATTTCATTCTTTTTAGTCATGCCGAATATTACCATAATCGAAAATTTGCTCTCAAGTAAGGCTCGGGGTAATGTTGCAAGTGGCAGTGAGAATAATATTTATAGATCACTGAAAAATTCAATTAAATTAAATCACATTAAACTTTGACCTATAAATAAAAAATCCTTGAGGCTACTTGAGTAGCATCAAGGATTAATAGATAGTTGATATTAGTTAACTATACTTCTTACAACCAATTAAACATACAACTTAGTGACGCACTGCAAGCAAACCTGTAACTGGTGCTAATAAACCTGTAACTGGTGCTAATAAACCTGTTACTGGTGCTACTAGACCTGTAACTGGTGCTAATAAACCTGTTACTGGTGCTAATAAACCTGTTACTGGTGCTACTAGACCTGTAACTGGTGCTAATAAACCTGTTACTGGTGCTACTAGACCTGTAACTGGTGCTAATAAACCTGTTACTGGTGCTACTAGACCTGTAACTGGTGCTAATAAACCTGTTACTGAGCTTAGACCACCAACTGCTGGCAAACCGGCAGTTGGTAAACCTGCAACTGGCAAACCGCTAAGTAAACCCGTTACTGTCGGCAATAAACCTGTTACTGGTGCTAGTAAACCTGTTACTGAGCTTAGACCACCAACCGCTGGCAAACCGGCAGTTGGTAAACCTGCAACTGGCAAACCGCTAAGTAAACCCGTTACTGTTGGCAATAAACCTGTT